>CAJMMA010000001.1 GCA_905214435.1 uncultured bacterium
CGCCACCTCAATCGCCGAGATCGTCGACAACGCCCGCCCAAATCTCCTCATCGCCAGCGCTTAAACAAAAACCACCACAAAGGCACCTTTGTGGTGGTTTGAGCGTTAAACGTGAGCGTATCGCTACTTGGAGAGCTCGTTAGCGAGGGCCTCAATCTGGGCGCGCGATGCGTCGCTGAGCGAACCTAGCACGGTCACCTTGTTCTGCGTCAGGGTGATGTCCTTCATGCCCTCGAGCTCCTTGGTCATAACCTTGGCAGCGGCGGGCGCCCAGGAACCGGCCTCGACAAGCGCCACCGTGCGGTTCTGGTAGGCATGCTCGGCGAGCGTATGGATGAAGGTGCTCATGAACGGGAAAATCTCGCCCTGATAGGTGATGGAAGCGAGTACCAGACGGTCATAGCGGAACGCATCCTCAACGGCCTCGGCCATGTCGTCGCGAGTCAGGTCAAAGACGGAAACCTTCTGGCCGCGGGCCTCGAGCGCAGATGCAAGCTCCTCAACGGCAGCCTTCAGATGGCCATACACGCTTGCATAGGCAATCGTAATGCCCTCGTCCTCGGGCTGGTAGCTCGACCAGGTGTTGTAGGTGTCAAGGTAATAGCCCAGGTTCTCGGTCAGCACGGGGCCGTGAAGCGGGCAAATGATCTGGATGTCTAGGTCGGCGGCCTTCTTGAGCACGGCCTGCACAAACTTGCCGAACTTGCCCACGATGCCAAAGTAGTAACGGCGCGCCTCACAGGCCCAACCTTCCGGATCCTCGATATCGTTGGCGCCAAACTTGCCAAAGCCGTCGGCGCTAAAGAGCACCTTGTCAGTGGACTCGTAAGAGAAAAGCACCTCGGGCCAATGAACGTTGGGGGCGCCGACAAAGGTTAGGCTGTGGCCGCCCAGGTCGAGCACGTCACCCTCTTTGACGACCATCTTGCGCTCGGGGAAATCGGTGCCAAAGTAGTTGACCATCATGCGGAAAGCGCCCATGCTGGCCACAATCTGGGCCTGGGGATAGCGCTCCATAAAGGCGACGATGCCAGCGGAGTGGTCGGGCTCCATATGATGAACGACCAGGTAATCGGGCGTACGGCCATCGAGCACGGATTCGAGGTTACCGAGCCACTCATCGACAAAACCACCGTCGACCGAATCGGCGACAGCGATCTTGTCGCCCAAGATAACGTAGCTGTTGTATGCCATACCGTTCTCGGACACATCGTACTGGCCCTCGAACAGGTCAATGTCGTGATCGTCGACGCCAACGTAGCGGATATCCTTGGTGATCTCCATCAGGCAAAGCCTCCTAGATAGACAAAAGAGCCCGTCTATCATAGCACTCGGCTGCATCCCAACAGCCATCTGCCGGCATCCTTACCGATTGTTATTGAAATGCGATAAATCGCCGTTTACCAGCACAAACTATGCGGGCGGTGCCGCCGTACTATGCCGAACGATGAGCTGACCGGGAATACGAATGGCAACGGTTTTGCCCGCCGTCCCCGCCTCGGGAACCGCATGCTCGAATACCTCGCGCCCACGCTGATGCAAGTCGAATCGAACGGTCGTGAGCTCGTTATGCGCGACAAAGTCGTCGAGTGAGTCATCGACACCCACCACGCTCACGTCCTCGGGCACGCGCAGACCGCTATCACGCAGCGCGGCAATCGCGCCATTTGCCATCTGGTCGTTTGCCGCGTAAATCGCCGTCATGGTGCGATCGTGCTCGGCCAGATATCTGCCGGCCTCGTAACCGCTGTTGGCAGACCAGTCGCCCTCGAGCGGCTCTGCCGGCTCGATGTGTTTACGCTCGAGCGCATCCTGCCAACCGGCGCGACGAAATTGCTCGTCGACCGAGAACGACGGGCCGCCAATATAGCGAATCTGCTCGTGCCCCAGCTCAAACAGATGGTCCATAAGCAACAGCGAGCAGCCGTAATGATCGGAGTCGACCGTAGTCACCCGCGGGTGCGCATACATGGTGACGATAACCGTGCCGATACCCGGTAACGGATCAAACGTCTCAAAATCGGGCGCCATACGGCTCATGCCGATGATGATGCCGTCCACGGGCAGCGCGGCCATACGACGCGTTGCCTCGGCAAGCGAGAATTCCTCGGTCTTGGACATCTCGACCAGCGTGATGGCGCAATTATGCTCGCGAGCTGCGCTGGCGATGCCGTCGATCATTGAGAGGTTCCCAAACTTGGTGACATCGTTGACGCACAGACCGACCGAATGGTAACGGCCGTCGCGCAGCGAGCGACCGGCATAACTCGGACGGAAGCCGAGCTCCTGCATGGCGGCCTGCACGCGCTGGCGCGTCTGCTCGTTGACGTTAGGGAGGCCGTTGGCAACGCGCGAAACCGTCTGCTGCGAAACGCCAGCAGCGCGGGCGACGTCGGCCATGGAGACCGGACGCGTACCTGTATCGTTGGACGGGCGCCTTACCACAGGATCACCTTCACCCTCGCGAGATCTGAATAGCGTGCATGCCGGCCCGGGCAGAAATACGCCCCGCGCCGAAGCCCGCTATCGTCGGACGCATGTTAACGTACTCTACTTTTTCAATCCGCAACTCTTCTGCTCTATAAGTCCATACGGCAATACCGTTCACGGCTTGATTTCTACCGATTACCAGATTCTCAAAAAGTGATAAGTGTTGTGTTATGAGTACGTTAACATAGCCCGTAACGTGCGGCATCGTAGATGCTGAGTTTATGCCACTTCAGATTGTTAACGTACTCACTACGACGGAAAACTCGTCAGTATGCGCCAAGGAAAGGACCCTCATGACCACCCCCGACGAAAAGACACTCGCCACGCTCACCAAGCTGTTTGAGGAGGAGTTTGGCCCCATCGGCGATCGCCAGGTGCTCTATGTGCACGCGCCCGGCCGTTCCGAGATCAGCGGCAACCACACCGATCACGAGGGCGGTCACGTTATCGCCGGCTCGCTCGATGTCGCCGTCGACGGCATTGCCGTGGCGACCGATTCCAACAAGGTTCGCGTCGCCGACGAGGGCTATCCTACGTTTGAGATCACGCTCGACACGCTGGATATTCAAGAGTCCGAGAAGGGCACGTCCGCAAGCCTCGTGCGCGGTATGGCCCACGAAATCGCTGCTCTGGGCGTTGAGCCCCAGGGCTTCGACTTTGCCTTTACCTGCTCCGTCCCCTCGGGTGGCGGCCTTTCTAGCTCCGCCGCTGTCGAGGCGGCTTACGGCCGCGCCATGGAGACGCTCTGGGGCGCGCCCGCCATTGAGCCCGTCGCGCTCGCCCAGATGAGCCAGCGCACCGAGAACAACTATTACGGCAAGCCCTGCGGTCTTATGGATCAGGCGGCTGTGTGCCTGGGCGGCCTCGCCTACATGGACTTTGAGGATCAGGCTCAGCCTAAGACCCAGAAGCTCGAGCTCAACTTTGAGGATCACGGCTATGCGCTCGTGCTCGTTAAGGTTGGCGCCGACCATGTGGCGGCTACCGACGACTACGCCGCCGTTCCGCGCGAGATGCAGGACGTCGCCGCCGAGTTTGGCAAGGCACGCCTGTGCGAGGTCAACGTTGCCAACTTTGACGCCAAGCTCCCCGAGCTGCGCGCCAAGCTGGGCGACCGCGCTTGCCTGCGTGCCGTTCACTACTGGTACGAGAACGGCCTGGTCGACAAGCGCTGGGCAGCCCTGAACGCTGGCGACATTGACCAGTTCCTGGTCCTGACGCGCGAGTCCGGCGCCAGCTCTGCCATGTACCTGCAGAATGTTGTTGCCAAGCTGGGTTCCGAGCAGCCTTCCATGTATGCCCTGGCGCTGGCCGAGCACGTGCTCGACGGCCGCGGCGCCGTCCGTATCCACGGTGGCGGCTTTGGTGGCACCATCCAGGCCTTCGTGCCGCTCGATCTGGTCGACACCTTCATTGCCAAGATGAACGGCTGGCTGGGCGAGGGCTCTGCCCGTCACTACGCCATCTCTGACAAGGGGGCTTACGCGGCATGGCTGTAATGACTGACGTGCGAGAGGCCGCGCAGAACCTGATCGAGTACGCCATCCACCGATCGATGATCGGCCAGGACGACCGGATCTGGGCATACAACACCATTTTGGAGTGCATCGGCGCCACGGGTCCCGCACTCGATATGGCCTGGGCGCTCCAGGTTGAGAAACTCTCGCTCTTGCACCCCAATACCCTGCCCGACTTTGATCTTGAAGGCACGCTTGCCGCGCTTTCCGAGGCCGCCGTTACCAACGGTGCCGCCGAGGACACGGCGTCAGGCCGCGACCGCATCGCCATGCGCATCATGGGTGCGCTCATGCCGAGGCCTTCGGTTGTAAACGAGGAGTTCAACGGACGCATGGGCGTCAACGAGCCCCGCGCCGCGACCGACTGGTTCTACGGCCTGTGCTGCGACGCCGGCTACGTGCGCCGTGCCGCCATCGCGCGCAACATCAAATGGAGCACCCCCACCAACTGGGGCGATCTTGAGATCACCATCAACCTCTCCAAGCCTGAGAAGGACCCACGCGATATCGCCGCGGCTGGTGCCGCAAAGAACACGGGCGAGAAGTATCCCGCCTGCCAGCTCTGCATCGAAAACGAGGGCTATCCCGGACGCTCCGCCGCAGCCGACGGCGGCGCTCACCCCGCTCGCCAGAACCTGCGCATTATCCCCATCCAGCTCAACGGCGAGCGCTGGGGTTTCCAGTACAGCCCGTACGCGTACTTTAACGAGCATTGCATTGCCATGAGCTCCGAGCATCGTCCGATGCACGTCGACCGCAAGGGCCTGACCTGCCTGCTCGACTTTGTGGACCTGTTCCCGCATTACTTCATCGGCTCCAACGCCGACCTGCCTATCGTGGGCGGCTCGATTCTGTCGCACGACCACTTCCAGGGTGGCGCGCACGAGTTCCCCATGATGCACGCCGCCGAGGTCTCGCAGTTTAGCGTGCCCGGTTTTAACCAGGTCAGCGGCACCGTGCTGCAGTGGCCGCTCTCGGTGCTGCGCCTGCGCTCGCACGACCGCGCCCAGCTGCTCGATGCCGCCGAGAAGATTATCCTCGCCTGGCGCGAGTGGACCGATGAGTCGGTGGGCGTCATCGCACGCACAGCCGATGGCGTGGCGCACAACACCGTGACGCCCGTCATCCGCCGCGTCGACTCCCGCGGCAATGCCGGAGGCGAGATCTACGAGGCCTACTTGGCGCTTCGCTGCAACATCACGACCGACGAGCATCCGCTGGGCGTGTTCCACCCGCATGCCGAGTACCACCATATTAAAAAGGAGAACATCGGCCTGATCGAGGTCATGGGCCTGGCCATTTTGCCGCCGCGTCTGGTTCCCGAGCTCGGCGCTGTCCGCGAGCACCTGCTGGCGGCCAAAGCCGATACCAGCTACGACCTTGCCGGCGCGCTCGAGGGCGACGACCTCTGCCGTAGCCATGCCGCGTGGGCCGAGGATGTCTATGCCCGCCGCGCCGACGAGCTTACGGCGGATAGCGCCATCGGCATCCTGCACGAGGAAGTCGGCGTAGTGTTTGGCCACGTGCTCGACAACGCCGGCGTCTTTAAGTGGGACGAAGCCGGCCGCGCCGCCCAGCAGCGCTTTATCGACTCACTGTAATGATCCCTTGGGGACGGAGGAAAACGGACTATTTCGTCTTCAAGACAACGGCGCCCGCCGGCAACATCGCCGACGGGCGCCGTTTTTGAGTGTAGCCATTGGGGACGTTCTTAAACGACCAGTCATTAAAGAACGTCCCCAATGACTACCCCAAGTGACAACCACGGCGACGCCGATGTTTGGCAACGACAGCGAGCGGGCCGCATTTGAGACAAGGTGACGCGAAACGAAAGGGCGCTGACCTTCTGGTCGCGCCCTTGAAGTTGAACGTCAGATTGTCCAAATGCGGCCCGCGCAGCGTCGAGCCGTTACGCGGGTTGGTAAACCCGCGTAACCTTAAAGCTCAGTTACCTTAACGTTGTTGAAGATTTCATCCCAGCGGTCCATGACCAGGTGGCCGGTCTTGGGATCCATGGCGTTGAGCTTACCGCAGGTATTGGCGGTCTTGAGCACCGTGACGTCGTCGGCACCAGCAGCAATGGCATGCGCAAAACCGGCGATGGTCGAGTCGCCGGAACCCGTTGCGTTCACAGCCGCAATCGCGGGCGTCTTGGCGCGGAACGCGCGACCCTCATGGAAGCCCACCGAACCGGCAGCGCCCATCGAAACGACAACCCAGGGGATACCGGCAAAGCGGCCATCGGCGGCAAGCGCCTCGCGCAGGGCATCGACATCATCGGTCGTAAAGGACGTACCCAGCAGGCCGTTAATCTCGGTCAGGTTGGGTTTTACGAGCTCAGGCTTAGCGTCGGACTCCAGCGCGGCCTCCAGCGATGCACCCGAGGTATCGAGCAGCACCTTGGCGCCCGCCTCCTCGGCGATCTTGACGAGCTCGGCATAGTAGCCGGCATCGACGCCACGCGGCAGCGAGCCCGAAAGCGTCACAACGTCCGCCTTCGCCGCGAGTTCGGCGAACTTGGCCGTAAAGGCCTCGAGCTCGGCCGGGGCGATCTGCGGGCCGCTCTCCAGCAGCTCGGTCTGATTACCCTCGTGCAGAATATTCAGGCAAATGCGCGTCTCACCGGCGATGGGCACAAAGTCGTTCTTGACGCCGTCGGCATCCATAAGCTCGGCCATATAGGCACCCATGTGGCCGCCGAGCAGGCCGGTCGCGAGCACATCGTCGCCCAACTGCAGCAGCACACGGCTCACGTTGAGGCCCTTGCCGCCAGCGGTCTTTTCAGGCGTCACGCGGTTCACGTCGTCGATGATCAGCTTGTCGAGTTGATAGCGCGTATCGATCGACGGGTTCATGGTAACGGTCAGAATCATGTTGAACTCCTGTTTCCGGGGCACGACACGCGCGGCCCCAAACATACGATAACTCGTTAAAGGATCTCGATCTCAAAGCCGCGGATGACGGTCTCCCCTGGCTTGGCCACCAGGCAGCCACGCTTGTGCTCCAGAATATCGTCCTCGTCGGAGCAGGTGGACAGACCACCCCACGGCTCAACTGCCACAAAGTCGCCCTCGGGCTTGCTCCACACAATCAGGTACGGCATATCGGGGAACGTCAGGCGCACGCCCTTGTCCTCGGTTTTCTTGGTCAGCGTAACCACGCGGCTCTCGAGCACGTCAAAGATGGTCTCCGCGAAGTCGAAGAGTTCGTGGGTAAGCGGCAGGTTCTGGCCGATCATGGGGTTCTTGCTGCGATGCTCAACATCAATCAGGCCCGTCGAGGGAACGGCGGTACAGAGCTCGGTGGCCTCGCACCGCTCAAAACGAAGCTCATAGTCGTCATAGGACTCGCCCTCGTCGAGCGGGCACTTAAAGCCGGGGTGACCACCCACAAAGAACGGCATGTCCTCGGTGCCCTCATTGGTCACCTCGTACGACACGGCCACCTTTTCCGAATCGATCGTGTAACGAGCAACGATCTTAAACGGATACGGGTACTGCTCGAGCAACTCGGCATGGTCGGCAGAGCTTAGGCTCAGCGCAACCATGTTGTCGCCCTGCTCCTCGAGCTTCCACTCCTGTTTGCGCGCAAAGCCGTGGCGAGCGAGCTTGACCTCGCGGCCGCCCATGGTCATCGCGCGGCCGTCACGAAGGCCACCGCAGATCGGGAAGCAAATGGGTGCCTGGCCCGACCAGACCGAAGGATCGCCCTGCCACAGGTACTCGCGACCGCTGGCTTTAATCGAAGTGAACGATCCGCCAGCCGTGCTCAGCGCCACACGAATAGAACCGTTATCAAGAACAAACTCCATAGGAGCCTTCCCTTTCTTACGACAGCCCGCCAAGTCAATAGGGCTGATAGAAAACCGGCCCGCGCCCCCTCACAGAAACGCGAGCCGTCAATTGAAAAGCTGCAGAATGCCGGGTACCGCCTGGAGCGAAGCACTCAAGCTCAGCAAGCAAACGTGTTATCGGAGCAGCTAGCCGAATCAGAACGCTTCCCAACAACAGCGGTAACCCTGCTGGTACCCCCTACGTCAGCGAGCGGCGCTCAGGTGCCCCAGGTCGCCGCGAAAGAGGAGCGACGCGTACTTCATGTACGCGAGCGACGGTTTGAGCGGCGAGATGGGGTGCCTGAGCGCCGCGCAGCGTCGACCCGTTACGCGGTTTGGCAAAACCGCGTAACCTCCTTAGTCGTGATACTCGCCGCGGTCCCACTTCTCGAGGAACTCGTCAAAGAAGTGCGGGTCGGCCTGAGCCTCGGCGTCGGCCTTATTGCAGGCATCGATCTTGGCGATCAGGGCATCGTGCTCGGGGGTCTTCTCGTAGGGCTCCTCCAGGAAGGCAAGCATGATATCGGCCATCAGGAACTCGCCGGTGATCTTGCCGCCAAAGCCCACGATGTTGGCGTTGAGCTCACGACGAGCATACAGGGCAGAGGTCATGTCGCGAACCAGGGCGCAGCGGGCGCCGGGAACCTTGTTGACGGCGTTGGTGATGCCGATGCCGGTGCCGCACAGGGCCACGCCAAAGTCGGCCTCGCCGCTGGCAACAGCCTCGCCCACGGCCTTACCGTAGATGGGATAGTGCGTACGGGTGTGGCTGTAGGTGCCGCAGTCGAGCACCTTGTAGCCAGCCTGCTCCAGGCGGTCGGCCAGATAGATCTTCTCGTCCGTAACGATATGGTCGCAACCGATTGCGATGGTCTTCTTCATCAGAACGTCCTTTCGTCTGAATTCACAAGTTGAGATAGAAGTTCGAGTTCTCGGTGGCTCTCGTTAGGCCATCTTGTTGAGCATGTCGACACGGATCTGGTGACGGCCGCCGGCGTACTGGGCGCGCAGGAACTCGCGGGCGATCTTCTTGGCGACCTCGGTGCCCACAACGCCCGGGCCCATGGTGACCATGCGCGAGCCGTTGTGCTCGCGGGTCATGTAAGCGGAACGCTCGTCGGAAATGTTGGCGACGACCATGCCCTTGATCTTGACGGCGGCCATATAGGAGCCGACGCCATACTTATCGAATGCGAAGCCCTGGGAATCCTTGTGCTCCAGCAGGTCCTTGGCAACGGCGGTCGCGGAATCGACAAAGTCCGCAGCAGGGGTCTCGGAATAGTCGACGACCTCGTGACCGTCGGCGATGAGCATCTCCTTGATGGACTCCTTCATCGACATACCGTCGGCATCGGAAGCGATTACAACCCTCATGACATCCTCCTTGAGAGATACGCAGGTGCGTAGTTTCTGTTTGGAAGTGTTGAATCGCGCTCAGGTCCGGGCATCTGAATGTGCGGTTCTTCACTGTTCATGTTTATTTGAACACATTCGAACATAGGTTGCAACCATTATTTGTTTAACTTTGTTCTTTTTTGAACAAATACCGTTCACGGATGATTGCCGACCGTTTGAGCCCGGCGCAGACGTAGCGACCATGTGTTCAACAAACAAAAGGGCGGCCGAGAACGTGTCTCGGCCGCCCCTTCGGCGGTATTCCCCGGTATATACAGCTGTTTTAGCTACTCAGACTGCCTGTTCTTCTTGGCATGTTTGGACGGAGCGCTCAAGAAACGACCCGTCAGATAGTTCGCGGGACCGGAGATATCAATCCCCAGCAGGGTGTGGCCCAGCCACAGAAACGCCACAAGCACCAGCAGCGGGATAACGCACGAGGTCACGATCATCACGATGACGCCTTCGATCAAATCGGTCACCTGCTGCACGATCTCATCGGTCATTTGCTTGGCACCACTGGTTACCGACGTGACCAGGCTCGAGGCACCGTCGGCAAGCTGTTCAAGCACGTTCTTGGACTCTGTGGACTCGGTCTTTTTCTTGCTTGCTTTGGAGCTGTCGCCATCTGCCGCACTCGCAGCGTCGGCCGCCTTTTGCTCGGCTGCCTCGATGCTCACTCGATACGTTTCGTCGACCTTTTGCGACACCCATACGCTTGCAGGCACCAACGCCATGCCGATCATGGCAACCACCAGCACGCGAGTCGCCACGCGGCGCAGGACGGCGCTCGTGCTCCAGCGCCCATGAATGCCAAGCGACACCGCAAAGAGCACCAACGCAAACGGGATTAAGATGCCTAGGCCAACCGACCACAAAATAGTCAGCAGATATTTCTCGAGATAGAGCACGGCAAGCACGATGCCCAAGTTGCCTGAAAGCTGCGCGAGCTGCTCGGCAACCGGCGTTCCCGTATCACCCGGCAGCGCGGTAATGCCCGCAGATAGCGCCACGCACGAGGTCGTGAGCGCCAGTACGTTACCTTTCTTTTGATCGATGACCTCGATGGTGGAGTCCCAAGTCTTGGTATCGGCAAAATGCGGACGAGCTACAAAGCCCGACAGCAGCGCCAGCACCACGAGCGCAACGATAAAGCCAATCTGCAGCTTTTTGTTTGCGCACACGACATCGGACAGGCTGGGCTGCAGCTCGGTTACCGTCGTATGCTCGGTTATCTGGACAGGACGCCCATGAGCCATCTCATACGCGTCTCTTTTTTGAATTGATCCGTTGTCCGGCATTTGGATACCTCCTCATTCCGGCCTGTATTGCGGTGGAAAGTATACCCACCCATCGAAAAACTGAACGGCAGGAGGTGCAACAGGCTGCTGCATGATCCGCCCGCCATGAAATGGGCTCATCTACTACGTTTAACCGCCCATCCCCGACCATGCCACAAAGCGGAAAAACAAAACCGCAGGTAGAAGTCCTGCGGTTTTTCATGAAACGCGGGTGTGTTCGAGGGCATCGGGTTAAACGTAGTAGATGAGCCAGTTTCGTGGCGAGCGCTGCCAACCGATCCTCCGGGGACGGGAAAAGCGGGTCATTTGGGGCTGTCGGCCCCTATTTCGCCGCAACCTAGATAGGTGAGATACAGAAAAACCCTGCCGCGGATAGCGGCAGGGTTTTTGGAAGGGGACGAGGTTGTGCGAGCTCGTTAGGCGAGCTTGGCCTCGAGCTCAGCGATGCGCTTGTAGGCATCGATGGTAAAGCGGGCCTGCTTCTCCAGGATCATAGTGGTCATGAGAGTGTCCTGAGCGTGAGCCATGATGAAGGTCATCTCCATCTCGCCGCCGCCGGCCTCCTGCGAAAGCAGCTTGGTCTGCGTGTCATGGGCGCCGATAAGTGCATCGCTGGCATCCTTGTGCAGCTGTTCGGCCTTCTCAAAATCACCCTCGCGAGCAGCATCGAGCGCTGCAAGCAGATCGGTCTGGGCGTCACCTGCGTATGCGACAATCTCGAATCCAACCATCGAGATTTCTTCTTTGGTTGCCATATTGCGTTCCTTTCACATATGAACCAATCGAGAGCATCGCGTCCGGGCATACGCGCTGCGTTCTGTATGGCAGAAACATTAACATTCAAACAAAAAAGAACAGCGCAAAACGTAATTTCAAGCTATGAACGGTCATTTTTCGCCCGTGAACGGTTTTTAAACCAATCTGAACAATATCGAACACAGTTAGCGGCAACCCAAACAGGTCCACACCCTAGCGTACATCGCGCACCGTATCACCCTCTACGAGCATGCCGGGGATCAGCATGTGCTCCACGCCAGACGCAACCCCCTCGGCGCCGGCAATCTTGTCGACAGCCCACATGCCGACGCGCTTGTTGTCAAAGCGCACCGTGGTCAGGCGACGGTCGGGCACGATGTCGCCCAGGCTGTCATCAACACCCGCCACGCTCACGTCCTCGGGCACGCGCTTTCCGCGCGATTCGAGCCCGCGAATGCAGCCGTAGGCCATGGCGTCGTTGGAAGCATAAATGGCCGTACAGGTCGGATCGTCCGCCAGAGCCTGACCGGCGGCATATCCGCTCTGTGCCGTCCAATCGCCACGGATGAGTCGCGGCGGCTCAATACCATGCGCGCGCAATGTCTCGCGCCAGCCCTCCTCGCGCTGCATGCCCGAAAGTGAGCGCTCGGGGCATGAGATAAAGTGCACGGTCTTGTGCCCCTGCTCCAACAAGTACTCGACCACCTGGCGCGAGCAATCGAACTGGTCGTTATCGACCGTTGAACAGAGCGGGTGCTCCAGCATGGTAACGAGCACCGTCTGCATGCCGGGCAGCGGCTCAAAGGTGCCAAAGTCCGCCGGCATGCGGTTCATGATCACGACCATGCCGTCCACCGGCAGTGCGCTCATGCGCGACGATGCGCTCTCGAGGGTATAGGGATGTCCATCTACTTTAGTAAGGGTGATGGCATAGCCGTGCTTGTCGGCGGCGGCGGCAAAGCCCTCCATGCGGTCGAGATTGCCGGTACCGGTAATGTTGAACATGGCGACGCCGACGGTCTTGAACTTGCCGCGACGCAGCGAACGGCCGGCAAAATTGGGGCGATACCCCAGCTCGCGCATGGCGGCACGCACGCGCTCCTTGGTCTCGGGGCGCACGCTGGGCGAATCGTGCACCGTACGCGAGACTGTCTGCTCCGAGACGCCCGCGAGACGCGCCACGTCCTTAACGGAAACCGATTTTTTAACAGCGGCCATAGGTCGATCTTTCTATGTCAACGATGCCATTGGTGGCACCCTACGCAGTCAAATGAAACGTCTTTAAGTATATCTAACGCCTCCTCCGCCATACGCTCACCACCCAAAACCTACCGTTCACCGACATTTTTGCTTCCCCGAACGGCTTTTGTAGTCCAAATGTTAACGTTGCCATTGTGCAAACACAGAGCCACCGGGCGGCTCAAACGTTTACGCATAAGGAATCGACGGTTCGCAGGCACAGGAACCATCAGTTCGCGTCTTTTTTTGTGCCGCAAAATGGCAACGTCAACATTTTGGCAACCGAACGTCAAAAGTTACCATCGTTGCTAACCCACCGACTCTTAGGAGCATTGCATGGAGCAACTCATCGCCATCATCGAAAAGGGCCAGCCCTTTTTCAACGCGATCGCCCGCAACAAGTACCTCAAGGCGATCCGCGACGGCTTTATCTCCGTCATCCCCATCATCATCTTCTCGTCCATCTTCTGCCTGGTAGCCTCGGTCCCCAACATCTGGGGTTTCTACTGGCCCGATGACATCAACAACGCCCTGTGGAAGTGCTACAACTACTCCATGGGCATCCTGGCTATCGCCTGTGCCGCCACCACGGCCAAGCACTTCGCCGACGCCCAGAACCGCGACCTGCCCAAGAACAACCAGATCAACTTCATCTCGTGCATGTGCGCAGCCATCATCGGCTTCTTGCTCCTTTCGAGCGACACGATCGCCACGGATGCTGCCAGCGGCTTCAACACCACCTACCTTGGTTCCAAGGGCCTGTTGACCGCCTTTATCGCTGCGTTTGTGACCGGCATCATCTACAAGTTCTTCATTAAGCGCAACATCACCGTCAAGATGCCCGAGCAGGTTCCGCCCAACATCTCGCAGACCTTTAAGGACATCATCCCCTTCTCCGTCTGCATCACCGTCTTTTGGGTCTTTGACATCGTCTTCCGCGCTGCCTTTGGCTTCTGCTTTGCCCAGGGCGTCATCCAGGTGTTCCAGCCCCTGTTCACCGCCGCCGACGGCTATATCGGCCTCGCTGTGATCTACGGCGCTATGAGCCTCTTCTGGTTCGTCGGCGTCCACGGCCCCTCGATCGTCGAGCCCGCCATCGCCGCCGCTCTCGTTGCCAACATGACCGACAACCTGGCTGCATTCCAGGCCGGCGAGCACGCCACCGCCGTCCTGACGCAGGGAGCCCAGTACTTCGTCGTCTGCATGGGCGGCACCGGCGCCACGCTCGTCCTGGTCTTTATGTTCTGCTTCCTGGCCAAGTCCCAGGAGATGCGCGCCGTCGGCAAAGCAGCCATCGTCCCCGTGTGCTTTGCCGTCAACGAGCCGCTGCTGTTCGCCGCGCCTATCGTGCTCAACCCCGTCTTCTTTGTCCCGTTTGTCTTTGCCCCGATCGCCAACATCTGGATCCTCAAGGTCTTTATCGACTTCTTGGGCATGAACGGCTTTATGTACACCCTGCCCTGGACCGTCCCCGGCCCCATCGGCACCATCATGGGCCTGGGCTTCCAGCCGCTCGCCTTTGTGATGCTCGCCATCATCCTAGTCATCGACTTTGCCCTGTACTACCCGTTCTTCCGTGCCTATGACGCCCAGAAGTGCGCCGAGGAGGCCGAGATCTCCCAGGAGGAGCTCGCCGCCAAGAACGCCGAGAAGGCCGCCAAGCTCAACGACGCCTTCCAGGGTAAGGCCGACGCCAAGAGTGTTGCCGCCGGCGCCGCTGCCGAGGTCGTAAAGACCGACGCTGCCCCCGCTGCTGCCGCCACCGAAGCTACGGCCGCCAGCGACCTCAACGGCAAGCGCGTACTCGTGCTCTGCCAGGGCGGCGGCACTTCGGGCCTGCTCGCCAACGCACTGGCCAAGGCCGCCAAGGAGCGCGGCATCGATCTTGAGACCGCTGCCGATGCCTATGGCAACCACGTGGACATGCTTCCCGACTTTGACCTGGTCGTCCTGGCCCCGCAGGCCGCCAGCTACCTGGCCGACCTGCAGAAGGACTGCGAGCGTGTGGGCAACAAGTGCGTCGCCTGCCGCGGTAAGCAATACATCGAGCTCTCCCAGAACGGCGACAAGTCTCTCGCCTTTGTGAGCGAGCAGCTGTCGAAGTAAGTAACGCTTAGGGCCAGCCGACTATCCAAGACCGGCTGGCCCTTCGATTTAAACGATTGGATCATCATGTCCGTTAACCCTGCCAGCGTCACCAACCCGCCCGCGCAGTTTCCCGAGGACTTTGTCTTTGGCGGCGCCACCGCTGCCTACCAGGTAGAAGGCGAGACCCGCACCCACGGAAAGGGCAAGGTCGCCTGGGACGACTTCCTGGAGGCCCAGGGCCGTTTCTCCCCCGACCCCGCCTCCGACTTCTACAACCAGTACCCCGTCGATCTGGAGCTGTGCGAGGAGTTCGGCATCAACGGCATCCGCCTCTCCATCGCCTGGAGCCGTATCTTCCCCGAGGGTACTGGCAAGGTAAACCCCGAGGGCGTGCAGTTCTACCACGATCTCTTTGCCGAGTGCCACAAGCACCACGTTGAGCCGTTTGTCACGCTGCATCACTTTGACACGCCGCTGCCCCTCTTTGAGAAGGGCGACTTCCTCAATCGCGAGACCATCGACGCCTTTGTGGACTTTGCCACCTTCTGCTTTAAGGAATACGCTGACCAGGTGACCTATTGGTTCACCTTTAACGAGATCTGGGCTGACGCCTCCAACACCTACATCGAGGGCACCTTCCCCGGCGGCGTCAAAGCTCATCTGGCCGAGGCCTTCCAGTGCGAGCACAACATGATGCTTGCCCACGCCAAGGCTGTGCTGGCCTTCCACAACGGCGGCTTTAAGGGCAAGATCGGCGTCATTCAGTCGTTGGAGTTCAAGTACCCGCTCAACGAGAACGACCCCGCCGACATCAAGGCCGCCAACAACGAGCACGTGCTGCAAAACCAGTTCCTGCTTGACGCCACCTTCCGCGGCGACTATGCCCCCGACACCCTCGAGTGCGCCAACCGCCTGGCTGCCGTCTCGGGCGGCACCATCGAGATCCTGGACAAGGACCTCGAGATTATGCGCGAGGCCGCGCTCTACAACGACTACCTGGGTGTCAACAACTACCAGTGCCGTTTCCTCAAGGCCTACGACGGCGAGAACGACCTGCACCACAACGGCACGGGCGAGAAGGGTACCGGCCGCTGGCGCGTCAAGGGCATTGGCGAGCATGTGAACAAGCCCGGCATCCCCACCACCGACTGGGACTGGATCATCTATCCCGAGGGTCTGTTCGATCTGCTCGTCTACATTAAACAGCGCTACCCCAACTACAAGCAGATTTTCATTACCGAAAACGGTATGGGCTACAAGGACCCCTACAAGGACGGCTTTGTGGACGACCAGCCGCGCATCGACTACATCGAGCAGCACCTGCGCTGGCTGCTTAAGGCCATGGAGGTGGGCGTCAACGTGGGCGGCTACTTCCTGTGGAGCCTGCAGGACCAGTTCTCCTGGACCAACGGCTACAACAAGCGCTACGGCTTCTTCTACGTAGACTTTGAAACCCAGAAGCGCACGCCCAAGGCAAGCGCCTACTGGTACAAGCACGTGGCGCAGACCCGTCGTCTGGACTAGTGGCTTGCAGTTGGCGTAATTGCCCTGCTCACATAACTTGTCCCCATTTCTCAGCCGGGGGCGGCACGTCACACGGCGCGCCGCCCCCGGCCTTTGTGTTTGGGCGGACCGGGAGCCGTTTGTCTCGATCTGTAACATCTGACCCGCGGTTTCGGCCCCAACTGTTACAGATCGAGATGAACACACAGGGCAATCCTCTCAGTCTCAATCTGTAACATCTAGCTAAGTTTTTGGGTCCTAGTTGTTACAGATCAAGATGAACGCACGAGCCAACCCTCTCAATCTAAATCTGTAACATCTGGCGGGTTATTTCTCCCCTACCTGTTACGGATCGAGATGAATAGATTAGACCTAGCCTAAAAATCTCAACCTGTAACACGTAGCCGAGTTTTTCAGTCCTAACTGTTACAGATCGAGACAAACAGGCCGAGCAAGCTACACCCGTAGGTCTTTCACGCTGGAGCATTCGGCCAGCACGCCCGAAACAAGCGTACGGCTTCTGGAGCTCGGGGCTTCTAGGCACGCAACGACCTCGTCGGGCGCACGGACACCCAGTCCGCGGTGACGGAACTTCACCGACATATCCCGAAAACTCGATCCCCGGCTTAGCTTGCGCGCATTATCACAATAAACCCCCAACGATACACGGTCCTGCGGTTCAATGAGCCACAGGACCGCATGCCGTCGATCAGATAAAGATCGTCATATACAGAGGTAGATATATCCTATGCCCTTCAGCCCTGAGCTGTTTTGGGTGAAGAACTATCTCTTCTCCGACTCGTCGTTCGAATCGTCTGCCGAAATCGTCAAGCGAGATTGTTGAATACGATTTGGAAGATTTAACTTCAACAGGAGTGACCCGCGGTTTTCCAGCCGCGTCTTCAAAGCCGCGCGAAACAAGAAAATCAATTTCACGCGTTCTGGGCCGACTCCCCTCTGTTTTGGAAGGCTCCTGCCAGCTGTAATAAAAAAGCGAATGCCCCAGACTCTTAAGCTGCTGCGCCACGATGTTCTCGATTAGCATTCCTTTATTAATTGAAATTCTTCCAAATTGAATGTCTCTATGAACATCCATAAGGTCCGGACCATCATCAAACGCCAAGCTCACGAGCAATCCCGTGTCCGCCATATAGCATTTAAGCGAAGACGCGTCCTCGTGCAGGCGGTAACCCACGCTCGGATCACTGCATAAATAGCAACGGTTAATCAGTCGCGCATCCTCAAGCCAGATTAACGCCGACTCATATGTCTCAAAACGGGACCCCTTCTCCAAGCTGTCAAATTTGAACCGTTTATTTGCCGCAGATAATTGACCCGGAATATCGTCATAAACCGCCCGCGCACGTCTAGCGTCCGAACCTCCAAACTTGGCAATGTCCTCCCTGTACAGTGCGATAATCTGCCGTTTAACCCTGTCGCATCCTCTAAAATCATTCTCTGCCACAAAGGAGTCGACCGACTGAGGCATACCACCGACAAGCATATACTCATCAAATAATCTCATGCACGTCGCATGAACGCCGTCCGGAAGCGCGGTCCGAGATTCGCGCCCTTTACGGATCTCTTCTGCATAAAGATCTTTTCCGGTCGCCCAAAGATACTCCTCAAAATCGAGGGGCTCGAGAGGGATCCTTTCTTCCTCTGACGGTATGACAATGCTATCGACATTCTTTTTGATGGAGACAAGAGAGCCTGTCTCGATGTAATCAAATCTGCCGTCTTCTACAAGATGCTTTATGTATTCGCGCGCGATGGGAAACCGCTGCACTTCATCAAAAATGACCAGCGACTCTCTCGGTTCGAGGGCCTTACCATACTGCAGCTGAAGCATGCGTAAAAAAAGATCGACATCTTCACGATGGTTCAGAAATATATCGAGCGTGGCTTTGCTAGCAGCCGAAAAGTCAATGTACAGATAATCCTTGTATTCATTTTGCGCGAAGCACTTGACGAGCGTCGTTTTGCCAACGCGTCTTGCACCCTCAATAAGCACCGCAGTGCGCCCTTGCGAGCGTTCTTTCCACTCCTGCAGACGATCATATGCCTTCCGTTTAAACATAATCTCACCTCAGCATAATTTACGTGCTAGTTTACAAAAATACCGACCTTCAGATATATCTAATAATACAAAAATACCGAGCTTTAAATGAGCTTATAGCTACAAAAATACCGACCATTGCAATGGTTGAGACATACAGTAATACCGAGCTTTACGCATAACGGATGCTATGCCTCACCGTCTCGATCTGTAACACTAAACCCGGTTTTGGACGTCTACCTGTTACAGATTGAGACAATTCAACGATGCCGACTATTCGATACGGCGTGGTACAATTATGTCCCAATGCGAAGGAGATACCTATGCCCATCTGTGTGCCCGTCCGAGACATGAAGGACACTGCCACATTCACCGCGCTTGTTGAGTCCGAGCACGACGTCACCGTAACCAAGAACGGCTACGAGGCCATGCACTGCATCAGCAGCGACCAATATCGCCTCATGCAAGACGAAATCGCCAAAGCCAAGCTGCTGTCTCGTATAATGCTGGCAGAAAACGAGATATCGCAAGGCGACTATAGCGACTATGACACCTTCGCGACCTCGATACGAGACAAATATGGCCTATAACGTCGTAATACTCAAAAGCGCGCGATATGAGTACGAGAGTATCGTCGGATACCTTGCCCAAATCCTCAAGAATCCGCGCGCAGCGGGCAATTTTGTCACTGAGTTTGAATATCAACTTGATTTGCTTCGCGAGCAGCCGCTCCTACGACCTCTCTCACACATGCAAGAGCTGGCGGCACGTAATTACCGATCGTTTCCCGTCAACAACTACACCTGTCTTTACAAGTTTGAGCGCGAAACAATCTATATCGCCCACGTCTTTCACCAGTCACAGGACTACGCCCGCCTGGTCTAGCACGGCGGCACTCGCTAGCAAATGACTTGCGTGTGCTCCTCGATGGCAGTGCGGTCCTCGGCGGCGATACCCGACTCACACACCACAGCGTCCAAATTGTCCAGGCGGCAGAAGGTGTAGAAGTCGCGCTTGCCGATCTTGCTGGAGTCGGCGATCAGGTAGCGCGAGTCGGCCTTGCTAAAGGCGAGCTGCTGGATACGGCCCTCGTCCATGTTGGACGTAGACACGTCACCGTCCAAGATGCCGTTGGCGCCGATAAACGCCGCATCGATGCCCAGCGCGCGCAGGGTATCCTCGGCCGTTGGTCCCACAAAAGCGGCGGTGCGGCGACGGTACATACCGCCCACGAGGCACAGCTCGCAGTCTTCGCGCGCCTCGAGCAGGTTAAACACCGAAAGCGAATTGGTCACAATGCGCAGGCGAAACGTCGGCAGCATCGAGGCCATCTGCTCAACCGTGGTGCCCGTGCCCAAAAAGATGGTCGAGCCCTCCTCGATAAGCTCCACAGCACGGCGCGCAATCTGCAGCTTTTCCTCGGCATGCTTAGTGCGCTTTTCGCTGTGCGAATACTCATGGCGCAACATAGCGTGCGGACGGCCCTGTGCACTGCGGGCTCCGCCGTGCACGCGCTCAATCTCGCCTAGGCTCGCAAGTTCTTCGAGGTCGCGGCGAATCGTCATGTCCGAAACGCCCAACGCATCCGAAATCTCTTTGACCGAGACCGTGCCCTGCTCCTCGAGCAGCTGACGAACCTTATCCTGTCGCTCTGCCTTAATCACGATGAATCCTCGCCGTTCTTTGCGCGCATATCATTCAAACAGTAACGAACAAATTGTATCAGACTCGTACGCGTCAAAAATGAACGCCCGCACAGCTCCAATCATCACTTTTTTGAGAAAATTACCCCCAGCTTTAGTGGGGTGTAGTGATAATCTCGCCTGTTCGCGCTACAGTTTGTCGGAAATACCTCGATGTTAGGAACCAAATGATCACTTCCGAGCTTTTCGGCACCGCGCCGTGCGGTACCCCCGTTCATCGTTACACCCTCGACGGGCCCGAGATCTGCGTTCGCATTATGGACTATGGCGCCACGGTGCTTGGTATCGATGTGCCCGACATTCCCGGCAACGTGCGCGATGTGGTGCTGGGCTTCGATAAGCTCGAGGATTACTTTGACAACCCCGCCTGCTTTGGCGCGACCATCGGCCCTGTGGCAAACCGCACCGCTGGCGCCACGATCGCCATCGACGGCACGGACTGGCATATGCCCGCCAACGAGGGCGCCAACAACCTGCACAGCGACCTTGAGCACGGCCTGCACAAACGTGTGTGGGATGTTGAGCTCGACGAGGTCCATAACGCCGTGCGCATGACCACCTCGCTTAAGGATGGCGAGCTGGGCCTGCCCGGCAACCGAACCTTTACGGCCGTGTTTACCGTTACGCGCACCGGCGTCTTCCGCATCGATTATGGCTGCGAGAGCGACCGCGCCACCTACGTGTCCATGACCAACCACACGTACTTTAACCTTGCAGGCCATAACGCCGGCATGGACTGCGAACATTTCTTTGTCGCCAACGCCGCCCACTACCTGCCCATTAACGAGCAGAACATCCCCACCGGCGAGATTGCTCCGGTCGAGGGAACACCGTTTGACTTTCGCGAGCTTCGCCCCGTCGCACCCGGCATGGAGGCCGACGACCCGCAGATCAAGCAGGCCCGTGGCTACGATCACTGCCTGTGCATCGATGGCTATCAGTACGGCCGCAACCTGCGCCGCGCGATGCACGTCGAGGAGATGTGGACCGGTCGTGAGATGGACTACTACACCACTGCCCCGGGCGTGCAGCTCTACACCGGCAACTGGCTGGGCGACGAGCACGCCAAGGACGATGCCAACTATGGCTGGGGCGCCGGCTTTGCCCTCGAGGCCGAGATGTACCCCGACACGCCGCACCAGCCTCTGTTCCCGCAGGGCATTGTGGGCCCGGGCCATCCCTACAGCAATGTGATCGAATACCACTTTATGAGGCACTAAGCCCGCAACGCGACATATCGCACAGCAGCGCCCGCCGGCACCACCGCCAGCGGGCGCTTTTTCATCTTTTAGGCTCGTTTTTTCTGTGACTGTATGAGTGACATATCAAAACTATGCCCATTTACTACGTTTAGCCTGGGATGCTCGACCATGCACCGGTTTTTGTTACATTTGTGAGCAGTATACCTGCGGTTTTGTTTATCTCAAATTCGACATGCTCGACGATAGCCAATCAAACGTAGTAAATGGGCATAGTTTTTGACAGGCGGCATCGCGCGCGTCCCTCGCAAGGGCAAAATGATCCGTTTTCCTCCGTCCCCAAGGGATCAGTTGAACAGATTGCCAATGGGGTCGGGGGCGGAACTGGGGAGATAGCGGATTTCTAGCTCTATGCCGAGCTTTTGCAACTCTTTGAAGGCGGCGATGTCCGTATCGTCTACGGCAATGGTAGGCGTTGCAGAGCGCTTGCCCTCCCCTGCCTGCATATGGCCAATGCTGATCTTGGTTATTGGCACACCACCCTTAACCAGCGCGAGCGCATCGGCGGGTGAGGCCACTATGATCAAGATCCATTGACGCGGCGTTGCGGTATGAATGATGTCGATAGTCCTTTGCACCGAGAAAAACCGCGTCCAAACGCCTTCTGGCACCGCCACCCTCATTGGTGCCCATTGGCGCGAATCCGCCGCGATCTCATCGTTGACGATTAGGACAAGGTTGGAACCCACGGCTTCGTTCCACAGCTCAACGTCTTGCCCGTAAATGAAACGGTCATCGATACGCGTAAGAAGAATCTTGGGTTGAGCCATGGCTGCCCCATTCTGTTTGAGACCCATACGAGCGGGACGTCGACCACCAACTCAACAGCAGGTCAAGTAACAAATGGGCACTGCAGACATCACGCCTCTAATATTAGTGCATTTAAAGTGAGAAAAGCCGTCAGAACACTTGCGCGGATGAGCGATGTCCCGTATCATAGACAGCCGTTGACGCCTCAGTTGCGTCACCACATGGCCGCCAGCGTAGCTCAGTTGGTAGAGCACCGCTCTCGTAAAGCGGGGGTCACCGGTTCGAGCCCGGTCGCTGGCTCCATTGCACAAGATAGCCGCCTTCGGGCGGCTTTTTTGTTTTCGATTTTGAGTGCGTGTGTGCCAATCCAAGCATCGCCACGTCAACAGCGGCCCACTCGGTGGTCTTCGGGTTTAATGCTTAGGGGCGGGGATTTACCAAAGTGAAATCTTAATGAAAAGAAACCCAGCTGCAACAATTGCCATGATGAGGGCTCGAATTGGCCATATAGATTTAAAATGGTCACAATATACAAATGTCGAGAGACATTGGGGATATAGATGAAAAGAACTAAGGGTTTTCTTTTGTTGGTATTGATGCTGCTCGGACTGTTCTGCCTGAGTGGCCCTTCTTGGGCCAAGGCTGCCTGTCCTGAAGGTGAGCCTCAGCAGTCTTATACGGGCAACCTGCTGATAACTGCTAAGGAGGGCGATGCCGACTCCCAGTCTGGGGTAAATCCCCTTGCCACTTTTGAGGGGGACGGCGGAACGGTCAAGCTTGACCATATTGGTAGCGGGATTTTGAGGTGGCAAGTTCTTCCGGACAAAATTGCGAACGATCCCTTCTCTTTTGCTGGAACGATATATCTATACAAGGTTGTGAGCGGAAAACAAAAATACGTCGATTGCTATCCGACAAACGGGTCTGGAATTGCATTCACCGGCATTTCAGAGCAGATTGATACACATGTACGAAAGGGAACCTATGTGGTGCGTTGGGTTGGAGCTGCTGCAGGTCCGATATGGATTGCGGTCTTGCGCCCCGATGTCCAAATAGGTTTCTCTCTCTAGACGGGAAGTTGCTCATGGACGCCATATATGACGGGGATGACTGGGTCGATCATTATACTTGGCGCCTGGTCGGCTCGAACGACAATGGGGATGTGGTGTTTGATGGACTATGTCCAAAGCATCTCCATCCTTTTGTCTCGTCGTTAATTGAGAGTTCCGCTCGTGTTGCCCCCTACAGCTCGGCATCGCTTCATGATACGGACGTTTTGAAGACCATAAGGGAATCAATTGACGATGGCACGATGAGCGGCCCGCTGTTTTCTCGGCTTGTGGGGCTAGATGAGATTGGCTCGAAACGACTGCTTGCGGGCGAAAAAGTGGAACTCACTTATCGGTCGATGATTTCAATCCTGCGGCTAGCCGATGTTCTTCGCAAATAAATGAGGCTTCCCTATTCAAAAACAGAAAACCCCGCCAAACGTGATTTCCCTAGGGAAAACCCGTTTGGCGGGGTCCTAGCGTGATTTCCCTAGGGGAATCACGCCATCAGACGAACAACTCAGCCGAGCAGCTCGCTACTCCTCCCAGTAGGCGTCGGCAAGCAGCTTAAAGCAGATCTTCTTGATCGGTTGTGCGCCATCGCCCGGGAACTCGAGCGTGGGCATGTGAGGCTCGCCGGCAACGAACAGCGCAAACTTGTCGTCGGCAAGATCGCCGGCGATCGAAGCGTCGGAATCGACCAGATCGTAGTCGTCCTTCTCGTCAAACTCCTGAACCAGCGTCAGGCTGCCCGTGGCGACCTTAAAGGCCTCGCGACCCTCGACGTCGATCTGCAGGTCGTGATAGCGCTGATGCGTCTCATAGTGAGCCTCGGCCTCGGGACGCGTCGTGGGAGCCATGACGTTCGCATAGACCTTGTCGCCCAGAATCGGATGGCTGCCGACCTCGAGCTCTGCCGGGTCGTTCTCCTCGAGCCAGTCGATCAGCACGTCGAGGCCCTTGAGAATTCCGCGGTACTCCTCGATATCGCCCAATGCACCGTAAATCATCTAAATCCCCTCTCGGATCGCTTCTTTGGCGGCTACTCGGCAAACGCGTTACCGACGCTGTTGCCACCCACATACGCCTCGACCAGGGTAAGGTCGGGATTGAACACGACAAACTCGGCGTCGCGCCCCAGCATAATGCTACCGCACTTGTCGTCGGCATGAGCTAGCAAGCAATGCCGGGGCCGACGCCCAGGCTTTTACAGCTCGGTCACGACAACGCCGTTGTAGACCTCGTCCCAACGGTCCATGACCAGATGGCCGGTCATGGGATCCATGGCATTGAGCTTGCCGCAGGTGTTGGCGGTACGCAGCACCGTCTCGTCGTCCGCGCCAGCAGCAATGGCATGCGCGAAGCCAGCGATAGTGGAGTCACCAGAGCCCGTAGCGTTAACGGCAGGGATATCGGGCGTCTTTGCGCGGAACGCACGGCCATTGTGGAAGCCAACGGAGCCGGCAGCGCCCATGGACACGACGACCCAGGGGATATCGGAGAAGCGGGCATCAGAGGCGAGCGCGGCGCGGAGCTCGTCCACATCGTCGGTGGTAAAGCTCGTACCCAAAAGGCCGTTGATCTCGGTCAGGTTAGGCTTGACCAGCTCGGGCTTAATTTCGGACTTAAGGGCGGCCTCGAGCGAAGCGCCCGAGGTATCGAGCAACGCCTTGGCACCGGCGTTCTCGGCAATGCCCGTGATCTTGGCATAGTAGTCTGCCTCGACACCGCGGGGCAGCGAACCCGAGATGGTGACGACGTCGGCCTTGCTCGCAAGCTCGGTAAACTTGGCGGTAAAGGCATCGAGCTCCTCGGGGGCAATTGTCGGGCCGCTCTCGAGCAGCTCGGTCTGGTTGCCGGCATGAAGGATATTGAGGCAGATGCGGGTCTCGCCCTTGATGGGCACAAAGTCGTTGTTAATACCGTTGGCGTCCATGAGCTCAGCCATGTAAGCGCCCATGTGGCCGCCGAGCAGACCGGTTGCCACGACGTCGTCGCCCAGCTGACCCAGCACACGGGCCACGTTGAGGCCCTTGCCGCCGGCGGTCTTTTCGGGCGTCACACGGTTGACGTCGTCGATAACGAGCTCATCGAGCTGATAGCGCGTATCGACAGACGGGTTCATCGTAACGGTGAGGATCATTTTTAGCTCCTTATCTCGCAGGCTCCTAGTGCCTCGCGATACGAGTCGACAAAACGGAATTACAGAATTTCAATCGTGAACGAGCGAACGACGGTCTCCTTAGGCTTGGCGATAAGGCAGCCGCGCTTGTGCTCAAGCACGTCATCCTCATCGGAACAGGTCGAGAGGCCACCCCAGGGCTCAACTGCCACAAAATCGCCCTCGGGCTTACTCCACACAATGAGATACGGGAAACCCTCAAAGCTCAGGCAGACGCCCTTGTCCTCGCCCTTTTTGGAAAGCGTGACCTGACGGCTCTCGAGCACGTCAAAGATGGTCTCCGCAAAATCGAAGAGCTCGTGCGATAGGGGCAGCGTCTTTCCCACCATGGGGTTCTTTGAACGGTTAGCTACATCAATCAATCCGGTCGAGGGTACGGCGGTGCAAAGCTCCGCAGCCTCATCTTTCTCAAAGCGCAGCTCGTAGTCCGTATAGGCCTCGCCGTCGTCGAGCGGGCACCTAAAGCCGGGGTGTCCACCGATAAAGAACGGCATGTCCTCGGTGCCCTCGTTGGTCACCTCATAGGAAACGCGCACGGCAGCGCGCTCGAGCGTATAGCGGGCGACGAGCTTAAACGGGTAGGGATAATCGCTCAGCAGCGCGGCGTTATCCTCCGAAGCCAGGCACATCGCCAGCTCGTTCTCGCTCTGGCTCAGCAGCTTCCACTCCTGTTTGCGCGCAAACCCGTGGCGAGCGAGCTTTACATGATGCCCGGCAAACGTCATGGCGCTACCATCGCGCAGGCCTCCGCAAATCGGAAAGCAGACCGGCGCCTGGCCGGACCACACTGCAGGATCACCCTGCCACAAGTACTCTCGACCTCCGGCCTCAATCGAGGTAAACGAGCCGCCAGCCGTGGAAACCTTAATAGAAATCGAATCGTTGGAAAGAGCGTATTCCATTACCCATCCTTTCGGACAACTGCATTTTGCTCGCAATAACCCGTCTCGGCCCTGACCAAAGGACAAACCCGCACGTTCATCGATGCGTCCGGTATCCCAGCCATGCAACGGGGTACCATACAGACATTGATGCAATTACAGCTGAAAGGCCTTCTTATGCGAACCATCATCCTCTACGCCTCGCGCCATCACGGCAATACGAAAAAGCTCGTGGACGCCATCGTCGAGGCACACCCCGAGATCGATACCCTCGACGTCGAGGCGCTCGGCAAAAACGAGTATCCCAACCTGCACGAATATCATCTGATCGGTGTCGCCACGGGCATCTATTACTCCGAGATCGACAAGGACATGGCACGCGTGCTCACAAACGTGCTGCAGCCGCAGGACAAGGTGTTTGGCCTTATGACCTACGGTGGCAAAAACAAGTGGTACGGCAAGGATATCGATGGCATCTGCCGCATGAGGCAGGCCATCTTTATGGGTGTCTACGGCTGCCCCGGCTTTGATACGTGGGGACCGTTCAAGCTCGCCGGCGGTGTCCAAAAGGGACACCCGACCGCTGAGGAAATTAAGGGCGCCGTCGACTTCTTCGACAAGATCGAAGACGAGTATGGCGACATCATCGTCGAGGAGTACGCCAAGCGCGAGAAGCGCCTAGCCTACGAGAAGGAGCATCCTGCGGGAGGTCTTGTGGCCGGCGTTAAGCGCACGGCAAAGAAGATTGCTAACAAGCTGTAACTGTGAAGGTGCTTTTGAGCGTTTAACCCATACGGCGGGTCCGAGCAGATTCGGGCCCGCCGTCTTTTTCTTTCGTTACTCGGTAAAGGCGTTGCCGACGCTCTGGCCGCCAACATACGTCTCGACGAGGGTGAGCTCATGGTCGAACACGACAAAGTCGGCGTCGCGACCCGGCATGATGCTGCCGCACTTATCCTCGATGTGCGCGGAGCGTGCCGGCACCTCGGTTGCCATGCGAATGGCGATATCGGCGCTGGCGATGCCCCAGTCGACGATGTTCTTGACGCCCTGGGCAAGCGTGAGCACCGAACCGGCAATGCTCTTGCCATCGGCGAGCCAGCACAGGTTGTCCTTCATGATGACGTCCATGCCACCGCTGGTGTAGCTGCCCTCGGGCATGCCGCCGCAGCCCAGGCAGTCGGTGATGAGTACCGTGTGCTGCCAGCCCTTGGCCTGCAGCAGCGCCTTGATGGCGGCAGGGTTTACGTGCTTGCCGTCACAGATGATCTCGGCGTAGGTCTCGGACGTGGACATAGCAGCACCCACGACACCGGGCTCACGGTGATGCAGCCCGCGCTGGCCGTTATAGGTATGCGTAAAGCAGCTGGCACCGGCGTTGATGGCGGCGATGCACTCGTCATACGTGGCATCAGAGTGACCGATGCTGGTCACGACACCCTTCGCATTGAGGGCAGCAGCATAAGCAGCGGCGCCATCGCGCTCGGCAGCCATGGCGCTCTTAACGATACGTCCGCCGGCAGCCTCCTGCCACTCGTCAAAGACCTCCTCGGAGGGGTCAATCAGGTAAGCGGGGTTCTGTGCGCCCACATGCTTCATGGTAAAGAAGGGGCCCTCCAGGTAGATGCCCTGAATGCGAGCACCGCAGAAGTCAGGGCCGCGGCCCTCGTCAGCCTGAGCGATGGCGGCGCAGGCATCCTTGATCTGCTCGACGCCATCGGTGAACGTCGTGGGCAACCAGCTGGTGGTACCGCGACGGGCGAGCTCGGTCGAGCTAATATCGATACCCTCGGGGTCGTTATCGGTAGTTGAGTGGTTGTAGAAGCCGTGGATGTGGGTGTCGACCATACCCGGTGCGATCCACGATCCCGTGTAGTCCTTGATCTCGCAAGAGGGCTCGTCGGCCTGCCAGGCGCCAAAGACGCCATCCTCGACCATAAGATAGCCGCCCAGTTGCGGGCCTGCCGGCAAGAAGAACTTGTCAGCCTTAATTGCGTACGTGCTCATATGCACTCCTTGCTTCTAAAGCAGTTGACTGTGGTGATGCTTATACCCAGCCCACGTAATAACAAAAAGCGCCCGCCCGCCGTTATGAGCGGACGGGCGCCCTTACAGGGGGACGCGATTAAGCGGTGAAGGGGTGAATCGTCACGCCCTTAACCACGCGGTTGACCGTACCGGTGGGGCTCGGCGTGTCGGGCGTGTTGCCCACGCGCACGGAGTTGAGCAGGCTGATAGCCTGAGCAAACATCACGAACGGCAGAGCAAGGTAGCCCTCGGGAAGCGCCTCGTAGCCCTTAAAGGTGAAGGACTCGCCCTCGTAGACGGTAGCGCCATCCTGCTGAACGGCAACGGTGTGCTGAGCGATCTTGTCGCCACCGATCTCGTTGAGGATGTCGATGTCGTACTGACGGGTGTAGGCGTCGTTGTTGACGAACACGAACACGAGGGTCTTGTCGTCGACGAAGGACTTGGGTCCGTGACGATAGCCCATGGAGGTGTCGTAGGAAGTAGCGACCAGACCGTGAGCAAGCTCGAGGATCTTGAGCTGGCTCTCCTGGGCAAGGCCACCGAAGGAGCCGGAACCCAAGTACGTCACGCGGTTGAAGTCGCCAGCGAGGTAGTCGGCAACCTCGGACTCGCGAGCGATGACCTCCTCGCCCATCTTGGCGATGGTCTCGACCCACTCGGCCTTCTGCTCGTCGGAAGCCTCGTCAAAGATGAGGGTAGAGAGCAGGGTCATGCAGGTGTAGGAGCCGGTCATGGCGAAGCCCTTGTCGTTGGCGCGCGGAATGAGCAGCGTCAGCGCATTGGGATCATCGGCAGACTCGACGGCGAGCTTGCCCTCGGGCGCGCAGGTGATGTTGAGGAACTTGACGTTGTGGACGAGCTCCTTGGCAACGGCAACGGCGGCAAGGCTCTCGGGGCTGTTGCCAGAGCGGGCAAAGGAAACCACGAGCGTGGGATCCTCAGCGCGCAGGAAGTCGCGCGGGGCGCTCACGATGTCGGTCGTGGCGATGGGCTTAAAGTCGTAGAGATCAGTGTTGCCGGCGTGACGCAGATACGGGGCGCAGGTATCGCCAACATAGTCGGACGTACCGGCACCGGTGAAGACAACGGACAGACGGCCCTCGCCCATAGCGCGAGCCTCGGCCAGGAAGGCCTCGATGGCCTCCTTGTTCTCGCGATAGATGTTGAGCGTATCACGCCAAAGCTCGGGCTGCTGAGCAATCTCAGCCGTGGTGATCTGGGCGCCGAGCTCGGTGAGCTCCTCGACACTCTTCTCGAACATTTCTAATACCTCTCTCTAGAAGTAATCCTCTGACGTGCAATTATACACTTCGGTTGGTTATCTGGTAGTAACCAGTTAAATACAAAGAATCATCATATGGAAACGATGCCAACACTAGTCGCTACGCTGGTGGTAAACCTTGTATTTAAACTGATCGGCACGAGCAACCGAGAGCGTATACTCCACAACCTCGTTTGACTCGTTATACGTAGTCCTAACCAAATCGAGCACAGGCGAGCCCTCGACAATTTCCAAAAGGTGGGCATCGGTGGGACGGGCTATGCTCGCATAGAACTCCTCTTCGGCCACACGTATTTTTTGCTGAAAGTCTTGCTCAATCACATCGTAAAGCGGCTTACGCTCCAGCAGCGGTCGCTTTAGGGACAGAAATTGACGAACCGGTAGATAGCTGCGTTCGACCATCATGGGCATGTTGTCGGCAGAACGAAGGCGCTTGAGCTTAAAAATGCGATCACCGATACGCAATCCCATATGCTCGGCCAGATTCTTATCGGCCTCCATCTCGCAAAACTCGAGAATCGTGGTCTCGGGGTCACGACCCATCGCGCGCATCTGCTCGGTAAAGCTGTAGGACTGCATAAGATTGGTTGCCTTTGCCGAACGGTCGGTCACAAAGGTACCGCGACCGTGCTGCCGAACCACCAGTCCTAAACGCTCCAGTTCCTGCAGAGCCAGGCGTACCGTAGTGCGCGAGAGACCATAGCGCTCCGAAAGTTCGCGCTCGGAAGGAATCATGTCACCGGCGCGATATTCATGGTCAATCTTTTCGGTCAGAATATCGACCAGCTGATCGTACAGCGGTTGCTTACGCGCTCCGATCGCCATCCTATCCTCCCTTTTGCTCGAATTCGGCTAACTACCTAGGGTGTTAAGCATTATCTGTCTGCCACACCCGAATCATCAAGAAAACAAAAGCCGCGCGCTCTTTCGAGCACGCGGCTTTTAACATACACATGGCTTAAGGGGTCGGGGTGTGAGCCGCGTAGGGACACACCCCTCAAGCTAGAGCCTTACCAGATGCTCGGCCAGAGACCAAGCGGGCCAGCGCCCAGGATGCCAAGGACGAAGAGCAGGAGAATGCCCTTGGTCGGGGTCCAGCTGTGCTTAGCGAACATGTAGTAAAGCAGCAGCGTAAGCATAAGCGGGACGAGCTTGGGGACGATGGTGTTGAGGGTGTCGGCAACAGAGAAGTTGACCGGATCCTCGGTGACGGTACCGTAGGTAACGGACTCCATGCCGTTGCCCAGATCGGTGACGCCGCACTCGACAGCGTTGCCGTCGGCATCGGAAGCGGTGAGGGCGTTGCCGTCCTTATCGGTCATGGCGATGGTACCGGCCTCAGCGGTCTCGGTATCGATGCCCTCCATACCGGTGAAGTTCTCGGCCTCCTTCTCGGAGACGATCACGGTAGTAGCGGAGAGGCCACGGGTGGTGCCATTGGGGATCTGGAGGTTGATCTGGGTGCCACCCATGGTGACGACCAGGCAACCGACGACGAAGACGCCCATGATGGAAGCGGCACGCGTGAAGGCCTGCATGTTGGCGGTCAGAGCGTCAATAGCGCTGGTGCCAAGCTTGTAGGACCAGTTCATGAGCCAGAAGCGCAGAGCGAACTGGACGACGTTGAAGATCACCAGGAAGATGATCGGCGCAGCGGCGTTGCCGTTGATGGCCATGTTGGAGGTGATGCCGGCCGTGATAGGCACGAGCGTCAGCCAGAACAGGGCGTCACCGATACCACCGAGCGGGCCCATTGCGGCGACGCGGACGGCGCGGATCGTGGGGATGTCAACCTTGTTCTGCTCGAGCGAAAGCACGATGCCCATAACAAAGGTGACAAGGAACGGGTGAGTGTTGAAGAACTCCAGGTTGTGGCTCATGGAAGCCGCGAGGTCGTTCTTGTTGGTGTGGATCTTCTCCAGACCGGGGATGATGGAGTAGAGCCAACCGGCGGCCTGCATACGCTCGTAGTTGAACGAGGCCTGCAGGAAGCAGGAGCGCCAGGCCATCTTGTTGAGGGTCTTCTGGTCGAGCTGCGGAGCAGGAGTGAGATCCTCGTAGTGCTCCGGGATCACATACTCATTAGATGCCATCTTCGAAGTCACCTCCGTCAGAAACAGCTGCACCCTTCAGCTCGGTCTGCTGCTGGAAGTCCCAGAAAGCGATGCCGAAGCCGATGAGAGCGAGGATGAGCAGAGCAGGGGTTGCCAGAGAATCGTTGGCAACGGTGATGAGCGCGAGGCCAAAGCCCATGAGGAAGAAGCCCCACATATCGCGGTTCATCATAACCTTGAGCAGGACGGCGAAGCCGACGAAGCGCATCATGCCGCCTGCAGCGGAGAGACCGGTCTGCAGCCAAGTCGGGATGGCGGAAGCGATGGTCTGACCGATGGTGGCGCCAGCGATGAAGAACAGGGTGACGACGACGGCGAAGATCAGGCCGAGCAGAGCCATGGCGAAATAGTTCAGACGCTCGATACCCTTGGTGTCAGCGTTGTGAGCCATGTTGTCCGCAGAGGACATGAGCGGCGACATAAGCGTGAAGACCAGGGTAACGCCGAGCTGACCAAGCAGAGCGAACGGAATGGCAAGGCCGACTGCCGCGTTGGGCTCGAGGCCCGTAGCGATAGCGAGAATGGCTGCCATGATGCCGCCGATGACGGCGTTAGGCGGCTGAGCGCCTCCGATCGGCATGTTGCCGATCGTCATGAGCTGATAAGTACCACCCACGAGAAGACCGGTGTTGAGGTCGCCAAGGATAAGACCGATGACGGCGCCGGTGACGATGGGCTGATAGAGAGACTCGAGGAAGTTGAACTGGTCGATTGCCGCGACGAACGTGACGATGAAGACCAGAGCGACCTGGATGATCGAGTATTCCATCTTGCTCCTCCTTTCAAAATGTATGTACGCACTTTGGATTTCACGTACAGAATGTCAGGGTTTCATTCCTGACAACGTGGATCATGAGGATTACGAGAAGAGCTTGCTCGTGTCCTCAACAGGCGTGCTCGGAACGCGCCTGATCTCCAACTCCACCCCCAATTCCTGCAGCTCTTTAAACGCAGCGACATCCTCGTCGTTAACTGCGACGGAGGTGGCGACTTGGCGCTTTCCTTCCGACATGTGCATGTTGCCGATGTTTACCTTCTTTATAGGCACACCGCCCTTGACGAGCGTAAGCACGTCTTCCGGTGTTTCGGCCACGATGAAGATCTTCTGGCGCGGGCTCGCCTTGCCAATGACGTCGATGGTCTTCTGCAGGGAGAAGAAACGCGTAGCGACGCCGGCGGGAGCGGCCATCTTCATGAGGTTCTGACGCATGGTGTTGGTCGACACATCGTCGTTGGCGACGAGGATGAGGTTGGAGCCCAGGGTGGAGTTCCACTGGGTCGCGACCTGACCATGAACCAGTCGGTTATCGATGCGGGTAAGAAGAATGTTGGGTTCTGCCATGTTGATCAGCTTCCTTTCGTTGATTGCTGACGACAGTTACTTAATCTCCTGAATCGCGTAACGCGAAACATCTACGACGGCACCGGATCGGACTTTGATCTGGACCTTTTCGCCTTCGATGCCTTTGACGGTTCCGTAGATACCGCCGGCGAAAAGAACCTCCTGACCCGGCTTGAGCTCCGTGTGCAGCTCCTTGAAGTACTTCTGCTTCTTCTTCATGTTGATTTGCGACCAGATGGTGTAAATCAAGCCCATGATGACAAGCAGGCCCAAAAGAGCGACCGAGGAACTCAGAACACTGGCTCCGAAATCGGCCATTAGATGCCGTCCTCGTCGCCGAAGATATCCTCTTCCTCGGCACCAGCGACGGAAGCGACCGTCTGGGCGGTGATGCCCGTCTGGCCAACGGTCACGGCCTGCTCGCCAAGCTCGGCGAGCGTGGCGTTGCCGCGGAGGAACAGAAGCTCAATAACCATGGGAAGGTTAGTTCCAGTCAGAATCTCGACGTTGTCGACATCCTGGGCAATCATCATTGCCTGGTTGAACGGGGTACCACCAAGCAGGTCGGTAAAGACGAGCACGCCATCGCACTCCTCGCGCATGGCGGTAATAGCGGCGCGGAGATCCTCACCGTAGGAAGCAGCCTGGTCGCCCTCAAAAGGAACGACGGTAAAAGCGGGCTGGTCGCCAGCGACCATAGCGATAGCGCTTGCGAGGCCGGGTGCGAACTGTCCATGACCGGTAAGAATAAAGCCAACCATTCAAATTTCCCTTCCGAAGGTGTGTACGATCTGAGTCCGATGATGTTCGGAAGCCAACGGGCAATCGCCCTTAAAGCTTCTTGGAAAGCGTTCTTTGAGAACCAGTGGTCTCTCAACTGGTAGTAACCACGTGACGTGTTGTTGTCACTATATCACCACAGAAGAGGTTGCTTTCGTTGATTCATACAGTAAAACGTTTTTGCACCGTTCACGGTAAAAAATCGACCGTTTACCGCTCGTTAACACTTCTACCTGCGGTTTTGAAACCGTATCGAAATACTTTGACGAAAGATCGGAACTTTTTTCGTGTCTAAACAACGCAGGGTGGCTAAAAATGGCGTGTAGAAAAAATGCAGGTCATTGTGAAGATTTGTGAATTGGTCTTTTTGACTTAATACCAGTTAGAACCAGTTTCGATATTATCGGTGAACGGTAGTTTTCGACCGTTCACCGGTTATTTGCAATCGTTTGCAGCCGTTTTCCCATATGAATTAGGGAGACCCGATGAAGCACTTGCGCGGTTGCAGGATATTTAGATACTCGTCCATCCCCCACGTGCCAAACTCTCACTCCCTAAATATGCCACAAGCTCTCGCTATTCGTCTCACAAACATTACTTACTCTTACTCTAATCTGTAATTGTTTATCGTTTATCATTAAGTATGATATAAGATACAAGTATCATCCAAGACATTGGTTGGAGGAGCTATGATCCGCTGGAACGTATCCAAATCGAATGAAGCCATCGACCGTGAACAGGCAATAGCCAAACTGAGGAAGCTCACTCGCTACTGCAAATGGGGCACAATCTGCACCATCGTGGCGCTCGCTCTGGGACTCCTCGCAGTCATTGCAATCTACGATCTACTCATATTGCCTAGCCTCTCCCAAGGGTTCTGTCTCCAATCCGTAGAGCTTGAGGCTAGCGAAGGGCCAATTCTCGCTCTCGTCGGCACCAATGAACAGACTCCTCTTATGCTTGTCGCGCACGACGGTCATACTGCCATAGGGAGCGGCATGATGGCATGCCTCGCGCTTGCCATCGCGCTAAGCGCATACAGGTTTTTCTCCGCCATTGAAAAGGCGGGCAGGCCCTTTGACCTCGAATGCATCCGCATACTACGTCAAGTAGGACATTTGTTCCTTATTGGCGGCGTTGCTGTGAAGCTTCTTGGTGCCATAGTCACGGGGCTGATACTCTCAGGATTTGGCGGCAACTTTACGGATGCGCTTGGTGGCCAGCACCTCGACCTCTCTATGGTCTTTGCAGGCCTGATTATTAGCCTGATTGCCAGCGTCTTCCAGTACGGGTGTATCCTGCAAAAACAAGATGACGAGTTGCTCTAGGGGGAATCCATGATTATTCTGCGGCTCGACCGCATGCTTGCCGAACGCAAGATTTCATCCAAAGAGCTTGCGGAACGCGTGGGTATCTCCCAGGTCAATATGTCGCGTATCAAGACGGGCAAGGTTTCTGCCGTGCGCTTTTCAACTCTTGACGCGATATGCCGGGCTCTCGACTGCCAACCGGGCGATGTGCTGGAATATATGCCTGACGATGAAGCCGATAACCTCTTTGGACTTAAAGATGAATAGCCATAATTAAGCCGCCAATCACGCCCTCAACGCAAAAAGCCCGCCAGAACGACGTTCTAGCGGGCTCAATCAGATATTTCGACTTCGTGCTCGAAAGCTCGGGCAACCTTTAAGCAAACAGGCCGTAGATGCTGATGTTGGCCTTGGCGTACAGGCCGTTGGCATACTCGGTCCACTTGGAGCTGGCGCTCGAGGCCTGCGAGGAGTACTGCTGATAGGCGGTGTAATAGGCGGTCATGGCCTGCTTATAGGTGGCACTATCGGCGGTAAAGGCATCGTTAGCGAAGGCCTTAGCGTAGGTGCTGTTCTCGTCCTTCCAGGTGCCCTTCGAGCTATCCCACTCGTCACCGGCAAGGTTGATGATGTAATCGGCGTAATCCTTGCTCGCGGTGTCCTCGTTGCCGTCAGAAGGCTCGGTCGGAGCGGTCGGCATGCTCGCGGAAGCATCGCCCACCTTCTTCTTGTAGAGCTTCTGCAGCGTCGCGGACTGGCGGACGATCTGCTTGGCCTGGTCCTTGGACACGCCATACTGCTTGGCCATGGTGTCGTAGTCCGAGGTGCCGATAGAATCCTCGGCGTACTTCTTCATCTCCTTAGAGGAGACGGTAATGCCCTCGTCCTCGGCAGCATCGAGCAGAATCTTGTTGCGCACGTAAGACAGGATGACGTCGGCAGAGGGGGCGGTGTAGTTGCCGTTACTATCCTTGACGGTATCGAGGCTGTACTGGCTCTCGATGGCCTCGCGCGCGGTGATGTCGCTCTTCTTGCCGCTATAACTATAGCTTGCCACGGTCGAATCGAGCTGGTCCTCGGTCAGGGTCGACGAACCGACGCCCTTGCCGCCAAAGCCGCCATTGCCCATAAAGAAGCCGACCACCGCAGCGATCACGACTGCAACCACAAAGGCGGCAATCATCGTCTTCTTGTGCTTGGATGCATGGTCGTCCGCGTCGGAGTCGTCCTCGTCTTGCTCCTCGGGCATGAGGTTCTCGTCAGCGGCATCTGCGGCGATCTGAGCCTCCAGACGGGCGTCCTCTTCCTCGGCCGTCGTGCCAGCAGCAATGTGCTCGGCAGACGTACCGGCAACCAGGTCGATCTTCTCGTCCTCGTCACCATCGGGGCCTTCGCCGCGCTCGATGATCTGGATGCCGTCGATCTCGTCCTTCTCGTCCTTCTTTTGAATCAGACCCATATCAGTTACTCCTTGTTAGGAAACATAGTCCGCAATAGAATACGCCCGACAGAGCGCCGGGCGTATTGATTCTCAGGTTATACGCAAACACTTAAGTACTATTTAGGCGTTTGCAGTCTGCATGCCTTAGGCCAGGTGCGCGATAACGGCATCGGCAAAGGCCTGCGTGCCCACAGCGCCCTCAACGGAGCCGGTCTGGGCACGACGAACGTCGCCGGTGACCTGCTCACCCTCGTCGAGCGTGGCAGAAACGGCGGCGCGAATACGATTGGCCGCGTCGTTCTCGCCCAGGTGATCGAGCATCATAGCCGCAGACAGAATCTCGGCCGTGGGGTTAGCGATATCCTGGCCAGCGATATCGGGCGCGGAGCCGTGCGTCGCCTCGAAGATGGCGCAGTCGGCACCGATGTTGGAGCCGGGGGCCATCCCTAAGCCGCCCACCAGGCCGGCGCACAGGTCGCTCACAATGTCGCCGTACAGGTTGGGTAGCACCAGGACATCGAAGTCGTTGGGGTTCTGGACCAGGCCCATGCAGGTGGCGTCGACAATCTTGTCGTTGAACTCGATATCGGGATAGTTGGCGGCCACCTCGCGCGCAACGCGCAGGAACAGGCCGTCGGTCGCCTTCATGATGTTGGCCTTGTGCACAGCCGTCACCTTTTTGCGGCCGCAGCGGCGGGCGTACTCAAAGGCGTACTCCACAATGCGGCGGCTCTTGGCGATGGAGATGGGCTTGATCGAGATGGCGGAATCAGCGGCGAAGGTCTTTTGGCCCGAGCGCTCGACGAGCTGCGAGAGTTCCTCGACCTCGGCAGCGCCCTCATCGAACTCGATACCGGCGTAGAGGTCCTCGGTGTTCTCGCGCACGATGACCAGATCGACGTCACGGAAGCGCGAGCCGTCGCCCGGCTGCGACAGGCAAGGGCGCACGCAAGCGTACAGGTCGAAGTGCTTGCGCAGGGCCACGTTGACGCTGCGGAAGCCCGTACCGACCGGTGTGGTGATGGGGCCCTTGATGGCAACCTTAGTCTCGGCAACCGCATCGAGCACGTGCTGGGGCAGCGGCGTGCCAAACTCGTCCATGACGCCGGCGCCGGCCTCCTGGACGTTCCAGTTGATCTGGACACCGGTGGCCTCGACCACGCGGCGCATGGCCTGCGTAATCTCGGGACCGATACCGTCACCGGGAATCAGGACTACATCGTGCGCCATAATCTGTTACTCCTCGTCTTCGGCGTCGTCAGATTTTTTAACGCTAGCACGCTTCTTCTTTTTGGAGAGATCCAGGCCAAAACGTTTAACAAGCATTTCGCAAATCTCGCTCGAGCGAGCCTTGAGATAGCTGCCCTTGCCGTTCTCGGCATCGAACTTAAGACGCAGCGCAAGCTTCTCTGCGACCTCGGCGTCGATCTCGCCCTGGCCAAACTCGTACAGGCAACCGAGCATGTCGCGATACTCAAGGTCGCCGTGGTAGCACTGAATGGCCTCGTCCAGGATGGGCCAAGCCTCGCGCGAACGCTCAACGCTCGTGGCGCCCCACACGCACAGCAGGCGGAAGGCGGCATAGCGCAGCGTGGAGGAAATCTCGTCGAACAGCGCGGTCTCGGCGCCCTCAAAGGCATCGCCCATCTGCTCGGGGCAGGTGGTGGCGAGCGCCGCCAGGGCATCGAGAGCCTCCCAGCGGGTCTGAGCCTCGGGGCGGTCGAGTGCCTCGATCAGCGCGGGCACGCAGGGCACGACGCGTTGCGGGTCGCGCTCGGCCAGCAGATGCAGCACGCGGGCGGCAAACTGGCGGATGCGGCGTGTGGGGCAGCCGAGCTCCTGGACCAGGCGGTCGACGGCGTTCTCGTTCTCCTCTGCCAGCTGAAGCTGTGCCAGCTCCTCGTCGGTGAGCTGTTCGTCTTTGTTTTCTGCCATAGTTACCTCTTCTTACTATTTCTTAGCGTGCTTGCCAACACCCTTGCTGTCATCGGTGACCGAGATGAGCTGTCGGTCTGCCGCACCATTGTGACGCGCGCGGCGGCGCTCCTCGGCGTCGCCCGCATCGGCGGCGGCGCGATGGGCCTTGTTGACATTAAAGACCTCGTCGTGCTTGCGCCACGGGCCAACGGACTCGCCAAAGCTCATCTTAAGACCGGCGATAAAGCCGCCGAGCCAGCCGATCGGCGCAAACTGCACCAGCGGGAACAGCGAGAACACCCAGGTCAGCAGGACGACTGCCGCCGCTCCCGCAAAGTTGGCAATCCAGTAGTCGCGCTTGGTGATGACGCGCTTTTCGCACGCCCACTGGCCGCACAGAAAGCCGATGTAGATCGCAAAGAGAAAGAGCGCCAGCGCAAGCACCACGAACGTCCAGCTCATGGGCGCTACTCCCCGTGATGGTGGCCACAGCAGCACTCGTGGCCGTCGTCATGACCGTGGCCGCCGCAGCACTCGTGGTCCTCGCCGTGATGGTGGCCGCAACCGCACTCATGCTCGTCGCCGTGCTCGCCGCAACCGCAGCCGTCCTCGTGGGCACCGTGCTCCTCGGGGCGATACTGCGACCAGTCCAGACCGGCGGCGATGGCGTCGGCCTCCTCCTTGTAGAGGACCGTGATGGCCTGGGTGCCCAGCTTGGCGCCACCGATAGCGTCGAGCATGTCGTAGAGCGTAAAGGCCACGTCGGCGCCGGGCAGCGCGAGCTCGCGGTCGTCGGCGTAAGCAAGGGCCAGGCGCAGGTCCTTAATGAAGTGCTCGACCATAAAACCGGGCTTGTAGTCGCCGTCGAGCGCCTTGGGAGCCAGGCTCTCCATGGCGCCGGACTTGCCGGTACCGCCCAAGATCATCTGGCGGGTCTTCTCCAGGTCAAGGCCGCTCAGCTCGGCAAATGCCATGGCGTCTGCCATGCCGACCATGCAGGCGCCCAGCGACACCTGGTTGGCGAGCTTGGCAGCCTGGCCCTTGCCAGCGCCGTCGAAGCAGCAGATGTTGGCCGCAAAGGTGGCAAGGATGTCGCGGACTGGGGCGATATCGTTCTCGGTGGCGCCCACGATAGCCGTGAGCGTGCCGGCGATAGCACCAGACTCGCCGCCGGTGACGGGGCAGTCAAACGCCATGCGGCCGGAAACCTGGGCGGCCTCGGCAATGTCGCGCGCCAGCTCGGGCGAGCTTGTGGTGAGGTCGATCAGGACCGCGCCGGGCTTAGTGCACGCGAGCAGGCCGTCGCCCGCCAGGTAGAGCTCCTCGACCTCGGAGGGATAACCCACCATGGTAAAGACGACGTCGGCGTTCGCCACGGCATCTGCCGGCGTATCGGCCCAAACGGCACCGCGCTCGATAAGCGCGGCGGCCTTGGACTTAGTGCGGTTGTTGACCGTGACGGGATAGCCGGCATCCAGGATGTGGCCGGCAATGGGGGCACCCATGATTCCGGTGCCGATGAATGCGACGGAGAGCTTGTTTGCCATGAAACCTTTCCTTTTGGGTTGGGTGTTATTACCAGGTTGAATACTCGGTGCCAGCGTTGGGCTGTGAGTCGAGGGCGATTACGGACGCAGCGCTTGCCTACTGGCCGCGCACGCGGCGGGCGATGCGGTCGGAAAGCGACGCCTTGTCGGCGCGGTTCTTACCCCAAAACGCGCAGGCCACCATGCCGGGGCCCACGTGCGAGCCGATGGTAGGACCGACGGAGCTGCGAATGATCGTGACGTCGGCGCAACCCTCCTCCTTGCGGATGGCGGCTTCGAGCCAGTCGCCGTCCTTCTCGGCATCGGCCGTCATAATGGCGATGGGCATGGTGCGATCGGGCACATAGTTCTCGCGGAACGACTTGAGGATGGACTTGAGCGCCTTCTTGCGACCGCGGTTGACGCCGATCAGCGACAGCGAGCCGGCCAGGTCGTAGGACAGCTCGGGTTTGACGTCGAGCTTTGCCGTGAGCTGTGCCGCCGCGGGCGGAATGCGGCCGCCGGCAGCCAGCGCGTCAAAGCTCTCGAGCGTAAAGTAACCGTGGACATAGGTCTTGGCCTCGTTTGCCCAGTCGACCAGCTGCTTGGCGGTCAGTCCCGCCGAACGCTGGCGCACGGCCTCAAGCGCCAAGAGCTCGCCGGTCGCACAGGGCAGAGCGTTGTCGACCACGTACAGCTCAAAGTTGGGATACTCGGCGCGCACGGCGTCCGCCGCCTGGCACGCGGAGTTGTAGCTCGACGACAGCGCCGAGGTAAAGCACAGGTAGACCGTAGGCGTACCCTCTTTGGCGCACTCGGTAAAGAACTCGATATAGCGACCGAGCGACACAGCCGAGGTGGACACGCGGGCACCGGCGCGCATACGGTCGTAGAACTCCTTGGGTGTGATGCTCGACCAGATGTCGTCCGTGCGCTCTTCGCCATCGATAATGAAGGGGAAACCCAGGATATCGACATCGAGGTTCGCGGCGACCTCGGGGCTAAAGTCGCAGCAGGTATCGACGACGATGCGGCAACGGTCCGAATGACCGGCGGATGCGGCCTTGTCCATCAAAGCGACTCCTTACGTAAAAAGGCGGCCACCCGCATGGGATGGCCGCCAGCCGTTAACTCATGCAAGTTAACGTATTTTACTCGTCAAGTGTTTCGATGCGGGGCTTGATGATGCCATATCCACCATTCTTACGGTGATACACCACATTGATAAGGCCGGTCGTCGCGTTCTCGAACACGTAGAAGTCGTGACCGAGCAGATCGGTCTGCACCAGCGCCTGCTCCTCAGTCATCGGAGTGACGTCGATAACCTTCTCGCGGACGAGCAGGTCGTCTTCCTCCTCGGGCAGCAGCAGGTCGGCCAGATCCTCGACGCGCTCGACCGGTGCGACATCCGCGGCGCTGGCACCACCCTGGCGGTTGTCCACGACCTTAGTCTTGAACTTGCGCAGCTGGCGGGTAACCTTATCGGCGGAGAGGTCGATGGCGGCATACATATCTGCGCCGTGCTCGGCAACGCGAATCACAGAGCCGCGGGCACGAACCGTGACCTCGACGATTGCCGGGTTGGGGTTCGAGGGGTTCTTCTCATAACGAAGCACGACGTCGACTGTCATGGGCTCGATATCGAAAACCTTGAGCGCCTCGCCGATCTTCTCATCCACATGCGCACGCAGAGCATCGGTTACCGTCGTCTTGCGTCCAGAAACCTTGATATCCATACGTGGCTCCAATCTGCCTCGGGGACTTACTGTACTGGCTATGTACCCATTGCCGTGCATTTAATCACGCGGATTCCTAAAGACCCGAATAACGATTGCTTAATACCGCATACCGAAGTCTCGCACTTTTCTGTGGCAAAGTGCGCTATGGGAGGGCGTCGGCGACTTTTTATTTGGTCCCGAAAATTGGCTTTGACCTGCTGGTTTTATAGGGATAAAAAAGCCGGGCTCCCCTATTGGGGAAACCCGGCAGTGCGTGTTGAAACCGTGAAGAGGTGTCCTTTCCAACGTATAGGAGACACCACCCCTAGCAATAACTAGCTATTAAGTTTGTTAATGTCGTCGTCAGTGATGGTGCCTTCCTGGCTGGACGATTTGTCCTCGGAGGATGCGGTCTCATTGTTGGAATCGGAGGACTCGCTGCCGGAGGACGTGGTCTCACTGGACTCAGAGTCGCCCGGCTGCACGTTAGCGCCCGAAACCGTCTTAGTGGTGAGGTCGTAGGGAATCTGGCCGTACCAGACGCAGTGAACCGCCTCGAGCGTGCCGTCGACCGTGATGTCGTCGAGGGCATCACTCACGGCACGGCACAGTTCGTCATTGGACGAGAGGCCCGCAACACCAAGCGTCGAGGGCGCCTCGAGCGCACCGACATAGGAGACCTCGCTCATCAGGCGTGCAAGATAGCCGCCGGCTGTGGAGTCGCAGATCACATAGTCGACCTCGCCAGACTCGAGCGCCTCAAAGCACTCGTTGATGTTGGAGTAGGTCTTTTGGTTGGCGGTGATGCTCTGCTTAGCAAGCGCCTCCTGCGAGGCCGAGGACATCTGGACACCCAGAGTAGACGTGTTAAGGGTATCGGTGGAAACGCTTAGCGACCCACCATCGCTGGTTTTACCGAACACGGAAGCGGCATCGTACAGGCAGGTGCCGAGCGAGCTAACGTCCCCGTCCGTGGAGTTGATCTCGCCGATAAAGATATCAGCCTTTTTGTCGCCGAGCGCGGAACCTGCCGAGGACGCATCGACAAAGGCGACCTTAAGGCCCATGCGGCTTGCGAGGGCGCGGGCAGCATCGACTGCATACCCCGTAAGCTCGCCGTCGGCGCCCTGCATTGCCTGCGGCGCATCGGAAGTATCGAGGGCGACCGTCAGGGTTCCGGGAGTGACCAGGGCATCGTCCGACACCGCCGGCGTGACGGTCTCGTACTCGATCTGGTCGATCGTGGGAGCCGTGAACGTAGACAGCGGGTTGAACGCGCATCCGCTCAGGCCCAAAACGGCAATGACCGCTGCGGTCCCAGCACCTAACCGAGCCGCGTGCATCAAGCTGCCCCTCACCATGTCCACTACCCTGCCTTCTGTGTCGTATACGATCCGTGCGTTGCGCGGAATATCGGGTTGTTCCCACCAGCTGACCTGGTATTTGACCCCACACTTGCGCACCGGGGTGTTTGCTCGGGAGGCCGCAGCCACCTTCACGACTGGCCCGCTCGCCCGCGAGGCGGTATTGCCCCAAAGAAAGTAGAACGGACGGTGCGGCTTACATCTAGGACGCGCCATGATCGCGCCGCGCGCACGCGGTCGCTTACGTGGATCCCTTTGACCGCGTCTGTCTTGGACTAGGACGGGCATTTCGTCCGTCCGCAACCACAGCCTGGTAGGAACGTAGCGCATTATAGCTAAGTTCAAGCTAAAGTTTAAGGTTAGGGGCGTCATTCGCATCGCGAGTACAGATTTCGCAGGTCGGAGTGGGCTATTCGTGCCTCTGTGAAGCCCGGAGCTCCCCTATGGGGAGCTCCGGGGCACCCTTCCTAGGGTGCCGTGGCCAAAAAATGGCAAATATGAGTACTGTCACCAATTTAGTAACAGGCAATTTTGGCCTCTCGGACAGATTTTGCGCTCAGTGTCGCCAACCTGATGCTTAGTTATTCTACATTTGTTTATTATCTTCTTACTTTATGACGCCTCCGAGTCCTAAATTCCTTGATTTTGCTGTTACTGATTTAGTGACAGTACTCATATTTGCCATATTTTGGCCAGGGCATATGATTAACCCCCTATTTTCGACGTGAATTAGACCGGCTTAAGCCCAAAACACGCCCGCAGCGTGTTAAGCAACGCCTCTTGCTTCTTCCTGCGGGCATCGACACGATTCCGGTACCGCTTTCGCATACGCTGGTGCATGCGCCATGCGAGCGCTTCCATCGCTTCCATGTCACAGAGCATTTCGTTGTTGACCGTCGCGACCTCGATTCCCATAGTAATCAAGCCCGTGTTGCGCTTTTCATCATGGATACGTCCCCTCCGAGAGGAATGGCCCAGCTCACCGTTGTATTCCAGGTCAAACCGGGCTGCCTCCTGATATGCATCGCAAACTGCATGGGGCATCCCCGAGATTGCCTGCGCACGGTCATCGAACTCGATCTTGTAGTCGGTCTTAAAAGGTCCGCAGGCAAACCCGCCATAGGAAAACGGAAGCGAAAACAGGGCGAGCATGATGCACTCCATGGGCGAGAGCAGGTTTTCCGAAAGATAGGGACACAGACGCAGCAGCTGTTTGGCCACATTCCCCTTGCATGCCGCAAGGTAATCTGCCAGACGATCGGGCATCAGCACCGGCTCGACTTCAAAGTAGCCCACGTCTGCTGGCTGGTCCTTGTCCTTTGCAAGTTTATTCGCAACAGGCGAGGTGTAGGGAGGCAGATACTTCCCGCGGTCACTCAGCGAAATCTTAGAGCACAGCTCCTGGGCCAGGGCAAATGCCTGGATACAGCCGACCTCGCGGGCGACGGCAACACAAAGGGCCTCGGGAGATAGACTGTACACCCCCGGTTCCACCTCTAGAATCGAGCCGGCAGGCAACCCGGAGCATACGGACCAGCTCACGCCAAGAATGCGGCGGCGCTGCGCTGCAGACCCTACCAGCAAGCACAAATCCTCTTGCACCTCGCTGCTTGCGGCCCCAATCCGCACCAAGTCGGGAAGATAGATGTCCTCGGTCGAGGGCGACGACGTGCGCAGCACATGGCGCTCTTCATCGGGATTGAGGTCCCTCCAGCTTATGTAGCCCATCTGCCAGCGCTCGGCGCGCATCATGCGTAGCGCCGAGGCGCCTGTTAGGATTACGGAAGCCGCTAGCTGTTCGCCTGTCGGCTCGTTGCACCGCCCAATCTTTACTGCCACAAAACCACCCCTACCAAACGCGTGCGATAGCAAGGCCATCGACTGCCGCAGCGCCGGCGCGCTTGAGTTCCGCCGAAGCCGCGGCCATCGTCGCGCCCGTGGTGATAACGTCATCGATAAGCAGCAGGCGGCGGCCGTGCACGTCCTCAACCGTCTCGTACATGCCTTGGGCACGCTCGCGGCGCTCCTCACGACCGAGTTCGCGCTGGTCGCCATGCCCGTACTTGACGAGAGCATCGAGCAGGGGAACACCCGACAGCTCGCAAAATGGGCGCGCGATAGCCTCCATATGATCAAAACCACGCCGCCGAAACGCTGCCGCTGTCGCAGGCACAAACACCACCGCATCCGCACCGGACAGCACACCTCCTAAGCGTTCGGGCGCTACGACCTGGGCATGCAGGGCAGTGTCGTAGAGCAGCTCCGCCAGATACGGCGCCAGGCGTCGCTCGCCCGCGTCCTTGTACGCTTTAATGATGCGCGGCAGCGGATGCGCATAGACGGAGCACGCCAGGCAGCGGTCGAGCGCCTCCGCCATTGCCGAGGACGTGCCCTCGACCGAACACTCAGTGCACAGCAAATCCCCAAACGGGGCGCCGCATCGGGTACAGCTATGACGTGGGTCGATGAGCGTGAGCGCGGCCAGGCAGTCTTGGCAAATAAGCGCGCCGGCGCGCTCGCAGCCGGCACATCGTGTTGGCGACAATGCCTCGAGTGCCTCGCGTGCCGCCCGCTCGGCAAACGGCAGCAATTCGTCCGCAAACGGTAGGGCGCCGGCACCCTGCAGACGGCTCAATTTGTTTAGATGGCTCTTCAAGACACAACCCTCCCTACGTTCGGTCGCAGGGAGGGTTGTTGATTCAGCGCTATGGTACCCCGACGCGATTGGGGTAAGGCGGGTTAAATCAGCTCGCGGGCGTTATTCGCCGGCGGGCGGTTGTGGTGCGGCCGAAGACGGGGTCGAGCCCTCGCCACCATCCTGGCGCGGCTTGCGGGAACGGCGACGACGACGGCGCTTTTGACCCTGGTCGGCCGAGCCCTCGCCACCGCGATCCTCGCGCGGCTCGCGCTCGTCGCGAGCGGCGCCACGCGAAGCCTTGGCAGCAGCTCCCCCGCCATCTCCGGGACGACGGCGCGTGACCTTGACCTCGCCATCCGAGACCTGATCGGCCACGGAGGGCACTGAAGGCTTCTGCTGTGCGCCCGAGGAATGGCGACGGCGCGGACGCGGCGCGCGCTCCTCCTCGCCACGTGACTTGCCGCCCTTGTCGACAGGCGCATCGGAGGCCGAGGGACCCTTGGAAGCGGCACCAGCCTCGCGAGCAGCTGCGGCGCGGAAGGCGTCCTCGCGCTCCTCGCTCGACAGATGACGGCGACGACGGCGCGTGGGATTCATGCCACCGCCGCGATTCTGCTGCTGGGGCTGTTGAACCTCGCGCTCGCGAGCGCCGTTCTTGCCGGCGGCTGCGGCCTCGCCGGCATCGGCAGAGCCCGCACGCTTGCGGCGGCGACGGCCGCCAGCGGCCTCCTCGGCCTCAGGCGTTGCGGCATTGCCACGGCCCTTTCCGCGGCCACGACCCTCGCCCTGCCCCTGACCGGCGCGAGCATCGGAATCGGCATCGCGACGACGGCGCTTGGGCATCGACGTGCCAGCAAGACGGTCGGCGCTCGACAGGCCATCGCCCACGTCGACGCCGTTCTCGCGATCGAGCTCCATGAGCGCCAGGCGCATCTCGGGCGACTCGATGCGCTCGAGCACGTCACGCGTCACGCAGTCGGGGCGGCAGTTGCAGCCCTGCTCGGCGGCCTTCTTCTTGCAGCCCTCCGAGCAGGTCATATCGGCCAGGTTGACCTTAAAGACCTTGCCGTTCTCCAGACGCAGCACCAGCTGCTCGCGCGGCGTGTCATATTCCTGAATACGCGCCTTGCCGAGCGGCGTATCGATGAGCGTCTTCTTTTTGGGCGCGCGGCTCTTAAAGTCCTTGTACGCTTCGAACTCGTAGCGCAGGCAGCACATCAGGCGGCCGCAAACGCCGCTGATCTTGGAGGAATTGAGCGGCAGGTCCTGCTCTTTTGCCATGCGGATCGAGACGGGCTCAAACTGTCCGCCAAAGCGCGTGCAACAGAGCTCCTGGCCGCACTGGGCATAGCCGCCCACCAGGCGAGTCTCGTCGCGCACGCCGATCTGGCGCATGTCGACGCGAATGTGCAGCGTCGAGGACAGATCCTTGACGAGCTGGCGAAAATCGACGCGCTCCTCGGCCGCAAAGTAGAACACGGCCTTCTCGCCGCCAAACAGGTACTCGACGCCGACCGGCTTCATCTCGAGGTCGAGTTCTTTGACCAGACGGCGGAAATCGACCATGGCCTCGTCGCCCTGGATGGCAAGATCGTCGGCAAGCTGCAGGTCAATGTCGCTCGCCACGCGCAGCACGGGCTTGAGCGGCTGACCGATCTCGTCTTGCGGCACCTCGAAGGGATCGGCCGTAACCAAGCCGATCTCGGTTCCGCGCTCGGTGGAGCAAATGGCATAATCGGCCTCGAGGATATCCAGGTCCTGCGGGTCAAACCACAGGTCGCGCGAGGCGTAGGTAAACTTAACGGGTACGACTAACGGCATTTCAGTGCCTTCCTGATATCGAACAGCATGACCTCGATGGCCAGCTGGGGAGTAACGTTTCTGGCGATGTTGCGCTCGGCGGTCGCGACCGCCTCGAGCGCCTGGGTGGCACCCGCAACATTGGTCGCGGCGGCAAGCCGACCGATCGTGTCGCGCACGTCCTCGTTCACCACGTCGGCTGCCTCGTCCTGAAGTGTCAGCAGCACGTCGCGCATGAGCGTCCGCGCGCTCGCCAGCGCTTCCATGATACCCGAACGCTCGCGCGCGTTGAGTTCGCGCTTGTTGCGGTCCTCAAGCTGCTTCAATGCTCCACGCGACAGGTAGTCGGCGTTTTGCTCGAGTACCTTTTCCTGCGTGGACTTGACCTCGGCGAGCGGCGCCTTGACGGCGACGATGAGCGACTTGGCGCGACTGAGCACGTCGGCCTCGTCGGCGGCAATGAGTGAGTCGATGGCACGGATCATCTGGCGACGGGCGTCCTGGCGCTCGGCGCTCTTGAGGAACTCGATACCACGCGTGGGGCTTCCCGCCACGGCGACGGCCATGCGGCAGCGCGCGGGATCCTGCCCGGTGGCGCGGCTCACGGCCTGCGCGGCCACGGTGGGAGACACCAGCCGAAACGGCACACACTGGCAGCGGCTCACGATGGTGGGCAGCATCACGTCTGCCGAGGTACCCAACAGGATGAACATGACGCCCTCGGGCGGCTCCTCGAGCGTTTTGAGCAGTGCGTTGGCGGTGTTGGCACGCAGTTGCTCGGCACGGTCGATGATGTAGACCTTGGCCTTGGCACGGATGGGCGCCAGCGGCACGTCATCGAGCAGCTCGCGGGTCTGGGCAATGAGGTAACCCGTGGCGCTCTCGGGCGTGTAATAGTGCACGTCGGGATGCGTATGCCGAGCAACGCGCACGCAGCTGTCGCATGCGCCGCAGCCGTCCTGCTCGCACAGGAAGGCTTGGGCAAGCGCCCACGCGGCGTCGAGCTTGCCCGCGCCGGGCGCGCCCAAAAACAGGTAGGCGTGCGATGCGCGACCGCTAGCGACGGCATTGGTCAAAAAGTCGCGCACGCGCTCTTGGGTGTCGAGCTTGGCCAGCAGGCTTGCCTGAGCGGGGGCCATGCTACTCGGCCTCCTTGGCAAGCGCGGCGGCAACGGCTTCCTGCGGAATGTCGAGACCATACGCGCGAACCTGCTCGACCGTCTTCTCGAAGACTTCCTCGACGGTCGCAGTGGCGTCGATGAGCTTTACGCGGTCTGGCTCCTCGGCGGCAATGGCACAAAATCCCTGATAGACACGCTCCTGGAAGGCCATGCCCTTGGCCTCCATGCGATCGGTCGCACCGCGGGCCGCCATGCGCAGCGCCGCCTGCTCGGGCGTGATGTGGTAGACGAGTGTGAGTGCCGGGTGCGTTCCCGCGACGGCCAGGTTGTTGGCGTCGCGCACCATCTGGCGATCGAGGCCATCGGCAAATGCCTGGTAGCAGGTCGTGGAATCGTAGAAGCGATCGCACAGGACCACCTTGCCGGCCGCAAGGGCGGGCGCGATGACCTCGTGCACCAGCTGGGCACGCGCCGCCTCGTAGAGCAACAGCTCGCAGGTGTCTCCCATCGCCGTGTTGGCGGGGTCGAGCAGCAAAGCGCGAATCTTTTCGCTGATGGCGGTGCCGCCCGGCTCGCGCAGGCTCACAACCTGGTAGCCGGCAAGATCGAGCGCGCGGGCAAGCAGACGCGCCTGCGTGGACTTGCCGGCACCGTCGACGCCCTCGAGCGTGATAAAGCTATGTTGAGCAGGCTCAAAAGCCATGGGCGCAGCCCCTTCCTACAAGGCGCGTAAATGCAGATATATCAACTAAGCCATGATACCCCAGTGCTCGGCGCGTCCCCAATGGCTAAAGGCGCCTTTCCAAAGTTGCGGTGAAATAGGGACTGATTGAAGCCCTGAGACCGCCAAACAGTCCCTATTTCACCGCAACGTATGATGGGGAATTTTGAATGCTGGGTATAATCGTCGTATTGCATTGAAATGTGGCGAAAGGAGTGGCAATGTCTCGGTATTGCGCCTCGTGCGGCAAGCTTCTTGCAGATAATGCCAAGTTCTGCACCTCGTGCGGTGCACCCGTTGAGCAAACAGCCGCGAGCGATAGCCAGCCCGCTTTTGAGCAGACCGGCTCCCTTGATACGCCGCAAGCCAAGGCGGACGACCCCCTCGCCTATAGCCCCGACCCCGCCGCAAGGACCGAGGCCGTCGAGACCACGCAGCGCATACCCGTCGCGAGCGGCTCGCCCCAACAGCAGCCGGCTCCCGCATACGCGCCCGCTTCGCCACAGACCCCCGCTCCCAAAAAGAGCGGCACCGGGCCGCTTATCGCCGTTATCGTTGTGCTGGTGGCGATCATCATCGCCCTGGTCATCTTCTTTGCGATCAGACCGTTCGACAACGCCGCCACGCAGACGACTGCCGAGGTAGCTAAGCTGCACCATGACGTCGACGACGATGACCTAAAGCCTCTCGGCAATCCCAACAGCCTGTACGACGATGATGACGATGACGACGAGGATGGCGGCGAAGCAACGCTCTCCGAGCAGAACCTCTACCGTCGCCTGAGCGAATACTACGACCTGCTCGAAGATCTCGACAGCCAGGTCCGTGGCTGCGCGCAGAACTTCAACGGCAACTATCTGGAAGAGGATCGAACCACCCGTCAAAATCTCGCCGACGTCGCCGAGCGCACGGAGGACACCATCGAGCAGTATTACGACATCGTCGAGGACCTGGACGTCCCGACGAGCTCCAAGAACTACAGCTCCTGGAAGGATATCATCGCCCTGTACGACGACCTGGATCACCGCATTGACGCAATCTGTGATGCCTGGGAAATCAGCCTGAAATACGCCAAGCCTGCGGACCACAAGAATGAGATCGTGGCGCCGCTGTCGCGCGACAACGTGGCGGGCACCAATGACAATAAGTACCGCCTAGACTTTGAGGAGCGCTATCCCGGCGCCAAGCCTGTCGAGGTGAACTAGCGCTTTGTCGTTCCCGAGCCGGCAGTTAGGGACGTTCCTAAACTACCGGCAGAAAAGGAACGTCCCTAACTGCCGGTCAAAAAAACGAGCGAGGATCGCGGGGTCCTCGCTCGTTTTTTTGGGCAATGTTTCGACTGCGCCGTTACTTGTCGGCGGCTGCTTTCTTGGCAGTCGACTTCTTCGCGGTCGTCTTCTTGGCGGCAGTGGCTTTCTTAGCCGTCGTCTTCTTTGCCGCGCTCGCCTTGGTCGTAGTCTTGCGGCCGCGGGCGGGCTTCTTTTCCTTGGTCGGGCAGTCCATGTTGACGCAGATACGCCACGGACCGCGCGCCGTGTTGACCACCACGATGGGGGCGCCGCACTCGGGACAGGTCTCGCCCGTCGCCTCGAGCTTGCCACGCGCCGGCAGCGGATAGCTCACGCCGCAGTCATCGTAGTTGGTGCAGCGGATAAAGCGCTTGCCGCTCTTCTCGCTCTTGTGCGCGATCAGGTCGCCATGGCGTCCGGCCTCGGCACACACCTTGCACTCGCCCACTTTAAGGTCGGGCTCGTAGTTGGTGGGGCACGTCGGGTTCACGCAGATCTCGAAAGCCTTCTGGCGGAACGGCTGACACTTGATGCGCGGCGCACCGCATTCGGGGCACACGGCGGCCTCGCCCTCGAGCGGGCTCACCTTGACGCCGCTCGGCACCGGATAGGTCACGTCGCAGTCGGGCCAGCCCATGCAGCCAATGAAGCTGCCACGGGTCTTGGCGCTCGTCTTCATAACCAGGTCCTTGCCGCACTTGGGGCAAGCGCCCACGCGCGCATCGGCCGTGACGGCGTCGCTGATGGCGTCGCCCAGTTCCTGCGTATGTTTGAGCAGCTCGTCGAGCACGCCGGCCAGCAGCGCGCGCGAGTGCGTCACGACATGTTCTTCGGTGTCCTCGCCGCGCTCCACGCGGGTCATGTCGCCGTCGAGCTCGCTGGTCATATCGGGGCTCGTGATGCGCGGGGCAAACTGCGACAGTGCATCGATAATGGCGATGCCCAGCTGGCTCGGCTCCACGGGATCATTTTTGAGATAGCGCACGGCATACAGGCGCTCGATGATGCTCGCGCGCGTGGACTTGGTGCCCAGGCCGCGCTTTTCCATCTCCTGCACGAGCTTGCCCTGGCTGTAGCGCGCGGGCGGCTCGGTCTGCTTGGCCTCGAGTTTAATGTCGAAAACGTCGACCGTATCGCCCTGCTCCAGCGGCGGCATCTGCTCGTCGCGCTTAAGTCCATACGGATACGCCTCGCGGAAGCCCGGGGTCACGAGCACGTCGCCCGAAGCCACGAACGGCTCGCCGTTGACGTCGAGCTCGAGCTTGGTGTTCTCGATGGTCGCGGGCCCCATGAGCGTTGCCAGGAAGCGGCGGGCGATGAGGTCGTAGAGCTTGCGCTGGCCGCCATCGAGCGTGGACGGATCGCCTTCGCCCGTGGGGTAGATGGGCGGGTGGTCGGTGGTCTCGACTTTGCCGCGCGTGGGCTTCATGGGGCCGGCGAGTACCTTTTTGCACACGGGCGCCAGCGCCGGGTTGATCTTTGCCAGGTCGCTCACCACGGCGCCCAGATCGAGCGTCGCAGGGTACACGGTGTTGTCGACACGCGGATAGCTGATGAGGCCCGCCATGTAGAGGGACTCGGCGATGCGCATGGTACGTGCAGGTGAGATGCCCTCGGCCGCGGCGGCAGCCTGCAGCGAGGTCGTCGCAAACGGCGTGGGCGGCTGCTGCTTGCGGGAGCGCTTGGTCACCGCGGCGACGGTTGCCGTCGTAGCGCCGTCGACGTGGCCGTACGCCGTCTCGGCAGCATCTTTGTCGGTAAAACGTGTCGTCTTGTGCGCAATCTTAAAGCGGTCATCCTCGGCAGCACCCTGAGCGGCACCCATGCCGCGAATCTGCCAATAGTCCTCGGGCACAAACGCCATGCGTTCGCGTTCGCGCTCGACCACCAGAGCGAGCGTCGGCGTCTGCACGCGGCCGGCGGAGCGCACGTTGCCAAAGCCGCCAAACTTGGCGAGCGTCAGGTAGCGCGTGAGCACCGCGCCCCAAATGAGATCGATGTGCTGGCGGCTCTCGCCGGCGTCGGCCAGATTCTGGTCGAGCGAGACAAGATTATCGAAGGCCTGCGTAATCTCGGCCTTGGTAAACGAAGAATACTGGGCGCGGGCGACCGGCAAGTCAGGCGCAACCTCGCGCACTTTGTTGAGGGCGTCCGAACCGATCAGTTCGCCCTCGCGGTCGAAGTCCGTGGCGATAATGACGCTGTCGGACTTCTTGGCAAGGTTCTTGAGCGAGCGGATGAGCTCCTTCTCGGCCGGCAGCTTAATGACGGGCGCCCAGGTGAGGTAAGGCAGGCTCTCGAGCTTCCAGCCCTTGATGGAGATACCATCGGCAAGAAACGGCTTGCGCTTGGTGTCGTAGGGCGGACGTGCCAGGCCATCGGGCATATCGGCCGGCAGCATCTCGCCGTCCTCGGTGACCGAATACCAGCCCAGCTTTTTATCGAACAGCACGCTGTCGCAAAAATCGGGCGCAAGGATGTGACCGGCAAGGCCGATGGTCACGCACTCCTCGCCCTTCCACTCAAAACGGTAGATGGCGGTGTTGTACACCTTGTCCTTTTTGGGTTTGCCCGTGGACAGACGCTCGGCAATCTGACGCGCGGCGTCGTTTTTCTCTGCGATGATGAGCTTCAAAAGAGGCTCCTATCTCGTGTCTCTGCGGCTACGCCCGCCCGTATGGCGGCCGACTTACGCCCTTGCTTGCTCAATCTGCCCGATGAGCCAATCGCACCAGGCATCCATGCCCTCGCCCTTGCGCGCGCTCACGGCAAACCGCGGTGCCTGCGGATTGAGGTCATCGAGTGTCTTAGTATACCTATCCATGTCAAAATCGAAAGCCGGAGCCACGTCGACCTTGTTGAGCAGCTGCGCGCCGGCGTGTTGGAAGATGCCCGGGTACTTGATGGGCTTGTCGTCGCCCTCGGGCACCGAGAGAATCATGATGGACAGGTTCTCGCCCAGGTCAAAGTCGACCGGGCAGACCAGGTTGCCCACGTTTTCGATAAAGATGACGTCGATGTTCTCCAGACCGACGGCCTGGTCGAAGGCATCGACGGCCTCCATGATCATGTTGCCCTCGAGGTGGCACAGGCCGCCCGTGTTGATCTGAATGGCGGGCATGCCGGCTTCCTTCATGGTGATGGCGTCGACGTCCGAGGCGATATCGCCCTCGATGACAGCACAGCGCAGGCCGGCTTTGTCACGCAGGCGCTCGTTGGTGCCCAGAATCGTGGTGGTCTTGCCCGAGCCGGGGCTCGACAGCACATTGATCACGTAGGTGTTTGTCTCATTAAATCGCTGACGCAGCTGATCTGCCAGGCGCTCGTTGCGCGACAGAATCGGCGATGCAATATCAATCGTTTTCTCGGCCATACTTAGCGCTCCTTACTTTGGCCCCTTTATACCCCATCACCAGATGGCTAGCGGGCTAATCGTCGGGGGTTTCGATTTCGATACTTGCGATATCGAGCTCGCGGCCGTGCAGTAGGCGCACGTTGGCACCACCACACTGAGGACAGCGACAGTGGAAGCGATCGTGGTCGAAAACCTCGCCGCAGTCTAGACACTCGCTTTGTGGATGGACCTCCTCCACTGCAAGCTCGCAGCCGCGCGTGAGCGGGTCCTCGTCGCGAAACGTCTCCCACGCAAAGTCGAGCGCCTCGCGCACAACTTCGGTCATATCCCCGATACGCAGCGTTACCAAAACGGCGCGCGAGGCCCCCGCCCCACGCGCCGCGCGAATCACTGTATCGAGTATGCCGTTGACAATGCCAACCTCGTGCATACCGATTTACTCCTCGTCGTCCTCGTCGTCCGAGAACAGGTCCAGACGGCTCACGAACAGGCCCTCCTTGCCCTCGCGCGCGGTAATGACCACGCGAGCGATGGCGAGCGAAATCTCGTAGAGCGAGAGCAGGGCGCCATACATGAGACCCAGCGTAACGGGCGAGCCGTCGGGCGTAATCACAGCCGAGCCCACGAGCAGGCCAACGTATACGTAACGCCAGGCGCTGCGGAAGGCCGCATAGGACACGATGTGGAAAACGGACAGGTAGAAGATGATGAGCGGCAGCTCAAACGCCACACCAAAGCCGATCATAAAGAGCAGCTCCATGTTGACGTAGTTCTCCAGATCGGGCAACGCCGTAGCGACAGCCGAGGTCTCGCCGATGAGCCACTCAAAGCCCGCCGGGATGATGATGAAGTAGCAGAAGATGGCACCCAGGAAGAACAGCACCGTCGAGGCGAGCACCGTAGGCACAACCCACTTGCGCTCGTTGGGGCGCAGTGCCGGCAGGAAAAATGCCAGAATCTGCCAGATGATCATGGGCGTGCACATGACCACGGCCATCTTGATGGCAAGCGAGAAGCGCAGGCCAAAGCCGCCGAGCGTGGTGGTGATGTAAAACTTACCGTCCGGCACAAAGGAGCGGATGGGGTCCTCAAGAATATCGAGCACCACGGGCGTGGCAAAGTACAGCACGATGGCGGCGGCAAACACCGAAACGACCACGATGGTCAGGCGGCGACGGAGCTCTCCCAGGTGATCGAAGAGCGGCATGCGCGCAGGTCCGATCGGCATTACTCATCGCCTCCCTTCGGGGCGTCGGCGGCGGCTTCGGCAGCGGCGTCGTCCTCGGCCTCGAGCTCACGAGCGAGCTGGTCGACGACGGCCTTGCGCTTGCGGGGACGACGGGCGTACAGGTCAGCCGTCGTGGGCTCCGCCGGCTCGGGCTCGGGCTCTGCAGCAGGCTCGGGCTCGACGGCAGGCTCGGCGGCAGCGGCAGGCTCGGCCTCGGCACCCTCGGCCTCGGACTCCTCAGCAGCACCCTCGCCCTCGGCGGCAGCCTCGCTTGCGGCCTTCTCGGCAGCAAGACGGGCGCGACGCTCGGCAAAGGTCTCCTTCTTGGCGGGCGCTGCCGTCTCGGCGGCATCCTCGTCCGCATCGGAATCGTCGTCGGTCGCAGCAGCCTTCTTGGGCTTGACCGGGGCCGACGCGGCCTCGCTTACCGGATCGATGATCTCGGATTGAACAACGGCCGTCATCTTTTCCTGCGTCTCGCGGAACTGACGGATGGCACGGCCGATCGTGCGGCCCATCTGCGGGAGCTTATCCGGGCCAAACAGCAAAAAGCCGAAGACCACGATGATCGCGAGCTCACCCTCTCCAATACCAAACACACATACCTCCAAGGCTCGATGTGATTCGAGCCCGCACCGCGCCATTCGGCCGGAACTCGTCTATTCATTCGGTCAAGTATAGCGCCCGGACGCCAAAACGTCCGAGCGCATCACAAACATATGCCAAACGGCACGCCCCTTTTGGGGCAGGGATTATGCCGCCGTGATCGAAATCTCCTGGTCGACGCCCAGCAGCTGGACCACGCGCATCACCGGGGGCTGCACGTTGACGCAGCTAAAACGCTTGCCGTGATCGGCTGCGTGGTGCGCGGCGCCCACGAGCACGCCAATGCCCGTCGAGTCGATATAGCTCACCTGGGCAAAATCGAGCTCAACGGCCTCGGTGGGCTGCTCGAGCGCCAGGTCGATGGCGTTACGCAGGCTGTCGGCGTTAGAGATGTCGATTTCGCCGGTCACCTTAATGGTGTAGAGCTCCGGCGTGGGGTTGGTGGAAATACCCAAATCCATGTATACGCTCCTTTGCGTATCGATAGTGCGGAAAGTACGGGGCGCGGGCTTGCGGGACGCTTGCGCGTTAGGCGCGCTCGGCACGCGCGATCTCGGCAGCGACAAGCTTAACGGCCAGCACCAGTACGTCGAGCGCGGCCTCCAGATCTTCGACCGTGGGATAGCTCGGCGCGATGCGGATGTTGGTGTCGCGCGGGTCCTTGCCATAGGGCCAGGTGGCACCGGCCGGCGTGAGCTTAACACCCAGCTCGGCGCAGAGCGCCGCAACCTTCTGGGCCGAGCCCTCGGGGCCATCGAAACTCACAAAGTAGCCGCCGCGAGGATGCGTCCAGGTAGCGCAGCCCGTCTCGCCCAGACCCTCGGTGAGTTTGCGCTCAACGGCCTCAAAGCGCGGGCGCAAAAACTCCGCATGCTTCTTCATGTGCTCCTTGACCGCCTCGATGGTTGGAAGGAAGCGAACGTGGCGCAGCTGGTTGAGCTTGTCGGCGCTGATCAGACCGGCCTTGAGGCGCTTGGAGAACTCCGCGATGACCGCGGGGCTCGCGCCGATAAAACCGATGCCGGCGCCCGGGAAGGTGATCTTGGACGTCGAGGCAAATGCCACCACGCGGTCCTCGGTGCCTGCCGCACGCGCGAGGTCGAAGATATTGGCGAGCTCGTCGGTCTCGTCGTACAGGTCGTGCACGCAGTAGGCGTTGTCCCAGAAGATGCGGAAATCGGGCGCGGCCGTGGGCATCTCGACCAGGCGGCGCACGGTGTCCTCGCTAAAGGTGATGCCCGTGGGGTTAGAATACTTGGGCACACACCAGATACCCTTGATGGAGTCGTCGGCGGCAACCAGGCGCTCAACCTCGGCCATGTCGGGGCCGTTGTCGGTCATCGCGACGGGGACGTTCTCGATGCCCAAGTCGGCGGTGATGCCAAAGTGGCGATCGTAGCCGGGAACGGGGCACAGGAACTTGACCTTCTTGCCGTCGTGCGCGGCCTCGTAGGCGTCCCAGGGCTCGCTGCCGCACGAGCCGCAGCGCCAGAACATGCCGGCGATGTCATGCTCGATCAAAAGGCTCGACGAACCCAGCACGAGCGTCTGCTCGGCGGGGCAGCCCAGGAACTCCCCTGCCAACTTGCGTGCCGAAGGAATACCCTCGAAGCAGCCGTAGTTGGAGCAGTCGACGCTGCCGTCGTGCAGATCGGCATCGGCGTTGAGGATATCGAGCATGGGGCGCGAGATGTCCACCTGGGAGGGCGACGGCTTGCCGCGGGCCATATCGAGCGCCAGACCCTTGGCCTTGACCTCGGCGACCTCGGCCTTGAGCGCCTCGATGGCGGCATCGAGTTCGGTGGTTTCCATCTTCTGGTAGATCGTCTGCATGGGTGCGACCTTTCGCGAAGCGGGACGTTGCAGTTCGTCTAAGTATAGACCGCCACCGCCGCAACGTTATGAAGCCGTGATAGATTAAGTCCATCGCAATAAATTACGATCGCCGCGCATGCCGGCGTGGGGCGCCCAAGGAGGCACTATGGAGTACGGATTGTTCCAGGCCGAGGAATTCGGTGACCTGCAGCGCCTGGTCGACGGACTGTTTTACGACCGCCACGCCATCGACCGGCTTGACCTAATCGTGCAGGCCGAGATCTTGGACCTGGCACCCGATCTCATGGAAATCGTCAACCTGCTACCGCCCGGCTATTACGACCGCCAGTCGCTGTGTGACCAGCTTAACTCGGCCCTAGCCGCCCACGGCTGGGGCGCCGTCTACGGAACGGTGGAATAAGCCTCGAGGCCGGCGATTTGGCCCGCTTCCCGACCTTGGCGAGGCTTGTTTTAGGGCTTGTGGCCAAAAAAGGGCAAATATGAGTACTGTTACCTTTTTAGTAGCAGCGATTCTTGGTCGAAATCGGCAAAACTCGACTTGAAACTTCCTAATCACCGTCAGCTAGCGCCAAATTGGAAGTCGATGGTCACTCATTAACGTACAGTTCTTATAACTTTGTTCATTATTTTCCGCACCTAAAATGATACGCCGTTTGTGACAGTACTCACAAACGGCGTTTTTTGACCACTGGCGTGTCTGGCAGGCGGCAAGCACCGCCCGAATCCGCATTTTGAACGCGCCCGAATCGGTTCTGGAGCCGGTTTTCGCGCTCTTACTCGTCTTTGGGCGCGGGGTGCTTGCAGACCACGCTCATGTAGATCATGCCGAGCACGGCAGCGGTGACCGAACCGGCAAGGATGGCGGCCTTGGCAGCTAGAACCTCAAACTGGGCCGTCGGGAAGGCAAGGCCGCTGATGAGGATCGACATGGTAAAGCCGATACCGCCCAGAATGCCCACACCGGCGATCATGTGCCAGTTGACATTATGCGGCAACTCGGAAATCTTGAGTTTAACCAGGGCAAACGTCATGCCAAAGATACCGATCGGCTTGCCCAGCAGCATGCCAAAGTACACGCCGAGCGTCACCGGGTCGGTGAGCAGCGTGCTCATGTCCACGCCCACCAAGCGAACCTGCGCGTTCACGAACGCAAAGATCGGCAGGATCACGAAGTTGACCGGCGTGGAGATCAGACGCTCCATGCGGATGAGCGGCGGGGTCACGCGGTGCATGACGCGCTCGACCTTGGTGGTCGAGACGGTAAAGTCATGCTGGCCCAGGATGTGCGCCTCGTCGTCGTAGCGATCATCGAGCAGCGGCAGGCACTCGCCCAACCAATCGGTGAGGCTATCGAGCTTGACACCGCACTTGGCCGGGATGGTAAAGGCCAAGATGACGCCAGCAAGCGTAGCATGCACGCCGCTCTTGAACATGCAGAACCACAACAGCAGACCCAGTACCGAATACGGGGCAAGACGGTAGTGCTGCGTCTTGTTGAGCCACACGAGCGCGCAGGTCACAAGCGCGGCGGCGCCCAACCAAAACGGATTGGGGCTCTGACCGTAGAAGATGGCGATGGCGGCGATGGAGATGAGGTCGTCGGCGATGGCGAGCGTCGAGAAGAACACGCGCACGCCGTTGGGCACGCGATTGCCCAAAAGCGACAGCACGCCCAGCGCAAAGGCAATATCGGTTGCCATGGGGATGGCCCAACCGTTGCGGGCGCCGGCATGGTTAAAGATCAGGTAGATGCAGGCGGGAACGACAACGCCGCCCACGGCCGCCAGCATGGGAAGCATGGCCTGACGCGGATTCTTGAGTTCACCGACCGTCATCTCGTACTTAAGCTCGATGCCCACCAACAAAAAGAAAATCGCCATGAGGAAGTCGTTGACGAAAAGCTCAACGGTGAGACCGGCCGTAAGGTTACCCAGACCCACATACAGCGGGGTCTCCAAAAAGTGATGGATGGCCTCGTAGGCATCGGTATTGGCGCAAATGACGGCGGCGATGGCGGCGAAGACCATGACGGTGGCGGAAATCGTACCGTTCTCGGCGATGCGCTCCCAGATGTCGTGACGTTCAAAGCGCTTGCGCTCACGAACGTTGAACAGCTGCTCAGTTGCTGCCATGGGCGGCTCCTTTCACGGGAAAGCTCCCGTCTTAAAAAAGCACGGCCCGCCCAAGTGGCGACGCCGCGCTCTAACGTATTACGCTTGCATCTAGCCTACCCTGCACGACAAGCACGCAGGCGTGGCCGAAAAGCGGAACCACAGGTTGAACATTATTTGCTCAACGGCACGGGCACGCCTGTCCAAGAGACGACGCGGCGCCGTGCACAAAAAACGACCGGAGCGCGGGACGTCCGCGATCCGGTCGTGGCGTTTGGTCAACTAAACCTAGCAGGCGGCCATGATGGGGGCAGCGACCTGCTTCTTACGGGAGAGGACACCCGGCATCCAGACGCCGTCGTGCTCGTCGGCAATGCCCAGGCCCTTCTGAGCGGCCTCGGTCTCGCCCTCGAGCAGGACCTGCGAGCCCTCCTCCATGATGTCGGTGATGCACAGGACAATGCCATCGGCACCCTTCTCGGCGGCGTAGGCACGCATGGCCTCGCGAATCTCGTCGATCATGCCGAGAGCACGACTCTTGTCGACGGTCTCGTACTGGCCGATGAGCAGCTTCTTGCCGGCGGGCTCAAACATCTTGATGTCGTTGCCGACCATCTCGGCTGCAGTGAAGGAGCCGGACGGACGGGTGAGGAAGACCTCCATGCCAAACTTGACCGGGTCGACACCCACCTGCTCGCCGAGCTTGGCGGCGACAGCTCGGTCGACATCGGTGGTGGTGGGACTCTTGAGCATGAGCGTATCGGTCATCATGGCCGAGAGCAGCAGCTTGGCCTGGACGTCGGAAAGCTCAACGCCGAGCACGCCGGCGAGCTTGGTGACGATGGTGCAGCTGGAACCCCAGGGCAGGCAGATGTAGTGCAGCGGGCCGGCGGTCTCGAAATCGCCGATGCGGTGATGATCGACGACGCCAAAGACCGTGGCGTCCTTAAGGCCGGCGACAGACTGGGCGGACTCGTTGTGGTCGGTGAGGACGACGAGCTGGCCGGCCTCGACGGACTCGATCACGCGGGGCTCGGCAATGCCGGCGTCGGCAAGCAGCTTGGCGGACTCGGCCGGAAGCTGACCAAGGGCGCAGGCCTCGTAGGTGTTGCCGGCATACTCAACCTGGTTGAGCAGCTGGGACAGGACGACGGCGCTCATGATGGCGTCGTTATCGGGGTTCTGGTGACCAAAGACAAGAACGTTTGCCATGGATATCCTCCACTTGATATGTGTACTTGGACGTAGCTATGGTAGCACGCTGACGCCGAACCTTATGAGACGGAAGGGTCGCGGCACAATTTGGGGCAAGCGCTGAGGCGAGGTCAGGGACGAAGCCTGTCCCCCTTTCACCACCTGCCCCCGCACCAGCTATTTACCGGCGGCGCGCAGGGCTACGTAAGCGGCACCGATGATGCCGGCGTCGTTGCCGAGCGAAGCGACCTTAATGGGCGTCTCGCGCGAGGCGGAGAGCGCGTACTGCTTAAAGTGCTCGCGGACCTTGTCGAGGTAGACATCGGCCGAAGCGGAAGCACCGCCGCCGATCAGGAACATCTCGGGATCGACCACGTTGGCAATAAGCGCCAGGGCGCGGCCGAGATAGTCGGCCATGGTATCGGCAGCTGCCAGCGCGAGCTTGTCACCCTCGCGGCAGGCCTGGAACACGTCCTTGGAATCAGAAGGCCCGGTGAGCTCGATGGGCTCGACGCCCGCCTTCTTGCACTCGGCAAGGTAGTTACTCACCACGCCGGTGGCGCTGGAATACTGCTCCAGATGGCCATGGCCGCCACAGCCGCAGGTGCGCTCCTCTTCGGGGTTCAGGCACATGTGGCCAATCTCGCCGCCGGCACCCACAACGCCCGATACCACGTCGCCGTTAACGATAACGCCACCGCCCACGCCGGTACCGATGGTGACCATCACCACGTTCTGTACGCCCTTGGCAGAGCCGAGCCAGGCCTCGCCCATGGCAGCGGCGTTGGCATCGTTTTCGTACTTAACGACCGCGTCGGGGCAGTGCTCCTGGATGGCAATCCTCAGTTCAGGCAGGTTGATAGCAATGTTGGCCTTGACCTTGGCATCGCCCGAAGCCGGGATGGGGCACGGAACGGCCAGACCAATGCCCGCCACAAAGGCGCGCGGAATCTGTGCCTTGGCGATCACCTGATCGATAGCCTCGGTCACCGCGGCAAAGCCCGCGGCGTCAACGATAGGAGGCGTGGGCACGCTGGCCTTGGCAAGCAGGTTGCCGTCCTCGTCGAACAGGCCTTCCTTAACCGAAGTGCCGCCAACGTCGATGCCGATGTAGTACTGCTTAGGTTCCATGGGAGCCCACCTTTCTCGTTTAAACATTGCCTGTATGGTACCGCTCCCCAGGCAAAAACCTGTCAAAAAGGGACAGGTTTGTTTTGGCAGGTTTTATCTGGGAAAACGCAAGGCATGAGATTCGGTTCGCTGGGCGGCAAAACGGCCCAACCCCATCTTCGAGCCGATCAATTTGCTCAATACCACATTATTCGAATGCATATTCATTTAGAGCGCTCTAGTTAATATAGAAAAGCGTTTTTTGATTATATCTTTCTCGAACTTTTCAAAAACGCAATAGGGATGCTTAGGCGTGGACTATACTTTCGTTTGTACTCAATCAAGCCGGAAAGGAGGTTCCATGATTCCCAAATACGAGGCAATAGCTGCAGATATCCGTCGAAGCATCGAGGACGGCGCTCTAAAGCCGGGCGACAAGCTGCCCACCGTCGTTGAGTTCTGCGAGCTCTATAGCGTTTCCAAAATCACCGTCAAACGAGCTATTGAGCAGATTACCGATGAAGGTCTTGTTACCAGCCGGCGCGGATCGGGCACCTACGTTAAGGACACGGCGGGGCTTCCCGGCCAGGCGTTTTTCCAGGGCAAGAACGATCGCTCCCAGGGCTTTTCGTATGAGCACCGCGGGGAGAAGGTGACCTCGGTGGTCTACGATTTCTCGATTGTCAATCCGCCAGCAGACGTCGCTGCCCAGCTGGGAATTGCCGAGGACGACTTTGCCTATCACATCGTGCGCGTGCGCCAGGTCGACGAGAAGCCCATCGTCATCGAGTACACCTATATGCCGCTCGAACTGATCCCGGGCCTTAAAAAGAAGGACCTGTACGGATCGGTCTACGGCTTTATCCGCGAGCAATGCGGGCTGAAGATTTCGAGCTTCCATCGCACCATTCGCGCTGTCGCGGCAACTGAGGAAGAGGCTGAGCGCCTGGATACCAAACCCGGCTCTCCCCTGCTCGAACTCAACCAGATTGGCTTCTTGGATAGCGGCACCGCGTTTGAATATTCTATCTCGCACAACGTAGGCGACCGCTTTGAGCTGCACAACGTAACGCTGGCATAAGTTTTTGTAGTCATGCGGGCGCTCACTATGGCTCGTTTGGAGTGGGCACCCGCACAACCTTATGGGAGTATGCACATGTCCGATTTGATTAAACTCACGCCGATCTTCCACGAGAAGATCTGGGGCGGCCGCCAGCTCGAAACCGTATTTGGCTACGACATTCCCGAGGGTCCCATCGGTGAGTGCTGGGCCATCTCTGCCCATCCCAACGGCGACTGCCAGATCGCGGAGGGCCCGTACGCCGGCCACACGCTGTCATGGCTGTGGGCCGAGCACCGCGAGCTCTTTGGCAACTGCGAGGGCAAGGAGTTCCCGCTGCTCATTAAGATTCTGGACGCCAAGGACGACCTTTCAATCCAGATTCATCCCAACGACGAATACGCTGCGAAGCACGAGAACGGCAGCCTGGGCAAGACCGAGTGCTGGTATGTGCTGGACTGCGAGCCCGGCGCCACGATCATCGTCGGACAGCGCGCTAAGGATCGCGCTGAGGCCGCACAGATGATCAAGGACGGCCGCTGGGGCGACATGCTCAACGTGCTGCCGATCCACAAGGGCGACTTTTTCCAGATTGACTCCGGCACCGTGCACGCCATCAAGACCGGCACGCTCATTTTGGAGACGCAGCAATCGAGCGATGTGACCTATCGCCTGTACGACTACGACCGCCCCGGCACCGACGGCAAACTGCGTCCACTGCACATTGAGCAGAGCCTGGATTGCATCGACTTTGATGTCCAGGCCCCGGTCGACGGTACCGTGACCGCACCCGAAGTCGACGGCGTGACCGAGCTCGAGTCCAACCCCTGCTACACCGTTGATCGCGTGCGCGTCAACGGCAGCAAGACCTTGGAGCAGCGCTGGCCCTTCATGTGCCTGTCAGTCATCGACGGCGAAGGCACCATCTGCGGCGACCCCGTCCACAAGGGAAGCCACCTGCTGGCCCCCAGCACCGTCAGCTCCATCGACCTCGAAGGCAAGATGGAACTGATCATCAGCCACCTGTAAGCTACCGGTCCCCGAGCGCTCGCCGGGATGCGGCGCGGGGTTTGGTCGCCTGCTCGGACAGTCCTGCTCGCACGGAGAGCACATTAAGTGCTCTCCGTCTTGCGCAGGACTGCCCGAGCAGGCGATGTTGCCCCATACGTCCGCCCAGGTCCGCCGGGATCACGACAGCTTGACGATCGGTGCAAAACCTTTCATCAGCTTTTTGGTCTGGCCGGTCTTTTCGAATTGAACCTCAATCATGTCTCCCGCGACCGAGATCACGGTACCCGTGCCAAAGGTCTTGTGACTCACGGTATCGCCCGCGGCAAAGTCCTGCGATGCACTGGCGCGATCGACCTTGCGTTCCACCGTCGGCGACACCTTGGACGATGGCTTTTTGGCTCGCGGCGCACCCGAACCAAAGGTCGAGGCAACACGGCCGGCGTCGGGCGAGACCCCGCGATGACGCTCGGTCCCGTAGCTGCTGCCGCCAAAGAAATCGTCGAAGCTCGATCCACCACGCGAGGCGGAACCGCCCGTCGAGCGCGTATGCGAACCGAACACCTTGCCGCCGTACATATCCGAGCCCATGCCCGAGCCAAAGGTGCCATGACGGTCGCCGCGCTTCTCCCAGCCCGTGCCCTCAAAACCGGCAGAACCGATACCGCTAAACTCGATGTCCTCAAACGGAATCTCGTTGAGGAAGCGCGAGCGCGGGTTGGCAGAGGTCGAGCCGTAGGTGCGACGCGTAGCGGCATAGGTCAAGAACAGGCGCTTACGGGCGCGTGTGATAGCGACGTAGGCCAAGCGGCGCTCCTCCTCGAGCTTACCCGGGTCATCGCTGCCGCCAAAGTCGTGCACGTGCGGGAAGATGCCCTCCTCCATGCCGGCCACGAACACCGCCGGGAACTCCAGGCCCTTGGCGGAGTGGATGGTCATCATGGTAATGGCGTGCGTCTCGCCGGCCAGGGAATCCAAGTCGGAGCGCAGGGCCAGCCACTCCATGAGTGCCGGTAGCGCCTTACAGGTGAGCGGACCGTAGGTACGCTCGATCTCGTCGGCATGCACAGCGCCCGCCGGCAGCTCCGTCGGCGTGGCATACGCGTTGCCCGCGATGGCGGCGAACAAGGCATCCTGCGGCGAGAGCGCCGGGACGGCTAGGCTATCGAGCGGATTGGAACCTGCGGCATCGCGCGCGCCGACGAGCGCCTCAAACGAGGATACCGGTGCAGACGGCCCCGGTTCGGGCGCGGGCGCGCTCACCACGACGGGCTCGGGCTCGGCGCCGGCAGGCACGTCGGCAACACCGGCTGCGCGCAGCTCTTCTAGGCTCTCGAGCGTACCCTCGATATCCTCGTGCGTCTCCTCAAATTCGGCAGCGACGCCCAGGAATTCCTGGATGTTCTCGGCGCGGCTCTCGGACTCCATGGTGCCCTCGGCGCGGAACGCCTGCAGCAGGCCCGTCTTGTCGACAATCATCTCGACGACGTCCTTGAGCTCGCCGTCCATGCGGCGGCCCTCGCGCACCAGCGCCACAAAACTCGACAGGCCGTTGCGCACCTTCGCGCTAAACATGCCCGTCTCGGCTGTTGCGATCTCGCAGGCCTGGAAGAACGAGCAACGGTTGCCGCGCGCAAGCTGCTCGATCTTTTGGATCGAGGTGGAGCCGATGCCGCGACGCGGCGTGTTGATGACGCGCTTGACGCTCATCTCGTCTGCCGGGTTCACGATCATCTTGAGGTAGGCCATGACGTCGCGGATCTCGGCACGGTCGAAGAATCGCGTGCCGCCCACGATCTTGTAGGGCACGCCCGCGCGCAGGAACATATCTTCGAGAATACGCGACTGGGCGTTGGTGCGATAGAACACAGCGATGTCGTCGTAGCTCGTGCCCTTGGAGTGCAGCTTTTCGATCTCGCCGGCAATCCAGCGGCCCTCGTCGCGCTCATCGCTTGCCTGGAAGGCCTGGATCTTCTCGCCGTCGCCCTCGGCCGTAAACAGGCGCTTGTCCTTGCGTTGCGAGTTGTGACGCACCACGGCGTTGGCGGCGCTCAGGATATGACCCGTGGAGCGGTAGTTCTGCTCCAGCTTGACGGTCTTGCAGTTTTTAAAGTCCTTCTCAAAGTCCAGGATGTTGGTGATGTCGGCGCCACGCCAGCTGTAAATGGACTGGTCATCGTCGCCTACGACCATGAGGTTTTGGTACTTGGCGGCCAGCAGGTTGGCGATCTCGTACTGGACGTGGTTGGTGTCCTGATACTCGTCGACGCTAATGTAGCGGAAGCGCTCCTGGTACTTGTCGAGCACCTCGGGGCGGGTGCGCAGCAGCTCGAGCGCGCGTACGAGCAGGTCGTCGAAGTCCATCGCGTTGGCGGCGCGCAGGCGGCGCTCCAGCTCCAAGTAGACCTGCGCGGCCTTTTTGTCGTTGGGGCTATCGGCGGACTTGAGCATATCCTCGGGACCGATCATGGCGTTTTTGGCCGAGCTGATCTTGCTGCGGATCATGTTGATGGGGAACTGCTTTTGCTCGATGCCGAGCGCCTGCATAATATCGCGCACCATGCGCTTTGAGTCGTCGTCATCGTAGATGGTGAACTGCCCGGTGTAGCCCAGCAGATCGGCGTCCTCGCGCAGCATACGCACGCACATGGCGTGGAACGTGCACACCCACATGCCGCGGGTGCCGCTGGGAATGAGCGCCGCCAGACGCTCGCGCATCTCTGCCGCGGCCTTGTTGGTAAACGTAATGGCAAGAACCTGCCAAGGCTTAACACCCAGGTCGCCGAGCATATGTGCGATGCGGAAGGTCAAGACGCGGGTCTTGCCCGAACCGGCGCCGGCGAGCACCAGCAACGGGCCCTCAGTGGACAGGACTGCCTCGCGCTGGGCGGGATTAAGGCTGTCGATGTCGACAAACGGCTTTGCGGGCGCAGGAGCCGGCGCGGGAGCGTCGTAGATGTCGAGCGGGACGAGTTCGGGCTCCGGCGCAGCGGGGGCGACGTATACATCGAGCGGCACGGGTTCCGGCGCGGGAGGCACGGGTACCGTGGTGTTCTTTTCCCAGGGCAAGGGCTGGGTCATGGGCGACTCCTCATCTGACGGACGGCGCGCCTGCGGGCAGCGCCATAGTTTGAGCCGTACCAGTATACCGAGCCGCGCGGACACCGACGCAAATCACACCACGACTCCGTGCGCCACCATCGGACCCACCCCATCGCCCAAAAAAGAGGGCAGCATAGACCTTTTGGTCATGCCGCCCTCGTTGAATGACAAGTTGTCGCTCTGGCCGCCGCGCAGCGTCAACCAAGTTACAGGCCGAGCATAGGCTCCAGAACGAAGAAGTACGCGAGCACCACGATGCCCAAGATGATGCGGTAGACGCCGAAGCACTTGAAGTCGTGACGGCGAACGAAGCCCATAAGCCACTTGATGGCAATGAGCGACACCACAAAGGCGACGACGCAGCCCACGCCCAAGATGGCGATCTCGTTGGTGCCGAACGTGCCGCCCTTGATGAAGTACTTGACCAGCTTGAGCGCACTCGCGCCAAACATGACAGGGATGGCCAGGAAGAACGTGAACTTAGACGCCACCGAGCGCGTGCAGCCCAAAAGCAGGCCGCCGATGATGGTAGAACCGGAGCGAGACGTACCAGGCACCAGCGAAAGCACCTGGAAGCAGCCGATACCCAGCGCAGTCTTCCAGCTGAGGTCCTCGAGCGTGGCGATGGAGCCAAAGTCCAGGTTCTCGTCATCGTCCTCATCCTCAGCGGTAGCCGTGGCGGGCGCCGCAAAGTGCGCACCGGCGGGACGTCCACCCGACACCACAGCACGCGAACCAAACGAACCGGCAACGGCCATTTCCTCGCGCTTGTTTGCGCGCCAGTTCTCGATCACGATAAACAGCACGCCGTACACAATGAGCGCCAGCGCCACGACGGGAGCATTGTAGAAATGCTCCTCCATCCAGTCGTTGAGCGGCAGGCCGATCGCCGCCGCAGGAATGCAACCGAGCACAATCTTGCCCCACAGCACCCAGGTGTCGCGACGGCCCTCCTTGCCCTTGCTGGGCGAGAACGGATTGAGCTCATGGAAGAACAGCACACAGACGGCCAAAATGGCGCCAAGCTGAATCACGACCAGGAACATGTTCCAGAACGTCTCGCTCACGTTCATCTTGACGAACTCGTCCACCAAGATCATGTGACCGGTCGACGAAACAGGCAGCCATTCGGTGATGCCCTCGACCAGGCCCATGAAGGCAGATTTCAGAAGCTCGATAATATCCAAAGGGACCCCCTCGTTAGACACCCGCCGGTAGATGTTCTGCGGACGGTGCGGGCGATGTCCCATTATCAACCGTTGGCGGCGCGCCTGCGCCTACCCTTACCAAAAAACTCGCCCGTTCACAGAATTGCGAGCGGTCAAACCCAAATCCTTGGGTATAACTGCAACAAGATAAAGTGTCCGGCGGCCAACGCGCCCGCGCCCGCCCGATGCACGAGCCCCGCGCCCGTGCGATAGACCAAGGAGGAAACCATGAACGAGGGCTACACCAAGGTATTTGTTTCACTCGACGGTACTGAACAGCAGGATTTTGTGCTCGCACGCGCCATCAAGGTCGCCGCGAACAACGGCGCCAAGCTGATCATCGGCCACGTCATCGACTCCACCGCACTCGAGAGCGCCGGTTCCTATCCGGTCGATCTGGTCAACGGCTTGGAGGAGGCCTTTAACAACTCCATCGCCAAGCAACTCGAGGAGGCCAAGGCCAATCCCGACATTCCCGAGGTCGAGGTCATGATTCGTACCGGCCGCATTCGTGAGACGCTCAAGGATGAGATGCTCGACGTGGTCAAGCCCGATCTGGTGCTCTGCGGCGCCCGCGGCCTGTCCTCAATTAAGTACGCGCTACTGGGCTCGATTTCGACGTTCCTGCTGCGCAATACGGACTGCGACATTTTGGTCGTAAAGTAGCGTTGCTCCCACCGGCCGCGGGGCCTGCGGGGTTTCCACGGGCACGTCCTCGCCGCGTTGCGGCTGCGGGATGTGCCCTTAGGAAACCCCTCCCGGCCCCGCGGCCTTTGCAGCCTCACTTCAACGAGTTGTCTGATAGAAAAATGGCGTGCCGCCCCGTTTGGGGCGGCACGTTTTGTTTGGACGGGCGTTTGCCGTGTGCGTTACTCAAAGTATTGAAACTTGTTCGTTGAAAAAGCGAATGTTACGACGAAGCCTTCGCCGGGCTCCGATGCTGCGGTGACGTCGATGCCCATCTTGGAGCACAGGCGCGCCACTAGGTAAAGGCCGATGCCCGTTGCGCGCTTGGTGGCGCGGCCGTTGTCGCCGGTAAAGCCCTTCTCGAACACGCGGGGCAGATCTGCCGCGTTCACGCCACAGCCGTTATCGGCAACGGTGAGCTCAATGCGCTCACTCGCCAGACCCTCGTCCAGCAACGCGCCCGAAAACACGATCTTCGCACCGTCCTCACGCGCATATTTAATGCTGTTCTGAATGAGCTGGCCCAGGATAAACTCGAGCCACTTCTCGTCGGTGAACACCTCAAAGTCGAGGTTCTCGCACACCGGCGCCACGTGTGCCGCGATGAGCTCGCGCGCGTTGGCTTTAATCGCACCCGTCACCAAGGTCTTGAGATCCCAGCGGCGAATCAGGTAGTCGCGCTCCACGACTTCCGAGCGCGCGTAGTACAGCGCCTGGTCGATATAGCGCTCCACGCGAGCCAGCTCGCGGCCCAAATCGTCCACGCGCGACAGGTCGTCTTCGCTGCCGTCCAGGTTTTCAAGAATCAGATGGGCTGCCGCCAGGGGCAACTTGGCCTCGTGGACCCAGCTTTCGATATAGTCGCGATAGTCGTCGGTTTGACGTCGCCCTTCCGCTACCTCATCGCAAGCCGCCTTGCCCACGCGGCGCAGGACTTCGTATTCGAGCTCGCCTTCGGCATACGTCGGGCATTGCACCATCTCTTGCACCCACGCGGGGCTCTCCAGCTCCTCGGCCGCCCGCTCCAGCTGATGCAGGAAGCGGCGGCGGCGCACATACTCAATCACGATGCCCAGGATGCCAAAGATAAAGGACACGCCGACCGCCACGACCACGATAGATGCCGGGGCTCCGGCGACCGCCAGCACAAAGCAGCTCAGCAGCACGCCGCACGTCCACACGGCGACGGGAAGCAGTGCATCTTTAAAGAACTTGCCAAACGACATAGCCGGCCCCTAGACCGAATAGCCTTGGCCGCGATGCGTGGTCAAGTACCCCTTGATGCCGATTTTTTCGAGCGTGGTGCGCAGACGGTTGATGTTGACGGTGAGCGTGTTGTCGTCCACGAAGGCATCGGAGTCCCACAGGTCCTGCATGATGGCCGAGCGCGAAACGATCTTGCCCGCGCGACCCAAGAGCAGCGAGAGGATACGCAGCTCGTTTTTGGTGAGCTCGGTGCTAGTGCCGGTTTGCGTGTTGGTGACCATGGAGCGGGCGAGGTCAAGCTCCAGCCCCTTGTGGACAAGTGTGCTGCGCTCGCCTGACGCCGCGGTGCGACGCAGCAGTGCGTTGATGCGCGCCACGAGCACGCGCGCGCTATAGGGCTTGGGAACAAAGTCGTCCGCGCCGAGCGTCATGGCCATGACCTCGTCGATCTCGGTCGTGCGCGAGGTGAGGACGATGATGGGGACCTCGGATTCGCGGCGAACCTCGTGGCAGATATGCTGGCCGTCCTTGACGGGAAGCGTGAGGTCGAGCAGCACCAGGTCGGGCGCGGCGGCGAGAATATCGCGCGAGACATGCTCGAACGATTCGCAGGCCTCGATTTCAAACCCGGCACGGGCAAGGATATCGGCAAGCTCGCGACGAATGGGCTCGTCGTCCTCAACGATATAGATTAGCGCCATGGATTCCGCTCCCCTCTTGGTTGTCTTGCCACCATTATGGCTGCGAAACTGCAGGTGCGCGCCACGCACGTCGCCAAGGTGACAGAACTGTTCGCGAGCGGGGGCGTTTTGTCCGCCTCGCACTCGCAGCGGTGGCGGGAACCAAAATGATTCTTTAATCCCCGTCCCAGAATAATCATTTAGCGGCGGGCGCGAAGCTTTTCGTAGCCGTCGGCAAAGAAGGCGACCGCCGCGGCATCAGACTCGGCGGCGTCGGCGTCGGTGGCAGGCACCACGCCGTGCTCGTCGCTTACCAGGAACAAGGCGCCCTTGAGCTGTGCGGGAATGTCTACGCGCGTGACCGGGATGCCCTTGGTCTGGGCCAGCTGCTCTATGAGCGTCGCCGTGCCACACAGGCACTCGTCCGCCGGCGCCACAAAGGCCAGCTCGCCGTTGTTGACGGCAGCGAGCAGCTCGGGCGCCACGCCGGTTTCGTCGGCCTCGGAGCGGGCCTCGGCGGAGCGGGCACGCAGCGCCTTGGCCGACGTATCGGCTAGCGGCTCGTACTCCCCCACCGTCATGGCAGCGTTGCCGTTGATGTCGATCACCAGCATGAGTACGCCGTCGTGCGCGGTGTAATCGCCCTCGGCAAGCGACCACTCAACGTGCTGCTTGGCCCAGCTGAGCATGTTATGGGTAAGCGGCTCGCCCTGCACCAAGCGCTCGGACAGCGCGCGAATGTGACGGTTGAGCATGGGCACCTTTTTGTTGGACATGCGCCAACGGCAGATAAGCGCGGGCTTGTCGAGCGTAAACTTCTCGACCGCCTCCTGATTGGCGCAAAAGTCCTCGTACGCACGCTGGTCCTCGGCATTGCCAAACAGCTCGGCATCATCAATCTGGGGCATGGTCATACCTTTCGTGTTAGTCATTCCGTCCTCTTATACCAAAAAGACGGCCCTCCAAACGGAGCGGCCGTCTTTTGCAGAGATAATTTTAGAAGCGAGGCGGTCCAAGGGACGAGATAACATCCCATCCTCCCCAGTCAACCTAACAGGTCGGCGAGGGTTGCCCAGGTGCCGCAGATTGCCGTGAAAGAGGAGCGACGCGTACTTGGGTACGCGGGCGACGAATGAGCGGCAAGGTGCGGTGGTTGGGCAAGCCGCAGCGCCACCTCCCTACTTAATGGCGGAAGTGGCGCGCACCCGTGAAAACCATCGCAATATTGTGCTCGTTGCAGGCCTGGATGCTCTCGTCATCGCGCTTGGAGCCGCCGGGCTGGATGATGCAGGTCACGCCGTGTGCGGCAAGCACGTCGACGTTGTCGCGGAACGGGAAGAACGCGTCGCTTGCGCAGGCAAAGCCGCCCTTCTCCACGCCCTCGCGCTCGCAGAAGTCCTCGGCGCGCTCGCAGGCAAGCAGCGCAGAGTCAACGCGGTTGGGCTGACCGGGGCCCATGCCAATGCCGGCCTTGCCCTTGGAGACCAGGATGGCGTTGGACTTGACGCCCTTGCAGACCTTCCAGGCAAACTCGAGCTCGGCCATCTCGGCATCGGTGGGCTTGCGGTCGGTGGGGAACGTAAAGGTCGCGGGGTCCTCGGTCACGTGGTCGACCTCCTGCACCAGCATGCCGCCGTCGATGGAGCGCAGTTCCACCTGGGCGCCGTGGTCCACGCCGCCGGTAGCCAGCACGCGCAGGTTGGGGCGCTTGGCCATGCGCTCGAGCGCCTCGGCAGTGTAGCTCGGGGCGATGATGACCTCGACAAACTGCTTGTTCTGATCGGCAAAATGCTCAACCAGCTCAAAGGGAACCTCGCGGTTGCAGGCGATGATGCCGCCGAAGGCGCTCTTGGGATCGCAGGCGAAGGCGCGGTCGTAAGCGGACGTAATGTCCTCGGCAACGGCGGAGCCGCAGGGGTTCTGGTGTTTGAGGATCACGCAGGCAGGCTCGTCGAACTCGCGAACCAGGTTCCAAGCGGCATCGGCATCCAGATAGTTATTGTAGCTGAGCGGCTTGCCCTGGATCTGCTCGGAGCCCACGAGCGGAAACTGCGAGCTCGCGGTGTTCTCGCAACCCTCGGCAAAGCGGTAGACCGTAGCCTTCTGCTGAGGATTCTCGCCATAGCGCAGGTCGTCGACCTTCTCCAGCGAAATCTCGAGCTTGGCAGAGGTATCCGCCACGTCACTTGCCTGGGCGGCAAGCCAACGGGAGATAGCCGTGTCGTAGGCGGCGGTGGTCTGGTAGACCTTCACCTGCAGGCGACGACGGGTGGAAAGCGTGGTGCAACCGCCGGTCTCGTGCATCTCGGCCAGGACGGCGTCGTAGTCGGCCGGATCGGAGATGACGGTAACGCTCGTGGCGTTCTTGGCAGCAGAGCGCAGCATGGAGGGACCGCCGATGTCGATGTGCTCGATGGCATCCGCGAAGGTGACCTCGGGGTTGGCAACGGTCTTCTCGAACTCGTACAGGTTGACGACGACCAGGTCGATCAGCTTAATGCCGTGCTGAGCGGCCTCCTGCATGTGCTGCTCGGAATCGCGGCGGGCCAGCAGCGCGCCGTGAACCTTGGGGTGCAGGGTCTTAACGCGGCCGTCCATCATCTCGGGATAGCCCGTGAACTCCTCGATGGGGGTTACGGGAACGCCCGCGTCCTCGATGGCACGAGCCGTGCCGCCCGTAGAGATGATCTCGACGCCAAAGTCATCGACCAGCGTCCGTGCGAAATCGACGACGCCCGTCTTATCGGTAACCGAGATCAACGCGCGTGCGATCTTCACATCAGATCCCATGCAGTCCTCCTGTCTGGTACGCCGCCGTGCTCTGTGAGTCGGTGATACGTCGATCTGCAGCGCTCGCGCAGCGGCATTGAAAATACTGATTTAATGTAGCGCATCGAGCGCGTCGATGCACCCCGCAACGGTCGCATGTGCAGAAAAAGCTTGCGAGCGGAGGGCATGGGCGCAGCACCGGGCGCGGTGAGTTCATGGAACACAGGGGCACCATAATTAGATGCCAATGGCGTGGTAGAACTGTGCTCGATATGCATCCGCAAAAGAAAGAGGCACTATGGTCTCGCGGGTTCTCTACCGACCGTTTGACACCGAAGACTTCGACGCCATCGCGCTGATTCTGCAGCAGCTTTGGCATAACAATTCGGATAACGATGAGTACAACCGCCTTGAGGCCGCGTGCGACCTTGCCTACTGCCTTTCGTCGTCGACGTTTTCGCAGGTTGCCGTCATCGACGGCCAGGCGCGCGGCATTGCGCTCGCGCGTGCGGGGCAAAGCTCCGGCGCCACCGTCAATGAACATTGGATGGATACCGAGCGCGCGCTGCTATCGCAGATGCGTGAGCTGGAGCCCGATGCCTGCGCCGAGTATCTCTCGTTTGTGCGCGCAACCATCCGCACCAACAACCGCCTGCTCGAAAGCAGTCCCCTGCCACACGACAACGAGGTCACGTTGCTTGCCGTGGATCGCGATGTCCATGGCCTGGGCGTTGGCTCGGTCTTGCTCGACGCCGCGGTCTCGCACCTGTCCTCGCGCGGGGCAACGAGAGCGCACCTGTACACCGACTCCAACTGCTCATGGAAGTTCTACGAGCTGCATGGCTTTAAGCGCACGGCCACGCACCGCGCCAACCGCGAAGAGCGCCGCCACGACATGCCGCGCGAAAGCTTCCTCTACGAACTCGACCTAACGGCCTAAACCTGGCAGTTAGGGACGTTCCTCTTGTGCCGGCACTCCGGGACACCCCTTGGCAGCAACCGCACCTAGTCATTGGGGACGTTCTTAAATGACTAGTCGCTGGGGACAGTCTTCGTAGGTAGCGCGTAAAAAGGGGATGGGCTTTCCCCGACGGCTGTCGAGAAAAGCCCATCCCATAATTTACGACCGTTAGAACGTTCCGCCGCCGCCTCCGCCGACGCCGCCGCCTCCGCCGCCCGAGAAGCCGCCACCACCGCCGCCACTCGAGCTATCGGAGCTCGAAGCCAACTCGCGGATGGTCTCGTGATACACATCGTTGAACGAATCGAGCGGGGACTCGTTGCCGTAGTGATGGTAATACCACCAGTAGCAGGGGTAGTTGTCGTAGAAATCGTCGCTGTTGCGCAGGTCCGCAGGCACGGCCTCGGCCAGCTGTCGCAGCACTTCTTTCGAAACGCCTAGGGCAACGCCCATCACCAGCAGCTTGTTCCACAGCACCAGATCGCCCGGGACGGCTTCCTTTAGGCGTGTGAAGTCCTCGAGCCAATGCTTGAGCGCCTTGCAGCGAGCCGCCACCTCGGCGCCCTCCGGCGTGTAACGGCGGAAGGTGCAGCTCAGGACAAAGCCCACGATCGTGACGGGGATCGAAATCATAGCGGCACCGACGTTGGCGTCCGCAAAGTCGGTATAGAACAGAGAGCCCAAAATGCCAAAGACAATGATGATGCCGAGAACCAGGCCGGCCACCATCGCGATAGTGCCATCCGATGCGATAAACTCGCGCTCCTCCAGCTTGCCCTTAACCGTGCTCTGATAGTCCTCGAGCTTGTCGCCAACAGATTCAGTACGCTCGCTGGCATACTCCTCCAGCTCGCTAAACGTGCGCGAACGGACGCCGTCTTTATCGGGCTTAACGCCAGCGAAGAAGACCTTGAGCACGTCGCGATCGATGCCGTCCTTCTTGGCAGCCTTCCAGGCCTCGTCGGTCACTGTGATGCGATACGTCTGCTCCTCTTTTTCGCGACGGAGCAGACCCTTCTTCTTGGTCTCGGTCGCTTCTTCCAGCTTGATCACGCGGTCGTCGGTCAGCTTCATCAGCGTGGCGATATATGCCTGATCGGGCACGTCGTTCCAGCTCATAAGAGTTGCAAGCACCGCGGGATGATCGGCGGAGGGCACATCGCGGAAGTACTCGTCCTGGAAGAGCGGCTTGGGCTTGGGCCTGCGCAGCTTGAGCATCACGATTACACCGGTATAGGCAACCGCCACAACAACACACACCACGGCAATCGCGCTGGCAACCGCACGCGCGTGCTCACGGCGGGCGTTAGCTTCGTCGGCCCATTCCTTCTCTTCGCTCAGGATCGTTGACATGCGCTCTTCGCCCGAAGCGGCAAGCTGCGGCACCCAGTCGCTAGGGAAGGCGATGCGTGCCTCGGCGAATTCGCCCTGGTGCACGCAGGGAATGGTATAGGTGACCATGGGCTCGTCCTCATCGAGCGACACGTCGCCCGTCAGCGGACCATGGCCCCATGCGCGGAAGTTATCGCCCTTGACGGCCGCCGTCCCGGCAGCGGCATTCGCGAAGCACACTTCCATCTCGACGTCATCGGAATCCGCAGACCAGCCGTCACCCACGAACTTCCAGTAGAGCTCGGCGGTATCGGCCCAGTTCATAACCGCACCGGTCATGGTGTAGCTCACGTAGTAGATTGCGCTGTCGCCGCTCTCGTGAGGGCTGAACACCTTAATCCTTACGCCGTCACCGGTCTGCTCGACCGTGTAAACGCCAGAGTCGCCCTTGTTCGCGCTATCGACTTTGTTAAACGCGGTGTCCTCTTCCTCGACACTCAGCACGTCGACGCCCGCCGTGCCGCCCTGCTGGTTGGAGCCCGTATTGATCTCCCAAAACACGCCGTTAATGTCGTCGTCGAAATCAAACTGGCGTCCCTCGACAACGGCCAGCGATCCATCGGCCTCGACCGTGGCACTGATGTAGGTTTGGGTCATGGAATACCCGTCGGCACGTGCAACGGCGGGCAACAGCAGCAGCGCGCACGCGACGAGCGCACAAATGGAAGCAAATCGCGCAAACGGGCAGCGCTGCCGACAGGTCTTGGCAACGGGGGCGTTCATAGGCACATCCTTTGTCTGTGATACCAGTAGCGTCATTGTCCCACGTTTGCGGGTTCATGTGACGAACATCTAGGTCAGCGGAGTATCAAACGGGACGAAAGTCACGCCCGCGGCCGGCACCTGGGGACGTTCCTTATCTGCCGGCAATCTGGGACACTCCTTGGCATAGCCCGCTCCGGCAATAGATACCACTTCATAGCTCCATCACAGGTGTAGCGGCTTTGTGTGGGCGCGGCATGCGCTGATTGAGCCGCCAGTTGAGGGGCATAAAGCAGTTGAGCGAAAACGGTTTGCCCCTTTGCCGTCCGCTTGAGGATCATGTCCCCCTTTTCCGCGGAAACCCCGGCAGTTGCGAAGAGCTGCCGGGGTTTCTGTCGTTTGAGGGCTAGATTGATTGACGACGATTAAGGCGCCGAGCCGGTGGTCCGGCACGCGCAACGTGTGGCCTCAGCAACTTGCAGGCCACGGCAGCGTCTCCCCCACCACGCCCCGCGCTATACTCGTCCGCATGGACATCAACGCACGCAACATAGCAACAACCGCCGCCGACGCGCCAACGACGCCGGCCGCTCCCGCGCCCGTCGTGGGGCGCTTCGCCCCGTCGCCCTCGGGCCGTATGCACCTGGGCAACGTGTTCAGCTGCCTGTGCGCATGGCTTTCGGCCCGCAGCCAGGGCGGCAGCATCGTGTTACGCATTGAGGACCTGGACGATCGCTGCAAGCGCCCGGAACTTGCCGCCCAATTGATTGACGACCTGGCCTGGCTGGGGCTGGAGTGGGACGAAGGCCCCTACTACCAGCACGACCGCCTAGACCTGTACGAGAGCGCCTTGCGCCGGCTGAAAGACGCCGGCCTCACCTATCCCTGCTTTTGCACACGCGCCGAGCTCCACGCCGCGAGTGCACCGCACGCGAGCGACGGCACGCCCATCTACCGTGGCGCCTGCCGAAGTCTTTCGGCCGAGGAGGTGGCCCGCCGCAGCGCCCTGCGCGCCCCGGCCACACGTCTGCGCGTGCCCACCGTCGACGACCTCGCAGACGACGTGATCGAATTTGTGGATCGCACGTACGGCGCCCAATGCGAAGCACTCGCCACCGAGTGCGGCGACTTTTTGGTGCGCCGCAGCGACGGCGTGTTTGCCTATCAGCTAGCCGTGGTGGTCGACGACGCTGCCATGGGCGTCACCGAGGTCGTGCGCGGATGCGACCTGCTGGGGTCCACGCCGCGCCAGATCTATCTGCAGCACCTGTTGGGACTGCCCACGCCGCACTACGCACATATTCCGCTGCTCATGGCACCGGACGGCCGCCGCCTTTCCAAACGAGACCGCGATCTGGACCTGGGCGAACTCCGCGCCCGCTTTGGCACGCCCGAAGCGCTGCTGGGCTGGCTCGCCGGGCAAACGGGCATCGCGCCGGACACCACGCCGCGCTCTGCTGAGCAACTGATCGAGCACTTTAGCTGGGGTGCTATCCGCGCACACCGGGAAAACATCACCATAACGGCTGAATAGCCAAATACGCCCCGCCCCTACGCAACATCCCAAGGCTGGAGCTCGTCGCCCAGGCGAACGATGCAGTCGTAGAGCACGGTGTGACGCTCGGCCGGGTTGGCGTCGCGATGAAAATGGCCGTAGTACCAGCGCTTGTAGTCCAAGCGATCTTCCAGCTCATCGAAAAACGCCGTAAGTCGATCAACGCCGGGGCAATCCCAGCCGGGCGCCGGATAGAGCGTGGGCGAAAGCATGTGCGTAGAGCAGGTGTGGGTAATTACGTAGTCGACCTTCCAGCCCACGCTGTCGAGCTTTGTCCACGCCTCCTCAAAGTTGCGCTCGTCCGGCAGCTCCTGTGGCCACCAGCTGGAATACGGAATGCGGTATTCCTTGTCCACGCTCGTGGCACCGCCCATAGTAAAGATCGTTGAGCCGTCGAGCTCAAAAATCTCGCCATGCGTCAGGCGCCGTATGGGAGAGGTGTCCGACAGGCGCTGCGTCAGCCCACCGTGCCACAGCTCCATGGGACGCTCCGCCCAATGGTCGAAGCGCTCGTGGTTACCGTCGACAAACAGCACGGTATAGGGCCGCGACTCCAGCCAGGCGATGTCGGCGCACTCCTCGGCAGAGAAATCCCACGGAAGGCCAAAGTCGCCCGCGATGATGAGATAGTCGTCGCTCGTCAGACTATCCCCAAGCTCCCAGTCGCGCAGCTTTTGCATGTCGACGCCGCCGTGAATATCACCCGTCACATAGACCGTCATCGGATTACCACTTCCCTGCAAGTCGCTAGCCCGCATTCCGCGCGATCACTAAGCCAACCGTTCCAACCGTTTCAGCCCTTCCAGCCCTTCCAGCCCTTAGGGCTTACCCCTCGTTCTCCCATCCAAACGGGTCAAGCACCCAAAAAACCAAATCGAGCACGCCGCCGGTCATCATGGCGCCGGCAAGGGCCATACAAACATGCAGAAAACTGGCACTTCTGAGCACGTCAAACGGCCCCAGAACAGCTAGCACCGCGACCCCTACGCCGGCAAGGCACAGCGCGAGGCACGGCCCCGCGTCCTTGACGCACTTCTTTGCGAGATGCTTGGTGTTATCACTCATCGATATCGAACTCCTTAGAGGACCGTTGTTTGGGTACATGCCACCGCGGCAGAGCAGGGCGGCAGGGTAAGTGTCACATGTCTTGCGGACACAGCTGAAAGCCCTCGCGCAAAAAACAGCGCGCCGCAGGATTCGTATCACCTGCGGCGCGCCGAAAATGGTCCGCTTTCCTCCATCCCCAACGGATCAGCTGAGTTGGTGCCGCCCGACGGAAAGGAAGAAGCCGGCGGCGTCACGAGCTGTGGCAATGTCGCTAGGCATAGGAAACAGACGCGCTCCAAACGCCCTAAGCCCCAAGCCTACCCATTAAGAAATCGACTGCAGAAACGATTTTGATGCCGTCGATGTCGGTCGGATGGCTCCCCTGACGAACGACGACGATCTTCTCGTAACCGCCGGTAATCTTCTCGAGCGACGTGAGCTCAAATGGACGCAGCTCGCGCTTACGCGTCGCCTCCTCGTCAATCGACTCTGTGACCTGAATAAACTTACGATCCGAGCCGTCGCCTATCGCAACAAAGTCGATTTCGGCATCTCGAAGATGACCCGTGAAGACCTGGTATCCGTCATAGACAAGGCGATTGTAAACGGCATTTTCGAGAACACGTCCGCTGTCGCTGCCGCGATACCCATCCAAGAAGGCTCGAAGTCCCAGATCCTCAATGTAAAACTTGCCGCCGGTCTTCAAAATGTCCCGACCCTTAATATCAAATCGGCGCGCGTGCGAAAAGATATAGGTCTCCTCAAGGGCGGACACACAAGTGTCCACGACGCCGTGCGAGGATTTCGCCCCGTTCTCTGCCAGCGTTCCAACGATCTTATTAATTGATGTCGGGTTTGAAATGTTATCAGCCAAGTAGGAAGTGACGCGGTCGAGCACACTCCTGCTCGTCACCGACCGTCTACCCCGACGCGCCTCGCGAGCCAAAATGTCGCGCCCGACGATTGTTTGGTACGTGCTCCAGATATAGTCCTTCATTTCCTGCTCCGGCAGCTTTGAAGCAGCGAGAAACGGCAGGCCTCCAAACGTCAGATATCGGTCAAGAAGATCGTCGAGTGCAACAATATCCTCCCGACCAAAAACAGCGAGCCTATTCGTGACGTCAGTCGGACCAAGAAAGTCGACATATTCCGAAAAAGCGAGCGGGTGCATCCGAATCTCGACATACCTGCCCGAGATTAAGGTCGCGATCTCTGACGAGAGGAGAAAAGCATTCGAACCCGTAACATATATATCGCAGTCCCGGTCGACACGAAATGCGTTAATCGCCTTCTCCCATCCGGCAACCTCCTGAAGCTCGTCGAAGAAGAGATAGCACCTCTTGCCCGCAGGCATTAGGCCGTCCACGTGGCGGTAAAGCTCTCGCCAATCACGCACGCCCTCCAGCTCAAATGACTCCATCTTAAAGGTCAAAAGACATTCGGATGGAACGCCGTTATCCTCCAGATGTTTGCGCATCATGTCCAGAAGCGTCGATTTGCCACAACGGCGCATACCCGTTACGACCTTGATGACATCCGTGTCACGGAAGGCGATTAACTTCTCGAGATATCGATTTCTGGGAACCATCCGTTTATCCATCGCTCGCCCCAATCTGCAAGTTTTTCTCACAGAATGACAAGAACTTGCGAATTTTGCAAGTTCTTGCCACGTAGCGACAAGAACCTGCAGAATTACATCAGAGCCATTATAAGTCGGGCTCAGTCAAAGCAGCGTCAAGGCGCAGAACAATGGTATGAGGCGAATCGTTCAAGAGTGCGTTGAACAATTTCATTCCCGCATTTTTGGAATGCCCATAAGATGCCCGTTTGACAGGAAGCGATCTGGGCCATCTTTGAGCAGAAACTCAAATGCTGGCGCGCCGCCTGCACTTATCGAGTTTCCCGCAACTGCTATAAATAGAAAGTTTATTTACATAGCGAGACACTCCTGGACGTTTGACTTTCATCCTGGTAGCCTGGATATCTAGAAGTTTCTGTTTGGAGAGGGTTAGCAGTGATTCCCGTTATTGACTTATTCGCGGGCCCGGGAGGCCTTGGGGAAGGCTTCTCATCACTTCGAGACGCTGAGAACAAGCCCGTGTTCCAAACAATCATGTCCATTGAACGTGACAAGCAGGCTCATCAGACCCTGAGGCTTCGTTCATATCTGCGCAAAATTGCAGAACCGGACGGAACATTGCCGAGAGTTTATCTCAGATACATGAAAAAGCATGACAATGAGACCTTCGACCAACTTATCCGCTACCGCCCAAAAGAATGGCAGGCTGCTTGCGAAGAAGCTTTATGCGACGAGCTCGTCGATGGAGACGACCGCTTGGTCAAACTCGGCGCCGAACGCGTGACAAGATGGTTTGAAGACCGTGATAGGGGTCCGCTAGTCCTTATTGGCGGACCTCCGTGCCAAGCATATTCGTTGGTGGGCAGATCGCGGCGCAAGCATGACATTACATTCGAAGAGGACCCGAAGCACACCCTCTACCGTTGCTACCTCTCGTTTATCAACGAGCTAAAGCCGGATGTCTTCGTTATGGAAAACGTCAAAGGACTTCTTTCTGCAAAGCACGAGGGCCATGGCGTTTTTAACCGCATATGCAAAGATATGGAAGAGGCGGGATACACTATCCATTCCCTCGTCACTGATGACCCCCATAATCCAAAAGATTACGTTGTCAAAGCCGAACAGTATGGAATCCCCCAGATGCGCCACAGGGTCATTCTCCTTGGTATTAAAAATGACACCGGAATCGAACCGAGCACGCTAACCAAAAAGCATGTTTGCACTCTTGGGTCAGCCCTTCGTGGGCTGCCTAAACTGCGAAGCGGATTCTCTGAACGCAACGAAAACTGGCGCGATATGAACTGGGCAGAGTACATAAACTCAGCGGCAAAAGAGTTGAAAGACAATGGCGAATGCAACGATCTTACAGACATCCTTGATAGGGTAATTTCACGCTACGCGCCAAAGTTAACCGCAAAGCACAAAGTTGATCCCGTCCACAATCGATATGAAGAATGGTATAGAGGAAGGCTCGGAAATAGCAAGGTCCTCACAAATCATGAGTCTCGCTCTCACTTGGCGAGCGATCTTGACCGTTATCTCTTTTGTGCGGCATATGCAGAAAAATACGGTACGCCCGCACGCCTTGAAGAATTCCCCGAGTCATTGCTTCCCAATCATAAGAACGTCCAGGCAGCAAAAACGACTGGTAACTATAAATTCAACGACCGTTTTCGTGTGCAAGTATGGGGAAGACCCTCTACGACCATCACCTCGCATATCGCCAAGGACGGACACTATTACATCCATCCGGATCCGTCGCAATGCAGGAGCCTTACCGTGAGAGAGGCCGCAAGACTTCAAACCTTCCCAGATGACTATCTGTTCGAAGGCAACAGAACGTCTCAGTACACTCAGGTGGGTAACGCGGTGCCGCCGCTACTTGCCCAGCAGATAGCGGCGGTAGTCGCAAAGGCACTTGGAAAAGAAGCCCACGGGTTTTACGAGAATCTTACAGACGATACTGACTGCTCTTAACACGGTAAGGACAGCCGACTCTGTGCAGCCGCTTCATCATGTTAATAAGTACAACGGACTGGCTCTCGGAGGGCACTTTGTTTGGCAAGGCACATGCATACTGCAAAATACCCCGTTCCTTCTCAGTTCCCTCGCCCTCTGCAAGGCACCAGTTAAGAACATTTTGCCAAAATCCGCTTCCCATCTCGCAAACCGCCGTCTGAGCTTCAATCCCATTCAGCGTTTTCTGGTTACGGGAGCCCTCTCGCTGAATGTCTTTCTCCTCATCGAGGTCAATAAGCTCGCCAAGCCACTCTTTGTCCCAATCAACCTTTTTTAACTTGATAGCCTCCCAGCATTTCTGTTGTTTTGCCCATTCAGAAATGTTTCGATAGCCCGTCGCGGGATGCATCAATACATCATGCGCAGCGTCAGATGCTTGCCCAAGCGCCCTCTCAAACGCTGGCGACAACGATTGTTGATTCCAAATGCCAAGAAAGTTAACGGCTTTTCCTAAAGCGGAAACTGCATTTGAAAGCACTCCCACCGCAAGGACTACATGCTGCGAGCGATAGCTGCCGGTTTCCCACCAATCACGCGCCTGCACAATCTTGCCTGTGCGATCGAATATAATTTTCTTGGCAATCAAATATTTGAAATAAGTCTCATTGAACTGACTCTCATCCTTATCCCAGGAGTCTTTAATTAGCCGAGCAAATTCAGAGAAGTTCTTCTGGGCACCGCGATTGACCAAGTAGGCCTTATTCGTCCAGACCATGAGATATTTTGCCAAATCCGTTTTCGTAAAAGTCTGCGTTTTAGGAAACTCAGCAACAAATTTACGCTTCTGCGCAGGCGTAAGATAAGCTTGCTTATCTCGATATGAGCCTCTTGCCCGCTCGTAGAACCATTTGGTTTGCGTGAAGCTATCTGCCCGCATGGGAGCAAGTATCCTTTGCGAGAACTCTTCGATCCTCACGTGATAAGGGTGGTTTGCAAAGAAGTCGGCTGAAGAAACCTTATTCTGGCTGTTTGCATATTCAGAGATCCTAGGCACCAGTTCGAGAGCCTCTTCCGGGCTGACAACACTAAGCTTCATTTGGACAAACACGCGGTCCAAACTTTTACCAGCCTTATATGCGGCATAAACCGATGCGGTTGTCTGGCCACCGTTAACTATCTGCAGGTTTTCTAGACGGTCAATTAAAAGCCCGTCTTCCCCGCTCTCCGTTGTAACGCTCTCTGCGGTCGCCGTGATACCGTTATTGAACGAGAAGAAAAGCTCGGGCTCATTCTCGAGAGTACGCTTTATACCCTTGTTGACATTGCTTCTCGCCTGAAGAAATACACGGACGTTTTGCTCAAGAAGTCGCGCTCCCCAACGATCGTAGATGCGCGCCAAATCGACACCCGGTATCGCAGCAAGGTAAACCTTGTTCTTGTCTTTCGGAGAGCTTGCGAGAAGGGCCCGAATCGGACCCGTCGGCAATTCGTTAAAGTCAATGAGCAGTCTCTCCCGCTCACGACCCGATTCAATAAGATTACCTATCCGTTCAAGATCCCAGACGTTGTAAACAACCTCTTTGCCAAGGACACTCCCCGTCTCTTTACCCGAAACCCTTTGGCTAAGTTTTTTGTTTGAAAGAAGATACAGATTAACTCGCTCGATTTCGTTCCAGCGAGCGTGAATTAAATCGGCGAGCCCAAACCCCGGATCCGTCGGCTCAAGAGATTCCCTAAATTGAGAATCCAATGCTTTGGTTACGAATTTCTCAAGCCGCCGAAAATCTGCCTCCATTTCAGAATTCGTTAATGTCAGCAAGCCAGTATCTTGGTTGAAGTCGAGGACAATGAGGCCAAGGACTTTTCTGCTTGACTCAAAAGGATCGCCACAGTAGCCATCAACCCTTATTCCAGTTCTCTGACAGAAGGCGGGGATGGCCTCATCGAATTCTCCCGCATCGCAAAGATAATCAGTGATGAGGTCAAAGAACGCATCGTTCTTATAGACTCCCTCTGAGTCCGCCTTATTCTTGACCTCTTGAAACAGTTCCTCCTGAAACGAAGTGGAATCTGTCATCTAATTCACCTCAATGCTTGGGTAATTGCGCTCTGATCAACTTCGTAATCAGAGCAGTAGCCAAGGTCGATTTTATATGTAACAGCCTTAACTCCAGGCGGACACGAACTGGAAACGATTCGCGGAAATCCATCCTTAACTTCATATGTTTCAGTTACGCCCTCGCTCCACAAGGTGTGGGAATAATCGTCTTCCGGAAAATACCCGGCATCCGACAGCTTCTCCTGAAAGTGCGCCAAATCCAATGGGCTGTCGAAGAGCATTTGAACATCGTTGACGACATCGGTAAGGCTGAATGCCGCTTTATCTTCATCCGTAGCGCTGTTCAACTCAACGACATATAAGAAGAGCCTTTCACTTTCGTTGGTGTTCAATTGCTCTTCTGACGATATTCCAATTTCCGAATTCGACGACCCTCGTTTGCTTTTCACCTCGACGAAAATCTGCCCGTAACCGAAATCGCGCTTAGAGCGTTCTGGCCCTGTCCAGCCACTCAAGGCATTCGACGGCTCGTAAATGGCAGCGGAAACCCGTTTAAGAAAAAGCAGCTCGCCGATAAGCCCTTTTTGTTGCTCGGCTGTGAGGGGACCACGCCCGGGCCTGAGAAACGAAGCCCATTTCTCGAGCCTCATGAAGGTCATCTTCCTCATCGCAACGGTGGGGGCTTTCTGCACCGAGTCGGCAATATCAAGACATAAGCGGAGAAATTGGGCTTTCATTTCCTGGTCTTGGAGCTCAAGCAGTATGGAGCGCTCCGATTCAATGTCTCGAATAGAGATGTTCTTAAACTTGGGAGGCTCCGGTGCCCCCGTCTCGCTGCTGTCATATTCGACAAGAAAAGCAGGGTGATTAGAGCGCCCCTTTGCCCAATAAATCCTTTTTGCATCGGGATTGACATCGGGTGCGACCATTCTCGTGTTGTAGTCGCCCCTTCCACGCGATCTAGGCAGCTCTTCCCACGGATTATCGCTAGTCGTCTTCATAATCATCATCGCTATCTTCGGGTTCCGGCATCATGTTCTCCAGTGCCACAGAATTAAAAACGTAAGTGACTGGTCGCGTTTGCTTATCGGTGTGCGGAAAACTGATGCTCCAGCCGAAAACGCATTCCTGAGCATCCCAGCTCTTCCACCAGGAAGGAGCTTCTTTTCCGGCCTCCTTCTTTTCTTTAATTTTGATTTCTCCAAATCGCATGCAAATCGGATGCAAAACCAGCAATGGCCGCCTCCTTATTTGACGATAATAGAGATCAGAACAGTTTTTCGCCTTGTCGCCGCTATGGTCTGCAGCATATCGTTCTTCCGCCATTTTCCTTTCTTCCGCACTTAAGCCAGCGGCCTCAACTCCACGACTGGATAAACGATGTTTCTCTCCGACAACAACGACATCATTGTTCGAAGCGCTACCGGGATATCTTTGCTCCATGCTGACCGTTCCATCAACAGGCAAATCGATTGGATCATTTGATCGAGAGCCATGTGCCAAGAGAACGTCCCATTCCTTCAGCTCGCCATCAAGCAGCCGTTCGTTGACGTAGCTTAGGATTGGAGCTTTTTGAGACTTTGGCGAAAGGCCATCTTCATTTTCATAGGCTTCTAGAAAAGCGGTAACAAACTTGACCGGAACCCCCTTATAAAGATATCTATAAGAGCCCCCGTCTTTGAAGTCCGCATACCCCTTTATTGCGCTAAGAAGGCCCCTGCATGCCGCCTCGTTATCGGCAACTATCTCCGCGTCCCTGTCAAATGCAATCGTTTCAACGAATCCCTCGTTTAAATCGATAGGGGCCTTTTCCTTTTGCCCGGCACCCATCTTATTTCTCGCGGTAACGGTCAGGGCATCAGGGCTCTGGCGTATTTTCAAAACGTAATTCTTTGGAGTGCGCTTAACTTGGCGCATGCTCCTTAGTTGATCGAACAGATTCTCCGTCGAATCGGCAACGTATTTGTACCAGCCCGCCGCCTCGTCGGTCATCCATACACGACAAAGATCCTCATACTGAGGCCTATATCCAAACCAACGAGCCATCTGCATCAGCGCATCATATGCTCTGGCGTTTCGCGAATAGTAAGAGACCGTTAACCCTTCAAGGGTTAAACCACGAGAAAGCCTATATCCGCCAACCGCGATAACTCGCTCGTTCCTGTTCTCATAGTCCAGAGCATCTCCTGAGTCTGTATTGATGCTCAGAACATGATAATCCGGGTCGTAGAGACGTGGCTGTATTTCGCTCCAGCCAAAACCGCAGCCTGCATATTCCAGCTCCCAACTAGCTTTCAAATCCTTTAGGTGCGGAGAAGCCTCAAGCGCCTCCTCCGGGTTTAAGGCCCCATAGGATTTCGCCGCCGTATTCAGGTCGTTAAGGTAATCCTCAACTAGATTCCGCATGCAATTCTGCGGTTTCTTATAGGGAGATACATTGACCATCATCGTTGAATGGAAATTAGTGCCAAAACGAAGTGTCTTTATCGTCGTCGCCAATACAAAAGTACGAATTGCCGCCTTTAGACTAAGGGGAAGCATAAAGGGCTCAAAGCTACTTTTATGTTTTGCAGGAAGGACATCGTCCGCATCGTCAATGAAACGCAAGTGCTTGTGAGTAGGCTCGTCGTAATCTCCGAATACCTTTTTGGCACCGAAGTAGTCAGAGGACTCCTCAAGCGTATAAATAAAGTTGCTCGGGAAAAGGTCCTTGCCATACTCATCGCTGTCAACGCTAGGGTCGATCAAAACGTTAGCAAATGGCGTAGCAGTGTAGCCAACATAGCAGGCCTTATTGAATAGGTTAAGCAGGTTTCTTATCTGCCCATTGATTTTGGTCGGTTCATTCTCTCGCTTTTCGAGCTTGTATTTTCCGTTAATCGAAGCATTATCCGCTTCATCGTCAATGAGCAACAGAGGTTGATCCTGGCTATTGCTGGCATCCAGCCATTCAATTACCTGCTGGAGAGACTTACTATTCTTCTTAACAACAAACAAAAAAGGTTCGTTTGTTTGCGTCGGCTGGATGCACCTTAAAGCCTTAGCTCGTTCTGTACTAAAGTCTGCTTCTCTCGAGGTACAGGCAATTGGTCGTCGGGCTTGACTCCCCTTGCCAACGCCAACCGGTTCGACTGTGCTGTTCTCAATGTTAAAACCTGTAAAACCATCTTCAAGACGAGCTTGCGTCTGATTTCGCAGGACATTATGCACGCCGGCCATGACGATAATGATTCGATATCCCGCGTCGGCGGCGCGGGATATCAGCCCAATATAATTTGCAGTTTTTCCCGATTGAACGGATGCGACTACGAGGCCGCGTCTTGTAAAAGAGCCGCACTCTAAAGGATTGGCCATTAAGTCAAGGATGTTGCGACTGTCCCTATCTATCGACTTAACCGCGGCGGGCGCCCATTTCTTATCGCGCACCAAGTATCGCCTATAGCGATTCCAGTAGAACCATTCGATCGAGTCTTCTGCTTCACTCAACCAGGGATGGCTATCCTCATCCTTAAACTCAAAGCCAAGCTTTTTCTTAATCGTAAGCTCGCTACAATACTTCTCAACAAGCCTACGGACGATATCATCCTTGTCGCATTGTTTAGATACAGGGAAAATTCCGGCGAATGCAGTGTAGAACTGCGAATAGGTATCCGCAACATCCGCCTCTTCGGGAACGCCGTCATCGTTCTCTAGTTTATCTCTGGCGGAGTTGTCAATGTAATTGATGAACTGCTCTAGTGTGGCGTCCATTTAGCACTCCTCGATTCCCAAAATGGCAAGTACTTCATTCCAACGTGTGGCGAACAAGTCAACTGACCTCATAGTGGAGAGGATGTCATCCTCATCCTTCCCCATTTGTTTTAATGAGCCAAAGAAAGTGAGAACAGCATTACAAAAGTCATCGTCTTTCATCTCCTCAAAGCAAACTGACCCTTCGTTGTTCGACAGTTCGTAAAAAAGAGATTCCGTTGGGAATGACGATTCGACCAGCGAAAGAACAGTCTTGAAAGCAGCCCTCTGATCATCATCAAGAGATGAATTGAAGCTATCAAGAATTGGGTTTTTGCGATTAATGCAATAAAGGGTCTTGTCTCCAGTTTTTATCGCATTCCAAGCCGGATATACCTCAGGCCTCGTTAACCTAGCGCCGCGACGACGATAAACTCTTTTTGAAGGCGCACCAATATGAGCAATCAATTGTTTGATACTCGCCCTTACTTCTTCCGGAAGCTGAGCGGACACTTTCTTAACGTCAATTTTCCATGCTTCATCTTGGTTAACATCAATATCAATCTTCACGCGGCACAACTGGGTGAGAGCGGTTTTCTTGGCAATCCCAAACCAAGTTCCATGCAGTATCAAGCGCTTCGCGCGATAGAGAAAGACTCCCTGATTCTTTAAGTAACCGCCAGGAAGAGCAAACTTTTCATACTCTGCATCTGAAGCATAATTTGACCTATGCGGAAGAGTAAACGCCTGCATCGTAACGCCGGGACAAACATTTTCGACAGGCGATGGTTGCGTCGCCTGATTGCTAACATTAAATGGATCGATGGGGTCAAGCGTGCGATTATTCACATTGACCTTAATGCGCTTGAGCCCACGTTCTCCCGCTAAGTAACGATGAAATACAAGAGAGAGGTAATCTTGAGCCTCACTTATAATTCTGTCGTAATTGGCTTTTCCGGATCCATTTACCCCGGTTAGACGATCAAGTTTTTCCCATAGAACAAGCGTACCCGTCTCGTTCATCTCTCCAATAAACGGAATGGAGTCCGTTCTTTTCTGTTCAAAAACTGTCCATTTGTTTTCACTGGCAACAAGATCGAGATCCCACGTGAAGGCATTCACTTCACCGTTTTTCTTTGACACAACCGTCAGCCTTCTGCATTGTGAAAATGAAGCGGTTTTTAACCCGAGACCAAAACGCCCGAGATCGTTCAAATTCCGCTTGCACCTCGGATCAGTGCTACCGAGCCTCATGGCATGCATTAACTCATCTCTGCCAAGCCCCTCACCGTCATCAATGATTGCAATTCTGAAGTCATCAGAAGGAATAGCAAGGATTGAGATATTCCTTGCCCTCGCGGTAATAGAATTGTCAACAATATCAGCTAGTGCACTATTAAACGAATACCCAATATCTCTTAGGCTTTCAATTAAAATCCTCGGTTCGGGCTCAAGCTGCATCGATTCCATCCAAAGCCAATCTTACTAGCATCATAATCGATAAGTATAGCAGCGGCCATTAATCAATTATCACTTACCGGCACCCAAATCATGCGAACGGTAGCGCTACCGGCAATAACGTGACAGTCGCAGCACGATTATTCACGTTTCGGCGCTCATTTAAAACTGCCTTGCGGCATTCCTAACAGCCATCTTCAATGCGGCAGGCGTTTTGTACTTCACCATGTCCTCTGTTTCACATTACCCGTTCAGTACCATCAGCAAAGGCATCATCAGTCCGCGCCGCTTGGCGGTTTTAGAGTTCTCCTTTACGAATTCTTTCAGCCGCTGTATATCGAGCCCTCGCCCAAGCGCATCGTTATAGGCATCGATAATTAATGAGGGGTCCTCGCAATCGAGGCAAAGATCGACAAGCGTGCGCTCGGGCTTGGTTACCGGCAGGCCGTCGAGCCAAACGATATCCCGCTCGGCAATCTCGCGCTTTACAAAAGAAAGGGAATCGTTTCTCGTATTGATGCGCATGGGCGCGGTCATCCTGTAGGGGGGACAGATGGAAATCGCCCATTTGCTGCAGGTTCGCCGCAGTCGTACCGCTCACGGCGATGCCATCCCACTGGCGTTTTCTCTCCCACGCGCACAGGGAGGGATTGGTGGGCTTCCAAAGAGCGTTGAGCTCGTCGGTGTCTCGGCGCTGCGCGCCCGACATCCGGTAGGCGCCGTGGCATATCCGCTCAAGACGCCCCACGCGGCATGAGTGCGCCAGCGTATCTCGAGAAATGTCCATGCGAGCCGCCTGAGCCGTGGTGAACACGCCCTCGCTCTCGGAAAGCTCGCTTATCGCCGTTATGTTGCTAAAGTACTTCATGTTGCATTTGTAGGATATTTTCATACTTTTGCAACGTGATTTGCATAACGCACAGGCGCAGTGCCTTGCTTAATCTGTTCCTGCCGCAGCGCTGTCGTTGAGAGGCCATCATTTTCCTCCCCTGGGACCATGCTGGCACCCCTAGCCGCTACGACCGCAGGCATGCCTATAATGAGACATGTTTCCTGATGAGAAAGGAATCCAGATATGGACGAAGCCAAGCTCGCCGATTTGAACCACATCCAGGACTTTTTCAACCGTGTCGATAGCGTGCGCAACAGTGCATCCCCGACCAAAAAGTTTCATATCGATCATCCAATAGGAATAGGCGTCAAGAACTTCATTGGATGGTGCAACGATTCCTGCGAGATCGGTTCCGAAAGCAGTAATAGCGCAGACGATGCCGAGACGTTGGGCGAAGCCATAGTCGCTCTGAATCAGCTTGACAACAGTGAGCTCGCTGCAATGGAAGCCGCTCTCAGGGAAGACGTATGGGGCGATTGGTGTGGAACCGAATGGAGACAAGCGAAGCAGGCAAAAAGACTCGGACCGACAATTAACATAATGAAAAATCACCCGGAAAACGCGGCCTTCTATCTTGTGCTCAGACACCGCACCGATAAGCAAAAGCATTACCGCTTTTATTTTGACGACGATACAATTGCAGAAGTCGATGCCTTCAAGCCCTTTACCGACAGCGCGCATGACAATTAAAATCAGCAATGGCATGTGCTCATCTCCGTGCTCGCATACCTCGATGTCGCTCACGCTTTAAGCAGTGATCAGCACGAATACCATTGCCTGTATCAACATTTTAAATCGCGGGACATGGGCGATTTAAGTGCATTGCATCTACAGTTATTGTGTTCCCCTAACCAGCCTGAAAACAGGCGCATCAAGCTACAGCTTGTTAAACCGAAGACGGCCCCAAAGCCCTGGACAATAACATATCGCTCGGAAGCGATGAATGGTTGGCTTAAAGAAGCACTGCGTAGGTTGGCAGACAAATAATCGCCCGCCAACCTACTCCAGCCCTTGCCCGCTGTACTTCCCTGTCTCTGAGTCGTAGTTCAGCACGACGACCTCACCGTGCTGAACTACGTTCCCGTCAATGTAGAAATGGCTGGCTCCGTCATACCAGATACCGCGGTAGCCTGCGATGCCCGAAGCCGCTTCGGTATTGATGTGCCCGGCGATAACATCCAGGTAGAACTTACGCCCCACGTAATCGGGCGGCATCATGGTAAACGACTCGGCAGACGTGCCCATCTTCCAATACTCCCCGGCATCCTCTTCAATACCGGCGTGCACAAAAACCTGGCCGAAGGGGCTCTCGTAAAAATAAGGGAGCTTGCGGACCCACGCGATGATGTCCGCATGCTCGGCCTTCATGCTCTCGACCGTAAAGGCGTACGCTTCCTCGAACTCCCTGAGCCTCAACAGATGCTTAACGTGCTTGAATGCCTCGGCATCTAAGAAGCTCTTAGCCGTTGCCAGATTGCTGTCGGCAAGTATCCATGCCTGCGTGAAATTGGGATCGTTCACCTCGTCAATGTACTCAAGGAACATCTCCTCATGGTTGCCACGCAGTGCCACGACGCGATCGCCGTAACGTTTTTGCAGGTCCATGATGAGCTCAAAGACGCCAAGCGAATCGGGGCCTCGATCGCAGTAATCGCCAAGTAAGACCAGCTTGAAGTCCTGGGCATCGAGGTCGATGGTGGATAGCGATGCCTTAAAGGCGTCCAAACACCCGTGAATGTCACTCATAGCGTAGATATGCACCTATGACCCCCTGTTTGCGTCGGGACCCCGCTCGTTTGCGCCATACGGCACGGCGACCCCTCTGATTTCGCGGGCGGCAGGCAACTTTGCCCCGTCACGCCCTTAACGTTGGTAATAAGTATATCTCGCCGTGCGGACACAAATTTACCCTTACGCCCCGGGCGCCCGGCCTGCACTTGCCTCAAAGACTGCCTGTGCCCACACCACCCAAAAACTCATCCAACATTAATCTTGGCTCAAGAATCGCTTAATCTATAACCTGCACTATAGAGTTCGACCAAGGGCGGGGCGGCGCAACGCAGACCGCCGAACGCAACGCTCGCGCCCGAGCAAATTGCCCGGCGTCGCGCCCATCGAACGAAAGGACAGGCCATGGACGACCTCGAAAAAGTTGAAACCATCCGCACCAAGTGCAGCGTGAGCTACACCGATGCCAAGGCGGCGCTCGACGCTGCCAACGGCAACGTTTTGGATGCCATCATTTGGCTCGAGTCGCAGGGCAAGACCCCGACCACGTCGGCGCACGCCGCGACCGAGTCCGCACCGGTCGATGAGCCCTCGGCCGAGATGGTCGCCGCGCAGGCCGCCTACGAAAAGTCGAGCGAAAAGACCGACTTCTCCAAGAAGATGGACGGCGTGTGGGAGTACCTCAAAAAGCTCTTCCGCCTGAGCCTGGACACCAAGTTTATCGCCACGCGCCGCGATGCGATCATCCTCAACATCCCCATCCTGATTCCCATCGTCGCGCTGTTTGCCTGGGGCGCTACGATTTGGCTGATGCTGATTGGCCTGTTCTTTGGCATGCGCTACCGCATCGACAGCGACGGCGACGTGCCCGGCAGCATCAACAACCTTATGGATAGCGCTGCTAACGCCGCGGATGACATCAAGCAAAATCTGAACGACGACAAGTAGTCGCAGACGGGGGCACGCATGGCACGGATTCTGATCGTAGAGGACGAGGAGAAAATCGCCCGCTTTGTGACGCTCGAGCTGGAGCACGAAGGCTACCAGGTGGAGCACGCCGCCGACGGTCGCACCGCCGTGAACCTGGCGCTGGAGCGCGACTACGATCTGATTCTGCTCGATGTGCTGTTGCCGCAGCTCAACGGTATGGAGGTCCTGCGGCGTGTCCGCAAGCACAAGGATGTGCCGGTGATTATGGTCACCGCGCGCGATGCCGTGATGGACAAGGTGGCCGGGCTCGATGCCGGCGCCGACGATTACCTGACCAAGCCATTTGCGATTGAGGAGCTGTTCGCACGGATCCGCGTGGCGCTGAAGCGCTCGGAGGCCGTGCGGGCGGCTTCGGGCATTGGAGGCGCCGGTACTGGGGCGGGCGCGGCAGGCGGCGCGGGCGCCGGTATCGCCACAATGCCCCCGGCAACCGACACGGCCCAGACCGCTGCCACGCCCTCCCACGCCGCGCTTACCGTTGACTCGGTTGCGCTCGACCCCGACCGCCGCGAAGTCACGGTCGGTGGCTCGCCCATCGCGCTCACGGCCCGCGAGTTCGACGTCCTCGCCCTGCTTATGACGCATGCCGAAACCGTGCTCACGCGCGAGCGCATCGCGCACGAGGCGCTGGGCTACGAATACGTGGGCGACACCAACAACGTCGACGTGCACATCGCGCACCTGCGCGCCAAGATCGAAGACGCCGGCGGTGCCCGCATCATCCAAACCGTGCGCGGGGTGGGCTATGTCTGCCGTGCGTAACGCCGAGGTCAAGCGCGTCACCTCCATCGCCCGCGCCATCAACTGGAGCTATATGTGGCGCCGCTTGATGAGCCACATCTGGCTCGATCTGTTACTGTTGGTTATTGCGGCGGCGATCCTCGTCTATGGATACAACCAGACGCTGCCCAACGGCGCGTTTACCGCAGGATGGATCCCCAGCGCCACCGTTCGCGGCATGTCGCTGACGCCCGCGCACGGCTGGGACCCCGCCACGCTCACCTATACCGTCGAGCTTGCGCGCACCACCAAGACCTTCCCCCTCGCGCAGGACCTCATCGCGCTGTGGCCCCTCTATCTTGTCGTTGCAGGTGGGCAGGTCATCAGCGTGCTCAACATGCTCGGCGGCGCCCGCCGCGTGCGCCGCACCATGGCGCCGCTCAACGATCTGGCCCTGCGCGTGGACGAACTCGGCCGCATGCAGCTCTCCGGCGGCAAGATGGAAACACTGGAGCAGGCCATCGAGCGCGCAAGCGTCGACTCGCCGAGCGTCACTACCGGCGACGCCGACCTGGCAAGCATCGAGGTTGCACTCAACCGCCTACTGCGCCAGATGCAAGAGGCCAAGCTGCAGCAGATGCGCTTTGTCAACGATGCGAGCCACGAGCTGCGCACGCCCATCGCGGTGATTCAGGGCTACGTGAACATGCTCGACCGCTGGGGCAAAGACGACCCGGACGTGCTGGCAGAGTCCATTGCCTCGCTCAAGGCCGAAAGCGAGCATATGCAGGAGCTCGTGGAGCAGCTGCTGTTTTTGGCGCGCGGCGATGCCGGGCGCACGGTCCTGCGGCGTGCGAATACTAACCTGGCCGCACTGGTCGGCGAGGTATGCGAGGAATCGCAGATGATCGATGCCGCGCACACATATCGACTGGCGTACGATGCCGCACTTACCAGCGACCCGCGCTGCGACGCGCCCGTTGACGTGGCGCTCGTGAAGCAGGCTCTGCGCGTGATCGTGCAGAACGCCGCCAAGTATTCGGACGCGGGCACATCCATCTCGTTTGGCGTGACGCCGGATGCGGGCGCGGGCACGATCGACATAAGTGTTGAGGACGAGGGCATCGGCATGAACCAGGAATCCGCAGCCCACGCGTTTGAACGGTTCTACCGCGCCGACAACGCACGCGATGCCGGCGCGCAGGGCTCGGGTCTGGGGCTTGCCATTGCCAAGTGGATCGTCGACAGCCATGGCGGTGTCATTGGCGTGACCTCAGTCGAGGGCGTCGGCAGCCGCTTTACGATTCGCCTGCCGCGCTAGGAAGCCCCTCGGCATAAATAAAGGGATAGGGCCACACGGCCCTATCCCTTTTTGCTAGCTATGGCAGCTTGTGCGCTACTCGCGGCACAGGTGCACGGCGAAACCGGCAAACTCGCGCTTAAAGTACACGAGCTTGGTGCCGCCGTCGGGCAGCAGCACGCGCGACTCCTCGTTGACCTCGAGCCCGCGCTCGGCAAACCACTTCTCGGCCGCATCGATGTCGTTGACGGCAAAGCCAATGTGGCCCTTGGCGCCACGACCGTTCTGCTTCATGATCTCGACCAGCGAATCGTTAAAGTACGAAACCGGGGTCTCGATAACGGGCAGGCCCATCATCGTCGAGAACAGCTCCGCGATCTCCAGGGCATCTGCCGGGTCGGTGGCGTTAATGCCCACATGGGCAACGCGCATGCCAAAGAGCTCGACCGGATTGGCGTTCTGCTCACTCATACAGTCAGCGCCTACTGAGCCATGACGTCGAGGACGGCCTTCTCGGCAGCGACGCGGTTCATGCCCGTCATGAAGGGCACGCCGCTCACGTACGGGCAGGTGAGGCCCTCGGGGGCAACGGTGGTGGCGATCAGCAGGTCGGCGCCCTCGTCGCAGTAGTCCTTGGCCTCGGAGATGGCACACTGCACGATCTCATACTTGCCGGCATAACCATTGGCGTCGAGCATGGTGGCGACCTTCTGGGCAACAAGCGTGGAAGTAGCAGCGCCAGCACCGCAAGCCAAAACGATCTTCTTCATAGGTAATGTCTCCCTTCATGGTTTACTTTAGGTAAGTGTACCGCAGCGAGCGATGGCACTCAGCCTCGATGAGCTTTTATGCCAGTTTGCTTGCGCGCTGCGTATAATACATCTAGTACGTGTTGTCATACCGCTCGCTTTATGAGCGACTAAGGATCCCAATATGCCCGATTCCCGCACACTCTGGACCGCCGTCGTTATCATCTGCATCGCCGTGTCGGTGTTCTTTAGCGTCAAAAAACGCACAACGTTCAAGCGCCTGCAGCAGCTTATGGCTGCCAAGCAGTGGGACGAGTTCGATCGTTTGCTCGACGGCAGACTCACCAGCATGCTGTACCCGCGCTACAACCGCGACTACCTGCGCCTGAACTCCTATCTGCTGCGCGAGGACCACAAGCGCGCCGATGAGATGTTCGATTTGCTGCTGGGGCTCAATCTGCCCAAGATGCAGCGCGTCGACCTGGTGATCAAAGCCTTTAACTACTACGTTGGCCAGGAGGACCGCAAAAAGTCCAAGGAGCTTCTGCACGAGATCAAGGGCTTTGAGGGCGGTCAGGCCGAGGCGGTCGCACACGAATGCCAGCTGATGTACGACACGATGATCCTCAAGCGCCACAACGACATTCCCGAGCTGGAGCGCATGCTCGAGGATGTTGGCGACGACCCGGTCAAGCGCTGCCGACTGGAGTACCTGCTGGCCCTGCAGTACCAGAACAAGGGCGACGAAGCCAAGTTCCAGGAGTTCCTGGAGAAGTCGGGCCAACACTCGATGGCCGTCAACGCGTAACGGACGGCTTGTGCTAGACTTCTAGTCTCACGGGGGCGTGGCGGAATTGGCATACGCAGGAGACTTAAAATCTCTCGCCGCAAGGATTGTGGGTTCGAGTCCCACCGCCCCTACCATATGGCTTTTACGGGCCCGTGTCCCTTTGAGATGCGGGCTCGTTTCTTTTGGATGCCGGTGGGACTCGAACCCGCGAGGGGGCGAGCGTTAAGCGGACGCGCAGCGTCCGTAGCGAGCCGGCGAGGGCGCCGACAGGCGGCCGAAGCCGGTGCGTATTTGCGCAGCAAATGCGCGGACGTCCCACCGCCCCTACCATTTGGCTTTTACGGGCCCGTGTCCCTTTGGGATGCGGGCTCGTTTCTTTCGGACGCCGTCAAGCCTCTAAGTTGCGGTGGAATAGGGACTGTTTGGGGCCCGAAAGGGCGATTTTAGTCCGTATTTCACCGCAACTTATTTAAAGGGTGCTGAGAGCGGGGGTCCAGGCGATGGTGGGAATGGCACCGTCGAGAGTCTCGTTGATAGTGGCAGCCATACCGGCGAGGAGGCTGTTCTCACTTACGGTGAGCGTCTTGTAGCCGCCGGCTCGCATGAGCTCGCGAATCACCACGGCGCCGGCCAGAATCACGCCCGCGCGTTTGGGCTGTACACCCGGTAGCGCGGCGATACCCTCCACATCCAGCGTAGACATACGATCGATGGCGGCCGAGATCTGCTCCATCGTAAGCTCGCGCAGGTGCACAAAGTTCGAGTCGTACGGCTCCAGTTCGTGGACCAGCGCCACGAGCGTGGTGACGGTACCGCCCACCGCAACGAGGCGCTCGGCGCGCTCAAAGTCGCTGGGCAGGCCCTCAAAATAGGCGGCGAACTGCTCGCCTGCCCACGCGGCAGCGGCAGCAAGCTCGCCATCCGCGGGCGGCAACGCAGAGAAAAAGCGCTCCGTCACGCGACGGCAACCGATGTCCAGCGAGCGCGTTCCCTCCAGCGCAAAGACGCCGCGCTCCGGAGCGTATACGCCCGTCGCGAGTTCCGTGGACCCGCCGCCCGAATCCGCGACGATGATGCGCTCGCCGGCAAAGTCGTGCGCCACGCCAAAAAACGTCAGGCGCGCCTCGACCTCGCCCGGAATCACCTGTGGTTTGAGCCCCAACTCGCGCAGGCCGTCCAGCAGCAGCGCGGCATTGGACGCATCGCGCGCGGCACTCGTGCACGTGGTGCAGACGCACACGGCCCCAAAGGCACGGGCCTCGTCCACAAACATGCGGCACGCAGCGAGCACACGCTCGACAGCCGCCTCGCAGAAGCGCCCCGTCGCGTCCACGCCCTCGCCCAGGTCGGTAATCTCGGTATGCTTGGACGATTCCACAATCGCTCCGCCCTCGACCTGGGCCAACACCAGTCGCGACGACACCGTTCCCAGGTCGATCGCGGCCACCTTATAGCGTTTGCAATTTGTCATTGCGGGCTCCCCTCCGGGCGCTATTTGCCGTTGGACACGACCGTCTGGCCCTCGACGCCGTTAAACCCAAACAGCATGTCGAGCGCCTGGATGTACCACGGCGCGTCCTTGCCGACTTCTTCGATTTCCTTGGCCACTTCGCTGGCCTTCTTGGCGTTTGAGGACTTTTTGCTCGACGACGAGTCCGAATCGTCGTCCAAGCCTAGCACGTCAATCTTCTTCTCGCCGGGCATCACCAGGCCCAGGTCCTCGGACGCCGCGTCCTTGATACCCTCCTCCGAGAGCAGCTTGTCGACGCTTTTTTGCAGCTCATCATTGTATTGCTGGCGAATCTCGACCTGCTTGGCCAAGATATCGCTCGAACGCTTTGCCACGTACAGATCGCGCACGGGGAAATACAGGCTCACGAGCACCAGCGCCACCACGATACCGATAAACAGCGGACGCAGAGGGCCATGCGTAAAGTCATAGATCGCCTTGACCACCGCGTTGTCGTTGGCGTAGCGCATAAAGTCCGAGCCCGAAAGACGGCTCGAAGGCCTGCTCGACCTGTCGTGCGTCTGGGCCGAGGGACGCGACGCATGTGTCGAACGTGCCGGGCGCACCGGTCCATCTGCCGAAGTATTCACATGAGCATTGGGGCGCGAGGTACTTGTCGGGCGCTGCGTGGAGCGGTCGGCGCCGGCGTAGGCGGACCCACCGAGCTGCACCGTGCGCGCACGGCGAGGCGACGGCTCACGCGAACCGGCGGAATAGTACCTGTTGTCGTAAATCTGATCCATGTGCGCCTTGTGCGGTTGAGGTTTGTTTGCGCTAAGTATTCTAGTTATAGCACGAGCGCGCGCACCACCTTCGGCAGCCTTTGCTCGACATAAAAAAGGCGCTGAGCCATATGGCCCAGCGCCCAATGGTGCTCAACAGCGCCCGGCTGGAGCAAGGCGAATCCGAGTCTTCCCCGCCCCCGCGAGCTCCGCGTGCCTAGCGAATGTTGTAGAACGCGGCCTTGCCGGCGTAGCGCGCGCTGCCCTCGAGCTCGTCCTCGATGCGAATGAGCTGGTTGTACTTGGCGATACGGTCGCTGCGGCACGGGGCGCCCGACTTGATCTGGCCGGCATTGACGCCCACGACCAGGTCGGCGATCGTGGAATCCTCGGTCTCGCCGGAGCGGTGGCTCACGATGCAAGCGTAACCGGCCTCCTTGGCGGTCTCGATGGCCTCGAGCGACTCGGTGAGCGTGCCGATCTGATTGACCTTGACCAGGATCGCGTTGGCGGCACCCAGCTCGATGCCCTTCTTGAGGCGCTCGGTGTTGGTGACGAACAGGTCGTCGCCCACCAGCTGCACCTTGTTGCCAATGCGGCGGGTAAGCTCAACCCAACCGTCCCAGTCCTCCTCGGCCATGCCGTCCTCGATGGAGATGATGGGATAGGTGTCGACGAGCTTCTCCCAGTAATCAACCATCTGGGCACTCGTGTACTCCACGCCCTCGCCCTTGAGCTCGTACATGCCGGTCTCGGCGTTGTAGAACTCGGTCGAGGCCGGGTCCATGGCGTACATGAAGTCGACGCCGGGCTTAAAGCCAGCCTTCTCGACGGCCTTGGTAATGTACTCGAACGGCTCGGCATTGGTCTTAAGGTTGGGCGCAAAGCCGCCCTCGTCGCCCACGCCGCCGCCCAGGCCGGCCTCGTGCAGCACGCCCTTGAGGGTGTGGTAGACCTCGGCGCACCAACGCAGGCCCTCGGCAAAGCTCGGGGCGCCCACCGGCATGATCATGAACTCCTGGAAGTCGACGTTATTGTCGGCATGCACGCCGCCGTTGAGGATGTTCATCATGGGCGTGGGCAGCAGATGGGCGTTGACGCCGCCCAGGTACTGGTACAGCGAAAGACCCGCCGACTCGGCAGCGGCGCGGGCGACGGCCAGCGACACGCCCAGGATGGCGTTGGCACCGAGCTTGGTCTTGTTGGGGGTACCGTCCGCGGCAATCAGCGCGGCATCGACGGCGCGCTGGTCGAAGGCGTCGAGGCCCACGACGGCGTTAGCGCACTCGTTATTGACGTGCTCGACGGCCTGCGAAACGCCCTTGCCCAGGTAGCGGCCCTTGTCGCCATCGCGCAGCTCGCATGCCTCAAAGGCGCCGGTCGAAGCGCCCGAAGGCACCATCGCGCGGCCGAAGCTGCCGTCCTCGAGCACGACCTCGACCTCGACGGTGGGGTTGCCGCGGCTGTCGAGTACCTCGCGACCGTAGACATCCAAAATATCGCTCATGTTGTCTCCCTCTCACTTGGAAACGGGTTGAATGCTTGGCGACACGGCTTGCACGCTACAGTGGCGCGCAGGTTCATAAGTTAGCCTTATCGCACTTTTTGCATTATGCCCTAAGTTAGCCAAGGGATACAATCTTTTTGAAAAATAATGGGGGCGATGAGAAAGTCCGTCCCGTCGCCCCCGCAGTCTTACTCCTCTGCCTTTGCGGCATCCCAGAGGTCATTGAGGCCGTGGGTCGAAAGCTCGGCCAGATCCACGTGGGCGTCGGCCGCCATCTGCTCCATCGCGGCCCAGCGGCGGCGGAACTTTGCCGTGCTGGCACGCAGGGCGCTCTCGGCGTCGATTCCCTCCTTGCGCGCAACGTTGACCAGGGCAAAGAGCAGGTCGCCAAACTCCATCTCGCGCTCGGGCGAGCCGGGAGCCTCGGCCTCAAACTCGGCACGCTCCTCAGCGACCTCGTCCCACACGTCCTGGACCGTCTCCCACTCAAAGCCCACGGCAGCCGCCTTGCGCGACACCTTCTGAGCCTGCATCAGCGCCGGCAGGTGCGTGGGCACACCGTCGAGCAGACCCTCGGGTGCGGCCCCGCCTGCCGCCACGGCCTGATCTTTGGCGGCCTTCTCGGCAAGCTTGACCTCGTCCCAAATCTTGAGCACCTCGTCGGAGTTGTCGGCATCCGCATCGCCAAACACGTGCGGGTGACGACGGATGAGCTTGGCGTCGATATCGCGCGCCACATCGGCCAGCGAAAACTCGCCGGCATCCGCCGCAATCTGCGCATGCAGTACGACCTGCATGAGCACGTCGCCCAACTCCTCGCGCAGGTGTGCCGCGTCGTCGGCCTCGATGCAGTCGAGCGCCTCGTAGGCTTCCTCGATCATGTTCTTGCCAATGCTGCGGTGCGTCTGCTCGCGGTCCCACGGGCAGCCGTCGGGCTGACGCAGGCGCCAGATGGTCTGCACCAGATGCTGCAGCTCGGCCGACGCGTCTACCAGCGTGGACAGGTCGCGCGAACCCTCGGCATTTTGCTGAGCCATATGCTCGGCCATGGTTAGTCCTCCCCCATGATCACATGGCGGAACGCGCCGCCCTCGTAGACGCCGTAGCTATGTGTGCCGTCCTTGGGGATGCTCACGCTGCCGGGATTGAAGAGCCACAGACCCGGGTGCGCGGCGCTTTCCTCGTTAACCTTGATGTGCGTATGGCCGTAGACGAGCGCGGAGCCCTCGGGCAGCGCGGGCGCGTGGTCAACGCTGTTATGCATGCCGGCGCCAAAGACGTGGCCGTGCGTCAGGAACAGTTCACGTCCGGTCTCGTCGAATAGTGTGGCGTAGTCAGCCATGACGGGGAAGTCGAGGACCATCTGGTCGACCTCGGCGTCGCAGTTGCCGCGCACCGCGATGATGCGGTCGGCCAGGGCGTTGAGCAGCGGAATCACGCGTTTGGGGGCGTAGTCGCGCGGCAGGTCGTTACGCGGGCCGTGGTAGAGCAGGTCGCCCAGCAGCACAATGCGGTCGGGCTGTTCGGATTCGATGGCGGCGCACAGGCGCTCTGTCCAGTATGCCGAGCCGTGAATGTCGGAGGCGATGAGGTATTTCATGGTGGTCCTTTCGGGTGGGGTTGATGGGGGCTGAATACGGGGTCCGGCGGATGTGGAGCCCATCTACCGTGCTACTCGAATCGTAGCGCCGCGCTCTGAGCCGCCTGCATCACGCGTTGGAGTGGCACGCCATGTTCGCGGGCAAGACGGGCGCAATCCTCGTACTCGGGAGCCGCGCGCTCGCTGCCGTCTGGCAGGGTCGCCACCTTAACGGATACCTCGCCCCAAGGCGTCGTCACCTGCTCGAATCGGCGCGGCAGGCAAACGCGTTCCATCACCTGGCGACGAACGGCGTTGGTCGTGGTTTCCAAAAAGATAATCGTCTGCAGGCGTTCGATATCCTCATGCGAGCAGATCACCTGCAGCTGCCAGCCGGGGCGGCCTTTTTTGCAGTAGAGGGGCAGCCAGTGCACCTCGCGGGCGCCTGCCTCGCGCAGGCGGTCGGCGGCATAGGCGAGTACCTCGGGCGACGCATCATCGATGTCGCACTCCAGCTTGACGATGGTTTCGGGCGCATCGGTCTCGCGGGACAGCGGAGATGTACTTCCACGTTGCATACGGTCCGGATCCTTTCCGCACGGGCTCGTTTTATTCACCCAAACGCTAGCACATCGAACGTGGCACAGGCGTGACTTTCGTCCGTCGTCGCCCTTGCCCCTATCCAAACATGTACGTCAGCCTCCAAACATGTCATTTTTTGTCGGTTTTGGGGGCTGACGTACACGTTTTGGAGCGGGCCGCACACGATCAAAATTGCGCCCGCATTCCGTCCACCACAAAGTTCGCCGCACTCAACAATTTTGAACTTACTACGCAGTTCATCGGCTAAAAATTACCCTCGGCATACTTACCCGCTGCACGATGTTACTCTAGTTGCATTTGGCTAACTAAGCGGCTGCCGAGGACCCAGCCCGGCACCGTTACGGCATAGGAGGTTTCATGTTCGAGAAGCGGCTCTTCTCCCTGGTTCCGCAGGCAACGCCCTACATTATGGCAAGCGTCCTGTTTAAGTGGATCGCGCTCATGGCAAACATCACGGTGATGTGGATGCTTGCGCGCATCTTGGGCGGCATCGTCACGAACGGTCTTTCCGCCGCGCTCGCCGTCGATGCCCTCGCACAGGCGGCCTTGCCGCTCGCCGCCGCCATCATCGTGCGCGCCGCCTCCATCTACCTGGCCCAACGCGCCGGCGACAAGGCCGCGTTCGAGGCCGTCCGCCGCGTGCGCTCGCTCGTCTACGACAAGCTCACCGCACTCGGCCCCTCCTACACCGAAACCGTCCCCACCGCCGAGGCCGTCCAGACCAGCGTCGAGGGCGCCACGCAACTCCAGGTGTACTTTGGCGGTTACCTGCCGCAGCTCTTCTTTGCCGGCTTGGCACCCATCACGCTGTTTGTACTGCTCGTGGGCCAGGCGGGTCTTCCCGCCGCGCTGCTGCTCGCCTGCGTTCCGGTCATCCCCGTCTCCATCATGATGGTCATGCGCAACGCCAAAAAGATCGGTGCCGAGTACTGGGGCAGCTATGTCGATCTGGGCGGCATGTTCCTGGAGGCCGTGCAGGGTCTCACCACCCTTAAGGTCTACCAGGCCGATCGCAGCTGGCACGAGCGCATCAACGCCGAGTCCGAGCGTTTCCGCACAGCGACCATGCGCCTGCTGGTGATGCAGCTGCGCTCCATTTGCGTTATGGACCTGGTCGTCTATATGGGCGCCGCGCTCGGCATTATCGTAGCCACGCTGCAGCTCGCCACGGGCAAGATTGGCTTTGAGGCTGCCTTCCTCATCGTCTTTCTGTCGCAGGAGTTCTTTTTGCCTATGCGCCGCCTGGGATCGCTGTTCCACACGGCCATGAACGGCATGGCCGCCTCGCGCCGCATGTTTGGCATTTTGGATACGCCCGAGCCCGAGCGCGGCGATGTTGAGCTTGACGGTCGCGGCGATATCGAGCTCGCGGGCGTGAGCTATGCATACGGCGACCGCACGGTGCTAGACAGCGCCAGCGCGACCATTGCGCACGGCTCGCTCGTGGCACTCGTGGGCGAAAGCGGCGGCGGCAAGTCCACGCTCGCGGGGATTATCTCGGGCCGCAAGGGTGCCTACCGCGGCAGCGTGCGCATTGGCGGCGTTGAACTGCGCGATGCCACGGCCACCTCACTCATGCGCGCCGTCACGCTGGTGCCCACCAACGGCTACCTGTTTGCCGGCACCCTGCGCGACAACCTGCTGCTCGCCCAGCCCAACGCCACCGACGCCGAGCTTTTGCGCGCGCTCGGCCGCACGCGCGTGGCGGCCTTTGTGCAGGCCGACGGCGGGCTCGACATGGTGATTAACGAGGGCGGCACCAACCTTTCGGGCGGCCAGCGCCAGCGCGTGTGCATGGCCCGCGCCCTGCTGCACGACTCGCCCATCTATGTGTTTGACGAGGCGACGAGCAATGTGGACGCCGCAAGCGAAGCCGCAATCGGCGAGGTCATCGCGTCGCTTGCCGGCGAGCACACCGTGATCGTGGTGGCGCATCGCCTGTCGACAATCGTGGACGCCGACCAGATTCTGGTGCTGGAGCGCGGTCGCATTGCCGAGCGCGGCACCCATGATGAGCTCCTGTCGGGCGCGGGCGCCTATGCGCGCATGTGGAACAGCCAGGAGCAGCTCTCGGCATATGCGTATGCGGAGGGTGATGCCGAGGATGCCGGCGCGGTTGAGGCTGTTGACGGCAGCACCGCCCGTACCGATGGCCTCAACGGTGCCGGCTCGTCTTCCGCTACCGCGGCGCCTGACTCCGGCCGCGCCCGTCGCTCGGCGCCGTCCATCATGTGGCGCATGATGGGGCTCATCCGACCGCTTGCCGGCTGGCTTGTGCTAGCCGTCGCGCTGGGCAGCATCGGCATGCTCACCGCCGCGTTCGTGCCGGCCTTTGGTGCCCTCGGCCTTATGGCCGCGCTGGGCCGCAACGCCTTGGGGCTTGGTCTGATCGCAGCATGCGCGGCCTGTGCCGCCTGCGGCATCGCACGCGGGCCGCTCCACTACGGCGAGCAGCTCTGCAACCATTACATCGCATTCCGTCTGCTCGCACACATTCGCGACCTGGTGTTTGGCGCCCTGCGCCAGCTCGCCCCCGCCAAGCTCGAGGGCCGCGGCAAGGGCGAGCTCGTGAGCCTGGTCACCTCGGATATCGAGCTGCTCGAGGTCTTCTACGCGCACACCATCTCGCCCATTGCCATCGCTCTGGTCTGCACCGTTGTGTTTGAGGGCTTTTTGCTGGCTGTGAGCCCCGAGCTCGCGGGCATCGCGCTCGTGGCCTACGCGGTCCTGGGCGTGCTGCTGCCCCTGACCTCGGCCAAGGCATGCGGCACCACCGGCCGCCAGAGCCGCGAGGGCGCCGGTAAGCTGGGCGCCTTTGTACTCGACAGTCTGCGCGGCGCGGGCGAGACCATCCAGTTTGCCGGTGGCACCGATCGCAGCCGTGCCCTGGGCAAGCTGACCGAGCAAGTCGGCGCCGTGGACGCGCGCCTCAAGCGCCGCCAGGCGGTCAGCGAGGCCGTAGCCGATGCGCTTATTCTTGTGGCTAATCTGGTGATGCTCGGGCGTGCGCTGCAGCTGGTGGCTGCGGGAACGATTGACTTTGCCGCAGCGTTTGTCGCCGTCTTTACCTTTGTGTCGTCGTTTGGCTCGGTGATGGCCGTGAGCCGCCTGGGCGCCTCACTGCAGGAGACGCTCGCCTCGGGCGCACGCGTGCTCGATTTGCTCGACGAGCAGCCCCAGTGCGCCGAGGTCGCCGATGGACAGAACGTTGAGTTTGCCGGCGCCGCAGCCGAGCATGTGAGCTTTAGCTATGTGGGCGGCGTGGACGCGGGCGGTGCGGGCGCCACAGAGCAGGTCGCGAACGACACCGCTGCGAGTCTCATCCTCGACGACGTGACCTGCACCTTTGCGCCCGGTACCATGACCCGCATCATGGGGCGCTCGGGTTCGGGCAAGTCGACGCTGCTTAAGCTGCTCATGCGCTTTTGGGACCCCGCAGCCGGCACCATCACGGTGAGCGGCGTCGATGCCCGCCACATCAACACGGCGAGCCTGCGCAGCCACGAGGCCTATATGACCCAGGACACGCATCTGTTCTGCGGCACCGTACGCGAGAACCTGCTGGTCGCGCACGCCAACGCCACCGATGCCGAGCTGCTCGACGCTTGCCGCTCCGCCTCACTCACCACGCTCATCGACCGTCTGCCGCAGGGACTCGACACGCCCGTTGCCGAGCTGGGCGACTCGCTTTCGGGCGGCGAGCGCCAGCGCATCGGCCTTGCGCGCATCTTCCTCAACGACGCACCCTTCATCTTGCTCGACGAACCCACCAGCGCGCTCGATGCTCTCAACGAGGCGTCCGTGATGCAGGCAATCGACGAGCTCAAGCGCCGCGGCAAGACCATTGTGCTCGTGAGCCACCGTGCCAGCACCTGCGCGTTTGCCGATTTCTCGCTTTCGGTCGAGCACGGGAGGCTGAGCTAATGGCGCGCCCAGTCGACACACCGGAGCTAGCACGCAAACGTGAGCGTGAGGCCCAAATGGTGTCGCAGATGATTGCGCTGTGGTGTCGTGGGCATCATGGCGGCGGGCATGTGGTCGAACAGGCTGGCGGCGATGAGTCCGTGCGCGTGAAACTCGGCCTTCGAACCATTACGCTCTGCCCCGAATGCGCCGAGCTGCAGAAATACGCCATCGCGCGCATTGAGCACTGCCCGCACATGGGCACCAAGACATTTTGCTCGGCATGTCCTTCGCATTGTTACCGGCCTGCCATGCGCGAGAAGATCCGCGAGGTTATGCGTTGGTCGGGACCGCGTATGATCCGCTATCGCCCCATCACCGCCGTGAGACACGCGATGGTAACAGTGCAGGCCAAACGCGCGGCGGCACGAAGCAAGTAGTCGCCGGCGCCGGCACGCGCCGCCCCGCCTTTCCACTCGATTTCGGCACCCGGCGTGCGCGGCGTGTTGAGAGCTGCACCATTACAATGGAGCGGATTCACCAAATGCAAAGGAGTCGCCATGCCCGCCTGCCCGCTGGTCGATTGCCATACTCATACCTCGTTCTCGGACGGGCACGCCTCGTTCGAGGACAACGTCCGTGCCGCTGCTGCCGCCGGCTGCCGCGTCATGGTCTCGACCGACCACCTTACCCTGCCCGCCAGTATGGATGCTAACTGCGAGGTGCAGGTCGTCGAGGGCGACTTGCCGGCACATCGTTTGGCCTTTGAGGACGCCCGCAAACTCGCCGCGCAGATTGCGCCGGAGCTCACCTTTATCTACGGTTTTGAATGCGATTGGTACGAGGGCTGCGAGCCCTTGGTAGAGCACTGGTCCCAGGGCGCCGTCGTACGTCTGGGCAGCGTGCACTGGATTGGCAACCCGGGCGATATTGCGGCAGGCGCCGCGGGCACGGCAGGGACAGAGGACGTCGCGCGCCCCGATACACCCGATTCCCTTTGCGGTTGGATCGACGACGATACCAACTTGCATGTTTGGGAAAACTTAGGCGTGCGCGGCGTGTGGGAGTGCTACGTCGACGACTGGTGCCGTGCTTGCGAAAGCTCACTCAACTTTGACGCGATGGCCCATCCCGACCTGGTCATGCGCTTTTCGAAGGACGGCTTTGCACCCGACTTTGACCCCGCGCCGTTTTGGGAGCAGATGGCCGAATGCGCCCACGATACGGGTCGCCGCGTTGAGGTCTCGACCGCCGCACCGCGCAAGGGGCTCGACGATTACTACCCCGCGACCGGGCTGTTGCGCCGCTTCGCCCATGCCGAGGTGCCCATCACCTTTGGCTCGGACGCGCACCGCGCCTGCGACATCTGCTGGAACATCCGCGAGGCCCAGGCCCACGCCTACGACTGCGGCTACCGGGCCTTCGATATCCCCCACCCCACCGGCGAATGGGAATCCACGCCCCTCGCCTAACTAGTCGTTTAAGAACGTCCCCAATGACTAGTGGCGGCGGGCGTTGAGTTCGCCGGCCAGTTCGTCGAGGGTGATGCCGTAGCGCTCGAGCGTCACGAGCAGGTGGTAGATCAGGTCGCCGGCCTCGTAGCGGATGTGATCGTGGTCGTTATCCTTGCAGGCCATGATCACCTCGCTCGCCTCCTCGGCAAGCTTCTTGAGCAGCTCGTCCTCGACGTCGGTCAGCAGACGCGCGGTATAGCTCTCCTGCGGCGATGCGTCGCGACGACTGTGAATCACCTCGGCCAGTCCCGTCAGCGTCTCACCGATGTTTCCCGGCTGCACGTTAGCTGTTCTGACTCCCATGGTTATTTCCTCTCGTTACTGCAGCGTAAAGTAGGTACCGGCCTCATCGAACCGAGGCTTTGCGCCCTTTTTCTCAAAGAACTCGACGATGACGGCATGGGCCTCATCGAGCCTTTCCTTCTCGGCCTCGAGCCAAAGCGACTGCGCCCCGCAGGCATCAGTCAGGTGCACGCGGCATGGCACGCCCGCGCGGAGGAGCTCGGTGTTGCATTCGGCGACCTCGAACGGCGTCACGACTTTCATCGCACTCCCCCTTCCACGCGCTTAAAGAAGCAGGTACGGTTGCCGGTATGGCAGGCCGGGCCCGGTGAGTCCACCTTGACCAGCAGCGTATCGCTATCGCAGTCGGCCCAGAGCTCCTTGACCTCCTGCATGTTGCCACTCGTCGCGCCCTTGTTCCAGAGCTCCTGACGGCTGCGACTCCAAAACCACGTGGTCCCGGTCTTGAGCGTCAGCCCCACCGATTCCTCGTTCATCCAAGCAACCATAAGCACCTCACCGGTGTCATGCTGCTGAACCACGCAAGGAATCAGCCCGCGGGCGTCGTATTTAAGCTCGGTAGCATTTATTACCTCAGTCATCATTTCTCCCAAGTAACAAACGAAATCCCACAGGTCGGCGAGGGTTGTCCAGGTGCCGCAGGTTGCCGCGAAAGAGGAGCGACGCGTACTTTGGTACGCGAGCGACGGTTTGAGCGGCAAGATGCGGTGCCTGGGCAAGCCGCAGCACTAGAAGTCCAGCCTCACAGGGATGCCTTGGCTGGCCATATACTCCTTCACCTGGCGAATGCTGAAAGTTCCAAAGTGAAAGACGCTGGCCGCCAGCACGGCATCGGCCTCGCCCTCGATCACGCCCTCGGCAAAATGCTCGAGCGTGCCCACGCCGCCGCTTGCGATCACCGGGATCGGCACCGCGCGCGCCACGGCGCGGGTGAGTGCCAGGTCGAAGCCAGCCTTGGTGCCGTCGCGATCCATGCTGGTGAGCAAGATCTCACCGGCGCCGCGACGAGCCGCTTCCTCGGCCCACGCCACCGCATCGATACCCGTGGCGTTGCGACCGCCCGCCGTGAAGACCTCCCACTTGTCGGCATCCGGCTGACCGGGCAGGCCCACGCGCTTGGCATCAATCGCCACGACCACGGCCTGGCTGCCAAACGCCGCGGCGGCCTGGCTGATCAACGACGGATCGCGCACGGCGGCAGAGTTAAGCGACACCTTGTCGGCACCGGCGGCAACCATGGTTCGCATGCCCGCCAAGTCGCGGAAACCGCCGCCCACGGTATAGGGAATAGCGAGCTCCTCGGCCGCGTGCGCCGCCATCTCGATGGTCGTCGCGCGGTTGTCGCTCGTCGCGGTAATGTCCAGGAAGACGACCTCGTCTGCACCCTCGCGGTCGTAGGCGCGCGCCAGCTCCACCGGGTCGCCAGCATCGCGCAGGCTCACAAAGTTGACGCCCTTGACCACGCGGCCGTCCTTAACATCCAGACAGGGAATCACGCGTTTGGCAAGCATGGGCTACTCCTTCCCTCGGGCGGCGGCCAACGCCTGGGCCAGCGTAAAGTTGCCCTCGTAGAGCGCACGACCGGTAATGGCACCCTCGATGGCATCCTCGCCCACCGCGGCCAGTGCGCGGATATCGTCGAGCGTCGAGATGCCGCCCGAAGCCACGACGGGAAAGCCCGCGACCTCGGCCACATGGCGATACGCCGCCACGTCGATGCCCGTCTGCATGCCATCGCGCGCGATGTCGGTATACACCAGATGCTTAAAGCCCAGCTCGGTGAGCTGCGCCACGGCGTCGTCGAGCGCCACACCCGCGCCGTCGCGCCAACCATTCACCTTGACCTGGCCGTCACGGGCGGCAATGTCTGCCACCAGTAACTCGCCAAAGCCTTGCGCCGCCACCTCGGCAAATCCCGGCTCGGTCACGAGCACCGTGCCTAGCGCGATGCGACGCGCGCCGTAGCCGGCCAGCTCGTCGATGCGCGCGAGCGAACGAACGCCGCCGCCCACGTCCGCGGACAGACCGTCGACGCCGCAGATGGCCTTAATCGCTGCCAAGTTGGCAGCGCACGCGTCCTCGTCCTCGCCAAAGGCAGCGGACAGGTCGACGACGTGCACCCAGCTCGCGCCCTGCTCGGCAAAGGAGCGGGCAACGGCCACGGGGTCGTCAGAATACACCTTACAGCGGCTCCGGTCGCCGCGCTCCAGGCGCACGACCTTGCCGCCGATCAAATCGATTGCGGGAAACAGAATCATCGGCCGGCCCCCTCGACGATGCTCACGAAGTTCTTAAGGATGCGCTGACCCAGCGCAGAGGATTTCTCGGGATGGAACTGGCAGCCCCACACGTTGCCGTGGCGCACGATGCACGGGAAGCTCCGTGTATAGTGCGTGCGCGCCAACACATCGGCGGCATCGACGTCGTCGGCCACCGCGTAGCTGTGAGTGAAATACATGTTGGCGCCCTCGGCAAAACCGGCAAGCAACGGATCGGCCGCACCGGCGGGCGTCATGCGCACCTGGTCCCAGCCCACGTGCGGGACCTTCAGACGGCTCGACTCCAGGTGCGTGCACGAGCCACGCATGATGCCCAGGCCATCGACCCAGGGACCACCGGCCTGCTCGGAGGCATCGTCGTCCGCGTCCGCGTCCTCGTTCGCAGGCACGCCCTCGTTGCCGCGCTCAAAAAACAGCTGAAGGCCCAGGCAGATGCCGAGCAGCGGAGTTCCGGCGGCAACGGCATCGAGCACGGCCACCTCCTCGCCGCTCTGACGCATAAAGGCGATCGCGTCATAGAACGCACCCACGCCCGGGATGACCAGGCCGTCGGCGTTGCGGATCTGCTCCGGATCGTCCGACGTGCAGGCGGCAGCACCGGCGCGCGCAAGCCCGCGCACGACGCTCGACAAGTTGCCCTTGTGGTAGTCGACCACCACGATCTTCGGTTCGCCCACGCGACCCCTCCACTTCTCATCATCCAAAACCACCACAAAGAGGACAGGCATCTTCGTGGTGGTTTTACCCTTGTGACGGTTACAGCGAGCCCTTGGTGCTGGGGATACCCTGCACGCGGGGATCGAGTTCGCAGGCGCGGCGCATCGTGCGGCCCACGGCCTTAAAGGCGGCCTCGATAATGTGGTGCGAATTGCCGCCCGCCAGCTCGCGCACGTGCAGCGTGAGCTTGGCATCGCGCGCAAAGGCATAGAAGAACTCGACGGCCAGCTCGGTATCAAAGCTGCCCACGCGCTCAGTCGGCACGGGCAGCTCGCAATAGGCCTGCCCGCGACCCGAGATATCCACGGCGGCCATCACGAGTGTCTCGTCCATGGCGATCGCCGCGTCGGCAAAGCGCGTAATACCCGCCTTGTCGCCCAGCGCCTGGCAAAACGCCTCGCCCAGCACAATGCCCGTGTCCTCAACGGTGTGGTGCGCGTCGACCTCGACGTCGCCCACCGCATGCACCGTCAGATCGAACAGGCCATGGCGGCCAAAAGCGTTGAGTATGTGGTCGAAAAACGGCACGCCGGTCGAGATATCGCACACGCCAGATCCGTCCAGGTCGAGCTTTACGACAATGTCGGTCTCGCCCGTCTTGCGGGTTACCTCGGCATAGCGGTCCATCTACATCTCCTCCTTCACCAGCGCGGCAAACGCGGCCAGCACCTCGTCGTTTTCCTGCGGCGTACCCACAGTGATGCGCAGACAGTCCGCAAGCCCCGGCGCGTAGCTAAAGTCGCGCACCAAAATCGAATACTCGTCGCGCAGACGCTCGCGCACGCGCGTGGCATGCGGCGTGCGCACGAGCACAAAGTTCGCCGCGCTCGGCCATGCCTCCACGGGCATGCCATCGGCAGCCATTGCGCGCAGGGCGCACAGCTCGCGCTCGCGCTCGGATGCGATCTGTGCCACCACGGGCGTGTAGGCATCACGGGCACGCACGCAGGCAAGTGCTGCCGCCTGGCTCAGCACGTTAACTGAATAGATCTGGCGAATCGCCGCGAACACGTCGACGACCTCGGGTGCCGCAATCACATAGCCCAGACGCGTGCCGGCGGCGCCAAACGCCTTGGACAGCGTATGTAGAATCACCAGGTTGGGATGCTCGGCGATAAGGCCTTGCGCCGTGGTGGCCGCGCCAAACGAATCGTCGGCAAACTCCACGTAGGCCTCGTCAACCATTACCATGCCGGGGCACGCATCGCACAGCGCCGCGACAAAGTCGAGCGGTGCCACGTCACCCGTGGGGTTGTTGGGCGAGGTCACGATTGCCAGGTTACACTCGGGTGCCGCCGCAAGCACGGCGGCCTGGTCGAGCTCAAAGGTCGCGGGGTCGCGCCACACGTCGCGCACCTCGGTCTGGCAGAGCGACGCAAAGAACGCATACTCGCTAAAGCACGGCGGGCAGTTGAGCAGGGTCCGTCCCGCGCCGCCAAACGCCAACAGGTAGTTATAGAGCAGCTCGTCGCCGCCGTTGCCCACGCAGACATTCTCGCGCGCCACACCATGCCAAGCGGCAAGCTCGTCGCGCAGATCGTTGGACATGGGATCGGGATAGCGGTTGAGCGGCGTGGCAGCCAGGGCGGCGTCGACCGCCTCGCGCACGCCAGCCGGCACGGGATAGGTGTTCTCGTTGGCCGAAAGGTTGATGCGCGTGGGCGTAAAGTTGGGATCGTAGGGCTCAATACCGGCCAGGTAAGGCTGGACGAGCTCCTTCATGCGAGGCGTGAGTTCGGCCATATTAGGCCTCCCCGCCGGTTACGCCAGCGCCATCTGCGCCTGCAGCCGCCAGGTCCACGCCCTCGGCAACCGTCGCCACGGCGTCGCCCGGCCAGGCAACCTTGGTCAGGTCGGCCGCGGCCAGCGACTCGGCACTCACGGCATCCTCGCCCTGCTCCAGCACACGGCGACGCAGAGCGGCGGAAAGCGCGTGTGCCCACAGGCCCTCGGCCTCGGCCAGGCGCTGCGTAGCGGGAGCGTCGGAGAGCAGACCCTCGGGCGTATAGCAAATGACGCTCGAGCGCTTAACGAACTCTTCGACCGAAAGCGGGTTGGAGAACATGGCCGTGCCGCCGGTCGGCAGCGTGTGATTGGGGCCGGCAACATAATCGCCGAGCGGCTCGGAGCTCCAGGCGCCCACAAAGATGGCGCCGGCGTTGCGAATACCGCCGAGCAAGCCCATCGCATCCTTGCAGTGCAGCTCCAGGTGCTCGGGCGCCACGGTGTTCACGGCCTCGACGGCGGCAGCCATGTCGGCGGCGACCACGATCGTGCCCTCGTTGTCCAGCGAAGCACGCGTGATCTCGGCACGCGGGGACTGCGCCACCAGAATGTCGATGCCCGCCTCGACTTCGCGCGCAAACTGCTCGTCGCAGGTCACCAGATAGCAGGCTGCCAGCGGATCGTGCTCGGCCTGAGCCATCAGGTCGGCCGCGACCACCATAGGCTTGGCCGTGGCATCGGCCAGCACGCAGACCTCGGAGGGGCCGGCGACCATGTCGATGCCCACATCGCCCGAAACAATCTGCTTGGCCGCAGCGACAAAGGCGTTGCCCGGGCCGGTAATCTTGTCGACACGTGGAATGGTCTCGGTACCGTACGCCAGTGCGGCCACGGCCTGGGCGCCGCCCACCATATAGATCTCGTCCACGCCGCCGAGCTTGGCCGCGGCGAGCGTGTAGGGGCTGATAAGGCCGTCCTTTTGCGGCGGGGTCACCATGACCACGCGCTTGACGCCGGCGACCTTGGCGGGAATGGCATTCATGAGCACCGTGGAGGGATACTGCGCGCGACCGCCCGGCACGTAGATGCCGGCCGCCGCGAGCGGGGTCACCTTAACGCCGAGCATCGTGCCGTCCGCGCGCGTGGTAAACCAGCTCTGCTCGACCTCGCGCTGGTGGAACTCGCGAATCTGGCGTGCAGCCTTCTTGAGCGCGGCGACAAAGACCGGGTCGAGACCTTCGAGCGCGGCATCGATTTGCTCTTGTGGCAGACGGAAGCTCTGCAGCTCAACGCCGTCAAAGCGCCGGCAATAGTCGCGCACCGCGGCATCGCCGTTAGCGCGCACGTTGGCCACGATATCGCGGGCGGCATCGACGATGTTTTGCGGCAGCACGCCCTTGCGGTTGAGTTGGTTGGTAACGAGGCGCTCACCGGGAGCAAGCTTGATGGTCTTCATATCGGTATCCCCTATCGGTTGAGGTTGCGTTTGAAAAACGAGATGCCGGGCAGCGACACCAATCGGTCCGCAGCCCGGATATGGGGGCGCCCGTGCGTGCTCGCGCTATTGTGCCGAGCCCGCGACGGGCTCAAAATGCTTGTCCTTAACGGCCGCGGCCAGGCGATCTGCCAGATTGCGTACGCGCGGATCCAGGCGCGCGGCACCCGGATTGACGAAGAAGCGGGCCGTGCAGTCCATAATGCGGCCGGTGATGACCAAGTCGTTGTCGCGCAGCGTGGCGCCCGTCGCGGTAATATCCACGATGCGATCGGTCATGCCGACGATGGGGCCCAGCTCGATGTTACCGTGCAGCGAAACGATGTCGGCGTTCACGCCGCGCTCGGCATACCAGGCGCTCGCGATGCGCGGGTACTTGGTGGCCACGCGAAGCGACCCGCGGCGGGCATAGTTGCGCTCGGCCTGGCCGGCGCGCCATGCGGGCTCCGCCTCAATGAAAGTGCACAGGCCGTAGCCCAGATCGACCAGCTGCAGAAGGTTGAGGTCGGCCTCGATAAGCGAGTCCCAGCCGCAGATGCCGCAGTCGGCGCCGCCGCAGCCCACAAAGGCGGGCGCGTCGCTGGGGCGCACAATGACAAACTCGATATCGCCGACCGCGCCCTCGCCGGCACGCGTGTCGCGACCGCGCACGATCAGGTGACGGCCGGGGTCACGCAGCTCAGAGACGTCCAGACCCGCGGCCTCGAGCACGTCGAGCGTGTCGGCCTTAAGCGAGCCCTTGGGCACGGCGATGCGCAGCGGGCCCTCGGCGCCACGGCCCGCGGCATGGTCGCCATCGGAAGCGGCATCCTCGGCCGAGGTGCGCGCGGCCTCCAGGCGCTCGAGCGAAAAGGCGAAGCCCGCCGCCGGCACCTCGATACCGTCGCCAAATGCGCCGGTAAAGATGGAGTCATAGCGTCCGCCCGAACCGACCGGATCGGGCAAGCCGCCGGCATAGGCCTTAAAGACCAGGCCCGTGTAGTAATCGAAAGAGTTCATGATAGAGAAGTCGAACGACAGCACCTGGGCGTCCTCGGGTGCCAGGCCCTCGACCAGGGCACGCAGCTCGCGCGTCAGCGGCGCGACGATACCGGCGGCCTCCAGCAGCGCGTCCACGCGGTCGAGTACCTCGGCACAGCCGTGCAGACGCGGCAACTCGCTAATGGCGGCCTTGACGGCATCGGACTCGGCGCTTGCCGCCACGCGGGCATCGAGGCCCACAAAGTCGTTGGCGTGCACGCAGCGCAGGGCCTCGGCAGCCAGCTCACGATCCTCGCATACCGCGAGCAATTCCTTAAAAGGACGCACGCTGCCTGCGATGATGCGCGCATCGGAAAGTGCCAGCTCACGCACGGCCTCCGCCACCAGCGAAACAATCTCGACATCGCCCGCGGTATCGCCCGCGCCGATAAGCTCAAAGCCCAGCTGCGTAAACTGACGCGAGCCGCCGGCATTGCGCTGACACTCGCGAACCACCGGCGCCTCGTAGCGCAGGCGCAGGGGCAGGTCGGCCGCGCGCATGCAGGTCGAAACCAGACGCACGATCGGCAGTGTGTTATCAGGACGAACCACCAGCAGACGACCATCGTCGTCAAAGAGCTTAAACGGCGTGTCTGCAATGCGCCCGCCTTCCTCGAGCGAACCCTTGTCCTCGAGCAGCGGCGTCTCGACCGGAAGGTAATGATGCTCCCTGAAGCAGCCCTTCACCGTCAGCGCAATCTCCTCGCGCGCCTGAGCCTCCTCGGGCAATATGTCCCGGAATCCCCACGGTGTGGCCGTCATCTGGTGAGCCTCCTCATGCTGTGTTTCATATAGAGCAGAAGACCGGCATAGCTCCGCCGGTCTTCTGGGTACTTTAGCATACTAGAGTGCTTGCGGGGAAAATCCGTCGCAGCCGCTCACACCGTATTCATCTGGAAACATAGGGTAGGTTGCCGCAGCCCGACCCCACCTAGGCGCCAATCGCACGACGATACTCTGCCATTACCTGCGCATCGGCAGCTGCGGGGTCGGCAAAATAGCGCCCGTCATAGGTCTCGGCCGAAACAACTCCGCGATAGCCGCGCGCCACCAGCCTATCCAGGTCGGCGCGCATATCGCGGTCGCCGTCACCCCAGGCAAGATGCGTCGTGCCATCTGCCGCAACATCGACAAAATGCACGTGGGCGACATCATCGCCAAGCAGATCGAAATAATCGTCGATGGTATCCCCCGCCACCGCCATGGCGCCCATATCCAGACACGCCTTAAGTGCCGGATGGTCAACTGCCTCAATCATGCGCTTCGTGTCGGCCGCCGAGTTCACGATTATCGACTCAACCGGTTGTAGAGCCTCGAGCACCAGTCGCACGCCGCGTTCTCCCGCATGCTCGGCAATCGCACGCAGCATCGAGGCACTGCGACCCCACGCGTCCTCGATCGGCTCATTCAAAAATGCCCAGCCGCTCGAGACCATGACCTGCTCGGCTCCAAGTTCCGCCGCGATATCTACAACGTTCTTAAAGTACGCGAGCGTGCGGGCACGCGCCTCATTCCCGCGCGCCGCGATATTCCACGGCTTGGGGTTGTTCTGTTCGGGACAAAGCCCCACAATCCGAACCCCATACCGCTGCGACAGCTCCCGTACCCGCTCGAGCGAATCGTATCCATGGCAATCGACATACAGATGCATCGCCCCGGTCCAAAGCTCGCAACACGTATAGCCCGAGGCCGCTGCCGAAGAAAAGAATTCCTCAAGGTCAAAATAACGATGGCTGATATTCATGACGGCAAGCTGCGGATACTCCATCTTGTCCACCTTTCGGCAAAAGGGCGCCGCAGCACAGTGTGCGCGACGCCCCCTCTTACATTGTTTTCATTATGACGGATACCCTACTGGACACCAAGCACTCCAAAGAACGCGCCAGCGATACTCACGAGCAGGATCACAAGCATGATGAGCAGCGGATTCATCTTCTTCTTGAGCATGAGATAGACAATTCCAAACAGCCCCATCGTGACAAAGCCCGGGAAGATTCCGTTGAGCAGCTCGGCGAGCGTCTGAGCACCATCGCCCGCACCGACCATGAGCGGAATGTCCACGGTGACCATCTCCATGGTCATAGCACCGATCACCATGGCGCCCATGATAGAGGCCATCTTGACGATCGTGTCCATAATGCCCGATTCCTGGACCTTGCTGATCATGTCCGAGCCAAAGCGATATCCCACAAACGTCAGCAGGTAACGGATGATGTAGTGAGGAACGTTGAACACGAGCAGGAACAAAATCGGGCCAAGAATAGAGCCCTGCAGCGCCAGCGACGTGCCGACACCCGTTGCCAAAATTCGCAGCGTGCCCCAGTAGAAAGCATCGCCCACGCCGGACAGCGGCCCCATCAAAGCAAGCTTGACATTAGAGATCGCGCTCGTGTCAAAGCTATCGTCAGTAGCGTTAACCTCCTCCATTGCAGCGGCGATGGACATGGGAAGCGTCGAGATGTACGGCGTGACGTTATAGAGCTCCATATGGCGCTTAAGGGCGGCCTTAAAGTCCGCATCCTGCGGATACAGCTTGCGAAGGATCGGCATAAGGGCCCACATAAAGCCGATATGGCCCATACGCTCGTAGTTCCAGGAATGCTCATAGGGAATCGAGCGCCAGAACAGCTTCTTAAGGTCTGCGCGGGAAATCAGCCCGTCGTAAGAAGACTCAAACTTAAAACTCATCGAACCCACTCCCAATCGCAGGATCCTCGGTTGCCGCTGCGGGCTGCTCCGCTTTTTTCTTATCACCCAAAACCGTCATCGCGACGACGATGATCGCGGCAAAGATCGCCACGCCCGTCGTGCTAATGCCAAAGTAGGCGACGAGGAAGAAGCCAGCGAAGAAGAACGGAGCCACTGTTTTGTTCATAATCATCTGCGCCAGCATCGCAAAGCCGAGTGCGGGCAAGAAGGCGGCGGCGACATCCATGCCGGTCTGAACGAAATCGGGGATGATGTTGAGCAGGCTGGCAACAGCATCGGCACCAAAGAAGAATGCCAGGGGAATAATCAGCAGGCCGCACCAGCTCTGCGCGTAACCGGCGATGAGCATGTTGCGCGTGATGGCCTTGGTGTCTCCGTCCTCGACGTTTTTGTCGATACGGTGCACCAGCAGCAGCATGACCGGTTGGCCCAGGGCCGTGTCGAGCGCCAGGACGATCGTGGCGATAGGAATACCCAGGGTCAGGGCCGCCGAAGCGTCCGCGCCGGCCTGCATGGCAAGAGATACGCCCAGGATAGTGCCGGAAATCGTATCGGGCGGGTTATAGGCGCCGACCGAGATGGCGCCGACCATGGCAAGCTCCATCGTGGCGCCCATGATCGTGCCGGTCACCATGTCGCCCATGACAAGGCCAACCAGAGGTCCGAGCACGATCGGGCGCTGGAGGTAGCTCGTGCCCGTCAGCCACTCGGAATAACCCAAAAGGGCAATAAGGAAAATCAGGATTGTCTTGATAACCATGACGGCCCCTAACCGATGACCTTCGCGGCGTCAGTCTTCGCATCTGCCGGAATCATCTGAATGAACAGTTCATAGCCCTCGCCGAGCAGCTCCTTCACGTAGGCCTCGTTCTCGGGCGTGAGGAACACGCTCGTCGAGACCTGGCGGGCATTCTCGCTAAAGGCAACGTTGCCGAGGTTGATCTTCTTGACTCCCATCGCCTTGGCGACGGCACCGGCCTGCTGAATCGTCTCGCAAACCACGAAGAGTTTGTACTTATCGGTCACACCGCTCTGGAGCGCCTTGACAGCATCCTCGGTGTTTTTGACGACGACCTTGCATCCTTCGGGCTTTGCAAGGGACAGGGCCTGCAGACGAAGCTTGTCATTGAGGACCGTGTCGCTCACTAACAGGATGCAGTCGGCACCCAGAGCCGAGGTCCAGCTAACGGCAACCTGGCCGTGAAGCAGTCGATAATCTACACGAATCATCTGAATCATGATGTGCTCCTAACGATTAAAACTCATCGAGTTCGGCCTGCCCCAGCAGGTCGTTGACGTACTTGACCTTAGTGTCGTCCGCCTCGACGATCTGGCGAATGGCCTCGTCGATCGGAGTGGAATCGGGTACGAACAGCAGCTGAATAAGGAGTGGCAAGTTCATATTGGTCACGAGGTGCGTGTTGGGACGCGTCTGGACGATCTTGGTGAACTCGTTGTTGACGCTGCCGCCAAAGAGGTCAGTGCACACGACAACTTCGTCGTCCGCGGCAAAGCCGTCCAGAATCGCTGCAGCCTCCTTGGACAGGTCCTCGTTTCCGTCGACATACATAGAGAGCGCATGGACGTTTTCGCGCTCACCGGAAAGCAGGCCGATGCTCTCGACGATTCCAGACGCGAAATGAGCATGGGACGCCACGATAAACTGCCTCATTCGATCCCCTTCCTAGCGAATTTCGGCATAAAAATGCCCGGACGCATGCGCCCGGGCAGGGTGCTTCTTAAATGAGTGGTCAACTATTAGTAGTCGAACTGGTGATAGTAGCGACGGTAGTTGAGGTTGTGCTTGGTGACCGTCTCGTAGTAAGCGGCAAGGCGATCGGTGATCAGCGAGGAAAGGATCCACGGAGACACGATGACGCGGAACTCGTCGTCAAGGCCGGGGATCGCGAACTCGGCGGTGTCGATGATGTTGATGTCGGTGTCGCCGGTCACGCCGCGGTTGAGGAACGCGCGGACGCGCTCGTCGAGCTTGCGGTTCTCGTCCTCGCCCATGAACAGGAACACGGGGACGCCGGGCTCCACGAGCTCGAGGGTGCCGTGGAAGAAGTCGGCCGAGGTGATGTAGCGGGTGCGCTTCCACTGCATCTCCTCGAGGATGCACATCGAGAACAGGATCGTCTCGCCCCACAGGGCGCCGGAGCCGATGAACATGGTGTAGGGGGCCAGGGCGTACTTCTTGGCGAGCTCCTCGGCGCGCGGCTCGAAGCGCTTGCGGATATCGAGCATGTCCTTCCAGATGTCCTTGGTCTGCTCGATAAACAGATCGAACTTGGGGAAGCAGCCGCGGCGGTTGAGCAGGCGCAGGCCGAAGCAGTCGGCGAGGTAGTAGCCCTTCTCGCAGCCGCCCGAACCATGGTCAGAAGCCATGGCGACGCAGTTCTCGGCGCCGACAGCCTGGCCGATGGGGCCCTCGGGCTTGGTCATGGCGTAGACGCGCACGCCCATGCCCTTCATCTTCTTGACGGCCTCGAGGACCTCGGGGGTGGTGCCGGACTCGGAGGCGGTGAGCACGACGGACTTCTCGGTCATGCGCTTGTGGCCCATGACGTTCCACTCGGCGGCGTGGATCAGGTAGACCTCGAGGTCGCGGTCGCCGAACTTGTTCATGAGGTACTCGAGCTGCATGAGCTCGTCCCAGGTGCCGCCGACGCCCATCAGGAACACGGCGTCGTAGCCCTCGTCGGCGACCTTGTCGGCGAGCGCGGTCATCTTCTTGCCGGCCTCGTAGACGTTCTTGCCGTCCTCGACGTAGCCCTCCTGGCTAAAGTGCATGATCTCGATCTTCTCGGTTTCCTTCATGGCTTTTCCTTTCTGTCCTGCACGCAACTCTATACATCGCGTTTCTTTTCGATACCAATTATAGACATACACCTAATGTGTTTTTAATACCACTTATCAATCTGCTCCAATCCTCGGTGAACGGTCGAAATTCTCTGGTGAGTGGTATTAAATTAGAATTGAATGTATAGCTAACGCCTCTGGCGCCTCCCTTGTGTGACAAAGAACAGCGTTCCTACCAGCGCAATAATGGTCGATGCCCCAAACAGCACCGCCTGAACGCCCAAAGCCTCCGCCAAAAACGGAGCCGCCAGCAGCGGCAGCACGCCGGCGCTCATCAGGCCAAAACGCACAAAGCCGGTAATGCGCCCCAGGTATTTGATGTCGGCGCGCTCCTGAATCAAGATCATCTGCAGCGGTTCCAGGAATCCCCAGGCCAGACCGTTAATCGCCTGACCGATAATCGCGACCCCCAGCATATCGGTGCCCACGTACACCATGGACCCAATGCCCACGGCCATGAGCGCGCCGAGCAGCAATCGCAGGTTGACATGGCGGGCAGAAAGCTTGGTCAGGATGAACGCGCCCACCGAGGAAGTGAGGCCCACGACCGAGGACAGCCAGCCCAGCCAGACGATATCCACGTTGAGCACATCGCGATAGAACAACGACTCCAGCGAATCGAACGCGCCAAACGCAAAGAAACCCAAAAAGCCCGAGATAAAGATGAGGCGCAGGTCGTGGTCGCGAAACGTAAGTCGCGCACCCTCGGCCATGCCGCCCAAAATACCGCCCTTCGGCTTCTCCCCTTTTGCGGGAGCAACACACTCGTGACAGCCCAAGGAGAGCACGGCCGCCACACCCATCATGCCCGCCATGAGCAGATAGACCGATTGCGTGGCAAAACAGCTCACGATGGCACCGCCGAGCAGCGGGCCAGCGGTATAGGCGATATTGCTGTAGAACACCATGAGGCCGTTCACGCGGGTACGGCCCTCGGTGGTCGACTCCAGGTATCCCGGAAACGCATGCGTGCAGGTGTTGATAAAGCCGCCCGCAAGTCCCAAGACGCACGCGGCAAACACAAGCCCGGGGACAGACAACGGCGCCAACCCCACGCCAAGCGATAGCACTGCCGTAATCACGCACGTCACAAACGACGTCCGGCGCGGTCCAAAGCGATCGATGACCGAGCCCGACACCATATTGCCCACCGACGTCATAAGATTGCGCACGAGCGTAATGGCGGCAACCAAAAAGGCCGTGCCAGCCAGATCATACGTGGCCGCACCGATAAGCCCCAAAAAGTAGACCGCGTTGTTGGCGCACCACTGCAGGGACTCAATAAGAATCAGCCTGACCTCTGCCGGCGTCAGGCGCATTGCTTCGCGATCCTTCGCGAACATACGAACTCCTTCTATACAAAAAGGGGATGGAGGGCATAGGCCTGCTCCATCCCCTTTCCAGGTTGCAACGAAAATCTATGCAGCCGGGCCCTTACGCCAGCACGCCGAAGAACGCGCCGATGATGCCCACGACCATGGTGGCCACGATCAGCACCATGGGGTTGATCTTCTTGGACAGCAGCCAGTAGTACAGCCAGAAGGCGAGCATGCCGAGCATGCCGGGCATGATGCCGTCCAGGATGTCCTGGAGGGTCTGGGCGTCCTCGCCCGAGCCGATGGCCACCGGGATGCTGGCCCAGAACATGTCCTTGCACATGGCGCCCACGACCATGACGCCCACGATGCCCACGCAGGTCATGATCTTCTGCATGAGGCCGGTCCTCTGGGCCTCGTCCAGGAAGCCCACGCCCAGCTCGTAGCCCTTGACGGCGCCCCAGATGCGCAGCGCGAAGCCGGGGACGTTGTAGATGAGCAGGAAGGCGATGGGGCCGAAGGGGTTGCCGGCCTGGCACAGGCTGATGCCCACCGCGGCGGCGACCACGCGCAGCGTCGACAGGAAGATGGAGTCGCCGATGCCGGACAGCGGGCCCATGAGGGCGGCCTTGACGTCGTTGACGCTCTCGGGCTCGATCTCGCCGCGGGCGACCTTCTCCTCCATGGCCATCGCGATGCCGCCGACGAACGGGGCGAACTGGACGGTGATGTTGAAGAACGCGCAGTGGCGGTGCAGGGCCTCGGCGTAGTCGTCGGGGCGGCCGGCGTAGATCTTCTTGAGCATGTTGGCGACCATCAGGCAGAAGGCGATGTTCATCTGCTTGTAGTAGGTCCAGGAGAACTCCATGCCCAGGGCGCCGACGTTGACGGCGCTCTTGACGAGGTCGGAGCGCGTGATCTTGTTCTCGGGACTAGAAGTCATCGTCCTCATCCCCTTCCGCGGAAAGCTGGGGCTGGGCTCCGCCCAGGCCGAGCAGGTCGAACTTGTCGATGCCGATGATGATGGCGATCAGGGCGACGCCCAGGACGGGCACGTTGGCGTAGGAGCACAGCAGGAAGCCCAGGAAGTAGAAGGGCACGAGCTGCTTGGTGAGCACCAGGCGGCCGAGCATGGCGAAGCCCATGGCCGGCAGGATGTTGGCGGCAACGCCGCAACCGTCGATGATGAAGGGCGGGATGAAGTCGAGCAGGCCCTGGATGGCGTCGGAACCCAAATAGAAGGCGCCGCCGCACAGCAGGAAGTACTCGACGCAGCCCCAGATTCCAATTCCCCAATGAACGGCGTAGATGCCTTTGAGGTTTCCCTTGAGGGCGAACTTGTCTGCCATATCGACAAACACAGGGAACAAGGCATTGGTAATGTTGCCGATCGTCAGCGCAAGGACGGCGATGGGCATGGCGAGCGCGATGGCCGTCTCGGTACCCTGACCGAGCTGAATGGCAAACGCGCAGGCGAGCACGCCGCCGACGGTTTCGTTAGGCGGCACGTAGGCGCCGATGGAAATCGAGCCCATGAACAGCAACTCCAGGCTGGCGCCAACGGCAAGGCCAGTCTGCAGGTCCCCCAGCACCAGGCCCACGAGCGGGCACAGGACGATGGGGCGGAACGCGTAGAGGGTGCCGAGCTGGTAGTCGAGGCATCCAAACGCTCCGACTAAGCCGACGAGGATTGCTTGGACAAGCATAATTCCTCCCAATAAGGAATCTCGAACCGTCGTCACTCCCGTCGCGCGCGTTGTTGATATCAATTCCGGGAGTTCGATTCCACGGCTCGAAGCGTACCTGGTGTGCTGCTAACACCCATGCCAGGCACAAATGATTTGATACCAATTATAGGTATGCAGGTTCGCCTTATTTAATACCAGTCGCTCAGCGGGGTGTTTTTTACCGTAAACGGCAGGCGCATCCCATTAGGCACGCTCTTTGTTTCGATGGCGGACAAGCGCCACCAGAAAGCCGTCGCCAAAAGCATCGGATGCCAAGTTGGCCACAATCACCAAAACGATCATCGCTGCGCCCAAAAACTCGTTCCAGCGAAAGACCTCGCCAAAGAGGAGCGCCGACCAGCAGGGAGCGAGCACGACCTCACTCATGCAAACCAAGTTGGCCGCAAACGCGTTGGTGCGCGCAATCCCCTTGGCATACAGCACACTCGCAAGGCCGCTGCAAAAAAGGCCATGCACCAGCATAAGCCCCCACTCAAAGGGTTTCACGGAGCCTAGGTCGCCGGCAAAATAGACGATCGGAAGTATCGAGATGCCGCAGGAGATGAGCGAGGACACCATGGGCGACGCATCGGGGCGAGAGTTTAAAAAGAAACACAGCCCAAAGGTGGCGCCCGAAATGACGGCAAGCAGATTTCCGAGCATGCCCTCGGCGCTCAAATCACCTAAAAAGAAAAGTCCCATACCCGTAAAAGCAACCACCACGGAGGCAATCTTCGCAGGCGAGGGCAACGTGCGAGTTGCGAGCGATTGATACACGATAACGAAAATCATCGAGGTGTACTGCAGAACGATCGCGTTGCCGACCGTCGTGAGCTGGTTGGCAAAGTTAAACGTGGTGCCCGTCACGAAGTTGCAGACGGCCACAAGGACAATAAGACGGCTGACGCGAAGGACGGGTCTGCCGACGAGCAGGATAAAGAGCGCCATAAATATTGCCGTGACGGCACCGATCAAAAGAGCTGACTGCGAATTGGCGCGAACGAGGATGCCGATAAAACTCCACAAGAGCGCCGTGCCAAATAGATACATCGCCCCGCTCACGCCATTATCGGGTGGATTGTCAGATCGAATCACGAAGCACCTCCAACTAGCTTTCGGTAATAAAAAACGGCGACCGCAATGGGTCGCCGTTTCCCTTGGGGGCAAATAATAGGCCGGGTCCTTACGCCAGCACGCCGAAGAACGCGCCGATGATGCCCACGACCATGGTGGCCACGATCAGCACCATGGGGTTGATCTTCTTGGACAGCAGCCAGTAGTACAGCCAGAAGGCGAGCATGCCGAGCATGCCGGGCATGATGCCGTCCAGGATGTCCTGGAGGGTCTGGGCGTCCTCGCCCGAGCCGATGGCCACCGGGATGCTGGCCCAGAACATGTCCTTGCACATGGCGCCCACGACCATGACGCCCACGATGCCCACGCAGGTCATGATCTTCTGCATGAGGCCGGTCCTCTGGGCCTCGTCCAGGAAGCCCACGCCCAGCTCGTAGCCCTTGACGGCGCCCCAGATGCGCAGCGCGAAGCCGGGGACGTTGTAGATGAGCAGGAAGGCGATGGGGCCGAAGGGGTTGCCGGCCTGGCACAGGCTGATGCCCACCGCGGCGGCGACCACGCGCAGCGTCGACAGGAAGATGGAGTCGCCGATGCCGGACAGCGGGCCCATGAGGGCGGCCTTGACGTCGTTGACGCTCTCGGGCTCGATCTCGCCGCGGGCGACCTTCTCCTCCATGGCCATCGCGATGCCGCCGACGAACGGGGCGAACTGGACGGTGATGTTGAAGAACGCGCAGTGGCGGTGCAGGGCCTCGGCGTAGTCGTCGGGGCGGCCGGCGTAGATCTTCTTGAGCATGTTGGCGACCATCAGGCAGAAGGCGATGTTCATCTGCTTGTAGTAGGTCCAGGAGAACTCCATGCCCAGGGCGCCGACGTTGACGGCGCTCTTGACGAGGTCGGAGCGCGTGATCTTGTTCTCGGGACTAGAAGTCATCGTCCTCATCCCCTTCCGCGGAAAGCTGGGGCTGGGCTCCGCCCAGGCCGAGCAGGTCGAACTTGTCGATGCCGATGATGATGGCGATCAGGGCGACGCCCAGGACGGGCACGTTGGCGTAGGAGCACAGCAGGAAGCCCAGGAAGTAGAAGGGCACGAGCTGCTTGGTGAGCACCAGGCGGCCGAGCATGGCGAAGCCCATGGCCGGCAGGATGTTGGCGGCAACGCCAAAGCCAGCAAGGACAAAGGGCGGGATGAAGTCGAGCATGCCCTGGATGGCGTCAGCACCCAGATAGAACGACAGCGAGCACAGCAGGAACGCCATGATGATACCGGTCAAACCGATCAGGAAGTGCATCGCATAGACACCCTTAAGGTTGCCCTGGCCGGAGAAGACATCAGCGCGGTCAACCAGAATCGGCAGGGCGGCGTTGAGGATGTTCTTGATGGCAAGGCACAGCGTGGCGATGGGCATAGCGAGCGCGATGGCTGCCTCGGTGCTCTGGCCCAACTGGATAGCGAAGGCGCAGGCGAGCACGCCGCCGATCGTCTCATCAGGCGGCACGTAGGCGCCGATGGAGATCGAGCCCATGAACAGAAGCTCCAGGCTGGCGCCGATCGCGAGGCCGGACTGCAGGTCCCCCAGCACCAGGCCCACGAGCGGGCACAGGACGATGGGGCGGAACGCGTAGAGCGTACCGAGCTGGAAGTCGAACTTACCAAATGCGGCGATAAGTCCGATGAGGATTGCTTGGGTAAGCATATATCCCCCTTTCCTAATAGGACACTACGAAGAGCTCAGACTCTTCGAAATTGAACGCCTAGAGCACGCTTGCGCAGTCAACCTTGGGGTCATCGGCCAGAGGACGGATCTCGACCTCGACGCCGTTGTTCAGCATCTCACGCACATCGGCCTCCTCGGCTGCAGTCAGGAAGATCTGACGAGAGACCTGACGAGCATCGGGGCGCTTCTCGTCCTTGGGCTTGGTGTTGCCCAGGTTGACCGACTTGATCTGCGGGCAGCCTTCAACAAGCTGCTTTGCCTCAGCGATGGTGGCGACACAGATAATCATCTTGTATTTGTCAGTCACACCCGAGTTAATGGCCTCGATGGCATTCGCCATATCCTTGATGACGAGCTTGCAGCCGGCAGGCTTGCCCATCTTGAGCGTCGTCTTCCACACCGGGTCGTTGGCGACCTTATCGCCCACGCAGAAAATGCAGTTGGAGCCAAGGCCCTGGACCCAAGAGACCGCGACCTGGCCATGAAGCAGGCGATGGTCGACGCGAAGTAGCTGAATCATAATGTGACCCCCCAAAGGTCTTGTGCCGTCTTACGGCGTGTCAGTAGGTGCTGCGGATTAGAACTCTTCTTCCTCTTCGTCATCGACCAAAAGATCGTTGACAAACTTCACGCGCGTATCGTCCGCAGCGACGATGGCGCGAATCGTCTCCTCAACCGGCGCCGACTCGTCAGAGAACAGCAGCTGGATAAGCAGAGGAAGGTTCATGTTGGTAACGAGGTACGTGCGGGGACGCGTCTGGACGATCTTGGTGAACTCGTTGTTGACGCTGCCGCCAAAGAGGTCGGTGCAGACAACGACATCATCGTCGGCAGCCATGCCTGCCAGCAGTTTTTGGGCCTCCTCGGCCACGTCCATTCGGTCATCGACGAACATCGAAAGATCGTGGACGTTGTCGCGAGCGCCCGAGAGCAGCTCGACACTCTCCTTGATGCCGGTAGCGAAGTGCGCATGGCTGGCGATGATGTACTGCCTCATTCTGTGTTCCTCTCAATAGCCCGGCGCGTTCCCGCACCCGTTTTCTTTAGTAGTCGAACTGGTGATAGTAGCGACGATACTTGAGGTTGTGCTTGGTGACCGTCTCGTAGTAGCGAGCCAGGCGGTCGGTAACGAGCACCGTCAGAATCCACGGAGACACGATGACGCGGAACTCGTCGTCAAGGCCGGGGATCGCGAACTCGGCGGTGTCGATGATGTTGATGTCGGTGTCGCCGGTCACGCCGCGGTTGAGGAACGCGCGGACGCGCTCGTCGAGCTTGCGGTTCTCGTCCTCGCCCATGAACAGGAACACGGGGACGCCGGGCTCCACGAGCTCGAGGGTGCCGTGGAAGAAGTCGGCCGAGGTGATGTAGCGGGTGCGCTTCCACTGCATCTCCTCGAGGATGCACATCGAGAACAGGATCGTCTCGCCCCACAGGGCGCCGGAGCCGATGAACATGGTGTAGGGGGCCAGGGCGTACTTCTTGGCGAGCTCCTCGGCGCGCGGCTCGAAGCGCTTGCGGATATCGAGCATGTCCTTCCAGATGTCCTTGGTCTGCTCGATAAACAGATCGAACTTGGGGAAGCAGCCGCGGCGGTTGAGCAGGCGCAGGCCGAAGCAGTCGGCGAGGTAGTAGCCCTTCTCGCAGCCGCCCGAACCATGGTCAGAAGCCATGGCGACGCAGTTCTCGGCGCCGACAGCCTGGCCGATGGGGCCCTCGGGCTTGGTCATGGCGTAGACGCGCACGCCCATGCCCTTCATCTTCTTGACGGCCTCGAGGACCTCGGGGGTGGTGCCGGACTCGGAGGCGGTGAGCACGACGGACTTCTCGGTCATGCGCTTGTGGCCCATGACGTTCCACTCGGCGGCGTGGATCAGGTAGACCTCGAGGTCGCGGTCGCCGAACTTGTTCATGAGGTACTCGAGCTGCATGAGCTCGTCCCAGGTGCCGCCGACGCCCATCAGGAACACGGCGTCGTAGCCCTCGTCGGCGACCTTGTCGGCGAGCGCGGTCATCTTCTTGCCGGTCTCGTAGAGCGCCTTGCCGTCCTCGAGATAGCCCTCCTGGTCGAAATGCATGATCTCGATCTTCTCGGTTTCCTTCATTTGTCTCTCCTTTCTGGGGTTGTTTCCACATCCCCCATGCCAACGGGCATCAAAACCCGCTTACATTCCGTAACACTCAGCCGCTTTGGCCTTAAGCGCATTGACTGACTCTTCGTAGCCCTCTGCCTTGACCTCCATTTGCTTGGAGACGGCATCGAGATACGGGTGCACGTTCCATGACTTCAGACGCTCGGCGATCATGGCCGCAATCGTCTGGAAGAACACAAGATTGGGAATTGCGCTGAGCAGCGGAGCCACCTGAGGCACCGCAACCTCGTGAGCCCTACCCTTGGGATGGGCCGTGAGCAGCACCGTTTTTGCCGTAACGTTCGATAGCGCATCGGCGATATTCGCAAGACGCTCCGACCCCTGCGGATCGTCGACGATAAACACCAGATAGCCCGGAACGATCTGCATCTCGGGACCGTGGACGAACTCCTCGCCTTCGTGATGCATGGCAGGAATCTTGATGGTCTCGCTCAGCTTGAGCGCTGCCTCCTCGGCAACACCATAGTTGGGGCCGTTGCCGACGACCATGGCGGGCATGTGCTCAGAAAGCTCGAGCATGTGATCTTGGACATATGCCTCGGCGGTCTTGCACATCACGGCATTAGCCTGGATAGCCTCGCGCAGGTCATCAAGACGCTGAGCAACGCCCTTGGCGTCAATCGTTCCGCGCGCCTGACCGCCGTAAATACCAAAGAGCACCAGGTACTCAACGAGAACCTCGACGCCCAGAGTCACAAAGTCCACCGACTCGACGCCCACACCGTAGTCAAGAACGATGTCAGCGTGTTCCTTGATGGGTGCCTCGACGTTTGCCGTGAGCGCAACTGCAGCCATATCGTGTGCACGCATGTAATCGAGCGCCGCAATCGTATTGGTCGAATAGCCGCTCTGCGAGACGGCGATGTTGAGCGCATGCTGCGGATAGGTGTGTTCAAAATCGACGAAGGCCTCGGGCGTCACAACGGACACCTGCATCTGCAGCGCATCTTGCAGGTAATCGCGGGCGCAATCGGCGGCATGGCGCGACGAACCCGAAGCAACGATGCGCAGTGCATCAAAAGAACCGGACTGGAAAATATCAACGAGCTGTGCTACCAGCTCAGACGAACGCTCGAGGTTCTCCCCCATACGCACATGGGCAAGCTGAACGTAATCGAGCATCTTCATCGTCTCACCTCATAATAAATCATTAGTATTTGATACCAATCACAGTTACAGGTTACGGCTTTTTGATACCTCTTTGTCGATTAATTTATCCCCATCGGCGAACGGTCGATTTTGAGCCATGTAAGGTTGTATATACAGTCGGTCAAATTGCCCAAACAGACCGGCTGTTACCGCGCGCGATGCAAAGCCCCAGCTAGTACGTATAGGTGTAGCCGCCCGCATCGCCACGATTGAAGGACTTTACATACTCGATAGCCTGACCGCTCGCGTCATAGCTCACGCATTCCAAAAGCAAAACAAGATCCCCTTGTTCCAAGCCAAGCAAGCCCGCGTCGCGTGCACCCACCGCCTCGATATCGAGCTTCTCCTGTGCCATGACCGGCTTTCGGCCCAACATCTCATAGGTCTCGTACAAACTGAAGACCGACACGTCAATATCTTCGATTGTGGGAAACAGCAGGCACGGGATGAACGCCATCTCAATCGATACGGGATCGCCGTTGACGCAGTTCAAACGCCGAATCGAATACAGCAAATCGTCCTCGGCAATGCCAAACAGGTTGGCATAATATGGGCCCGCATAACGCTTGGAACGCGCGAGGATGCGGGCGGACGGCTCGCCGCCCGAAGCACGAACCGACTCGCGAAAGCCTCCTGTTCGTTCGTAGGCAACGGGCACTTTCTGCGCCACAAACGCGCCCTTTCCGCGGACGCGTCGAATCTGCCCGCGCCGAACCAGCTCATCGACAGCACTTCGAATGGTCAAGCGTGTCGTACCAAATTCCTCGGCGAGGTCTTTTTCGGACGGAATCATGGAACCCGTGGGATATATACCGCGTTCGATACGCTCTTCAATGCGACGTCGTATGCGCATATAAACCGGGGTGGCATCTACTGTTTCAGCCATTGTTCACCTGCCACGCTCCTCATGCCGTTCTTTTCACCGTTATCGGCAAAGCGGAACTTTGTGGGCAAAATCACCGATTTGCAATGCTCCACAAAACGCATGTCCTTATCAAATTCGATCGTGCTCTCATAGAACACCGGCGTCCCCTCTTCTTGCTGGAGCAGCTCGGCCTCTTCGGCGTTCAAACGCGAGATGGAGATATGCTCACGTCCATGCTCAACACGCACGCCACCTTCTTTGAGCAAGACATCGTAAAGGCTCTCACACTCAAAATCGTGCTCGGGAAGCGATGGGCACAGGGACAGGTTAACGTGAGCGGTCTCGATTGACGCCGGCTCGCCCTCAATAAGTCGAACGCGCTGCATGCGGAGCAAGGGAGCGCCTACAGCCACCCCAAGCTTGTCGGCAAGCGCCTCATCCGCCTCGATGGTCCCGGTGGAAACCAGACGAGAAGAGGGGTGCAGGCCGGCAGTCCGCACAGCATCGGAAAAGTTATACGTTTCCTGGAAGATGTTCAGCGGCTTGGGAGGACACACATACGTGCCCGATCCGCGACGGCTCTCGAGCGTTCCACACGAGATAAGCCGCGTGATACCGGCACGCAACGCCGTACGCGAAACGCCAATCTCTTCGCACAGCACGCGCTCGGCCGGCAGGCGATCGCCGCCGGCAAGCTGATGGTGCTGGATATACCAAAGAATTCCCTCAACAGCACGATCTTTGGGGGGAATTGCATAAGATTCGCCTGCCATTGCACAGACTCCTCATTCAGAAACGTATGCCGCCAAAATTAGGCCAGCCCTCCCATGGCATCAAATTCTGCCTTGATCTTCTCGGCGACATTCCGATACGACTTATATAGACTTGAATCGCGTTTGACCTCGTCGGTCATAACGGGAATCTCTAATTTGGAAACCTCGTCTTTTCCCGTCTGAACCGCCACAACAACGCCCATACCAAGACACATATTACGCTTGGCAGCGTTTATTTTCGCCGCCTTGGCAGGATTTGCCAGGATACGCTGGGCAAATTCCTGTTTTGAAGCCACTTCCTCGGCCTCCGGATCGCCCGCCTCGGCCACTTCGCACTGCAACACGTCCGCATAGTCAAAAATCTTCGGCTCGCCACCGCGTTGATGCACAGCCCACTTGCGGCGCGTGGCATCCTGGTAGATAGCCGGCAAAAATGTAAACCGCGGCGGGTCCAAAATCGTATCCGTGATGGTAAACACATCGGGATCAAAGGCATCCTGCGGGTTTTTCTTCTTGAACAGCCCCATATCAGCCTCCCGTACTAGCATTAAACAACTCATGCTGAATATAGCACCAATTTCAAGCCACTGCTTTATCGCATCGGTGCGTGGCGTCTATGGCCCGCCCAGCGGGGACTACGTACGGACGAGGGCCGGGGTGCCTGCTTTGTTTTGAGAAGTGGGCTCCGCGAACTTCTCAAAACAAAGCAG
>CAJMMA010000002.1 GCA_905214435.1 uncultured bacterium
TTGGGGAGGAGACATCGATGAAAGCGAATTCAGACAAATCTAAGCAGAGTAAAAAAGCGACGCGCCGTGTACTGGCAGGCGTTTTGTGCGGAGCCTCCGTTTTGAGCCTGGTACTGTCGCTCGTCATGCCCCCGATCTCGCAGGCCATTGCCAACGATGCCCAGGCAGCTCCTACCGAGGAAACTGTGATGGGGGGGGGTTCCTCAACTGAGTCTACTGATGTAGAAAACACCAACAACGGGGATACCGAAAACCAGAATAGTGACGACGCCGAGGCCGATGAGACTGGCTCTTCAAATGACGTTGAGCAGAATCAGGCTGAGGATCAGCTCGAGGACGAGCAACGGGGTGAAGACGGTGAGACGTCGGATGACAATGCTGTAAAGGCGGCCGCGGAAGGCGGGCAGACTGAAACGGCATCCGACAAGATAGATAGCGCGGAAAAGCTGAAATCTGGACTGGAGGCGGCAAGCGGCGCAGCCAACTTCGAACTTGTGAGCGATATTAATATCAGCACGAATATTCTGCTCGACGAAGACGGTAGCAATATCACGCTGGATCTAAACGGCCATAAGATTAAGTATTCGAATAAAGATCAGCCTCTGTTCAACATCACTAAAGGTGCAACGTTAACCGTCAAGGATAATGAGCAGACTGCAATGGATATTCCGACTGGCGACAAATTCGTTTGCCAGAATAATTCGCTCAGCAAAAATGGTAACCCTGCTTCCATGATCTACGACACTTCCAATATCCCTACCAATCTCACCTATTATGTAACTGGATCGTCTGTTAAGGCGGGCAACACCAGTACTACCGAGACTCTGTATAAACATGAAACGAGTATCGGCGGTGCCATCGTGGCATGTGCTGACAAAGACAACCTGAATCATGACTACCTGAAACTCATTAATCTCTATGCAACCAACGACAAGGGTGGTACGTTCAATCTCAAGAGTGGCGTGATTACGCAACAGAAAAATATCAGTGTTAACAGTTTGGTTTATGCCGAGAAAGGTTCTACCGTCAATATGAGCGGTGGCTACGTTTGCGGTGCAACCTCTAATAGCCAAGGCGCAGGCATCGAACTTGGCGTCAAGGACGGCAAAGGTGCCACTTTCAACCTCACCGGTGGCGTGATTGCAGGTAACCGCGCTCCCAATGGCGGCGGTGTATACGCTAACGGCGCCGATGTGTACCCTAAAGACCCTGAAACCAACATGACCAAAATCAACATGACCGGTGGCATAATCTCCGGTAATAGCACACTCAACGCGGGACTCGGTGGCGGCATTATGGCCAAGGGCGGCATCGTGACCGTTTCTGGTGGCTATATCACGAATAATAGAATGGTTCAGTTCTGCGGCCACGATGGCTGGGGTGACCATGGCGGCGCTGGGCTTGCTGCCAATAACGGCGCCCATGTCACCATTTCCGGTGGCCAGATTACTGGCAATTATTCTGAAGAAGCTGGTGGTGGCGTTTACGTTACCGATGTGGATCGAAATGAGGAGTCTTCTCGTTCTGGAATGGCGTGGCTGAATATCACGGGAGGAATTATTGCCTCTAATGTGAGCAACCGATCCGAGGGTGCCGGCATTCGTGTGGGCCAGATGGTTGACGCGATGATTAACGGAACTACGAGCAGCAAGGTCTACATTACGAATAACCATTGCATGTCTCGCTTTGACTGGGGCGGCGGCGGCATCTTTGTCCAGGGAAACTCGAATGCGGGTAAGGAATATACTGCTGGTAGATTATTTGTATACAACTCGTACATTAGCAGCAATACCGCCGGTGGCTATGGTGGTGGCGTTGCAGTCTGCCCGACGGGCAAGACGCTGGTGACGAACACTGACGGCACTGCAATCTTTGGCAATATATCTGCTGGCAATGAGCAAAATGCTGATGGCGATGAGCAGAATGCCAACGGTTACGATCCGGCAACTAACAGTGGTAATGAAGGCAAGCCCCATCTTTCAAGTGGCGGTAGCGAAAAGAATCAAGATCAAGATGCATACAACTCGGAGAAGTTCCGCGAGAACGGCCATGCCGATTTCTTCCTTGCGGCAAAGGATGGCCATAAGGAACCGCTTGCGGCAATAATCGGCAAGATGCTCGGCGGCGGAGACGCCAAGTATTCGGGAAGCAAAGAGCTCAACGAAGCTATAAAAATTCCTGCCGATGGCGGCGTGCAGATTTATCGGAGTATCGGATTGACTTCGGATGTTCATGTTGGCGACGCTGAAGCAAATAATGCACAGGCGGCTGCTACAACCTTCATCACGGGCAACTATTCCTGGGACCATGGCGGCGGCATCATGTCGAACGGCGACCTGTACCTAGGCGTGCCTGCGGATACGTACGTCTACCCAAGCCTTAAGCTAAAGGCGTCAAAGGCGCTGAAAAATAAGCAAACCGAAAAAGAAGAAATGCTCACAAAAGATCAGTTTTCTTTCGCGGTTTATCGCAAGGATTCGGATACTGCGACGGCGCCTTCTTGGAAAAATGACTCTTTCAGCGATGGTGACTGCACCTTAGTCGGGTCTGCCAAGAATGACGCTGAAGGTAACATCACGTTTGACCTTGGTGAACAGTTCGTAGATAAGACTGTTGTGGCTAACAAGATTACATACTACTTGGTCGAACAGACCGGTGGAGACTCTGACATTGAGTACGACCACACTGTGTACGAGATCGAGGTGCAGCTCACGGACAACGAAACTTTGCTCATGAATGTGCCGAAGAAGGATGATTCAAGTCAGAACGTTCCGCTTTACGTCCATAACTATACGATTACAAGCGTGAGTGCGACCAGGCGCTCCGGAGGTTCAACAAAAGCGCTGGGCACTATGGAAAGAGACGGCGAAGGCTATTATTCGATTATCGACTCCAACGCGGAAAAGACCTTCACCAACAAGTACACTCCGTACACCTCCAGCGGCTCCTGGACTCCTAAGGCGACTAAGGTCGTTAAGGGTGGCGAGATGAAGGAGTTTACGCTCGAGTTTGCGAATAACCCGGACTTCAACAACGCTCAGACGGTTAAGACTTGGGTCGATGGCGACAAGTCCCAGACGCTTTCGTTCTTAAATGCGTCTGGTGAGGGGATTAAGTACTCGCTCTCTGATATCACGAAGAATCCCTTCACTGCCGGTGATCCTACGGGCCGTGGCGCTTCCAAGACCTTTACGTACTACGTGTGCGAGAAGAATGAAAGTTCGATTTTCTCGCATTACAAGTTCGATCAGTCGGTCTATAAGCTTGACGTCACGATGACGGATCAGAAAGATGGCACGATCGCTGCCACGAATGTGACCTACACCCAGACCAAGGACGCTGACGGCAACCCCATCGACGAAGCCGTTCAAACTCCGGTGAAATACAACGACGGATCCGATACTTCTAAGCCGACCTCCATCCCCACCTTCACCAACACCTACTCCACTTCATTGCCCCTTTCTGGTATGTCGGGCGTCACTCTGACGTACCTTGCCGGCGCGGCGGTGCTTTGCGCTGCTGCGGCCTGGATGCACATTCGTCGCAAGGCGAATGCGAAGGGAGGCGAGCGTCGTGAATAAGAAAGTTTGCTCCTTCCCGATCTTGTTTGCGCTGCTCGCCCTCTTGATCGGCACCTGCACGGTTGTGTTCCCCGCATCCGCGCAGGCCGCGCCGAGCGCGACCGGATCCATCACGGTGACAGGCACCGTGGCGCGCTGCTACGACGCCTACCAGATCTTTGACGCCAACGTCGTCGATGACGACAACGACGCCAAGATCGCCACCGACCTTGTCTGGGCAAGCGATGCCGTGCGCGACGCCGCGCTGCCTGTGTTGCACAGCGCCGGCATGCCCAATTCCCAGACCACCGCACAGGAAGCTGCCGAGTGGCTCAACACCGATTCCCGCCTTACGAGCGCGCTGAGCGCACAGCTCGCTCGTTCCCTCCAGAGCTCTGGCGCCGTGTCCGTGGCCCTTAACGCGGGCACGACGGCCGAGCTGCCCTGTGGCTACTGGCTCATCGTCGCCAAAGACGACGCCATCTCCCAAAACGAGGCCGGCACCGCGCCGATCATGGCCCTGGTCGGCGGCAGCGCCGTCACCGTCAAGCCCAAGGCCGCGACGCCCAAGGTCCAAAAGCACGTGCTGGAGGACAGCACCGCCGCATGGCAGAAGGCCGCCGACGCCACGGTCGGCGACGACCTGTACTGGCGCCTCTCGGCCACGATTCCCGCGGGCCTTGCCGCCTACGACACCTACGCGGTGCAGTTCGTCGACACCATGAGCGCGGGGCTCGACCCCTCCAAGGTCGCCGCGAGCATGCATGTGTACGTGGCTGCCGGGGCGGACGGCGGCTTCGATGCCGTCTCGACCGGCAAGGACGGGCGCGCCGGTACCGAGCCCGCACAGGGCTGGACCGACATCACGGCGTCTTGCACCACCAAGGTGGCCGCGGACGGGACCTTCACCGTGCGCACCGGCGACCTGATCGCCGTGCTCAGCGGGGCTGACGCTTTCACTGCGGGCGCCCGCGTGGTCGCCGTGTACAATGCGCCGCTCAGTAGCGCGTGCAACCACGGCATCGCGAAGGGCAACCCCAACGAGGTCTACCTGCGCTACCCGCGCTCTCCCTTTGCCGACCAGTCCGGCGACGCCGGCTTCACCCGCACGCCGAGCGACGACGCGTGCGCCTACACCTGGGATCTCGCACTCACCAAGCGCGGCAGCGACGGCGACAAGCCGCTTGCCGGGGCGGTCCTGAGCATCGCCGACGACCGCGGCCGCACACTGGCGGCCGACGGCACGTGGGATGCGGAGGGCAAGGCCACCGTCACCACGGGCGAGGACGGCCACGTGACCGTCTCGGGCGTGGACTCTGGCAAGCTGGAGATCCGCGAGCTCAAGGCGCCCAAGGGCTACACCGCCTTCGAGGGCACGCGCTCCGTGACGGTCAAGGCCGAGGGCCTGGACGTCGACCAGGTGGCCGCTGCCAAGCCCGAACTCACCATCACGGCCGAGTCGCCCCTGCGTGCCGACAGCGCGGACGGCTCGACGGGCAGCCTGGAGGCATCGCTCATCAACACGCCCACCGGCACACCCCCTAGCATTACCACCGGAGGCTTTATGCCCTCGACTGGCGATATGGCAATGTACGCCGCGGCCGCCGCAGCGGTCGCCGGAGCCGCGCTCATCGTGGTCGCGCTCCTGGTCAAGCGGGGAGGTGGCAGCCATAAAGAGTAGCTGGCAGCCCCACAGAGAGCGGGGCGAGACGTAGCGAAGCAGATGCTAAGACACAGACAGATGATGATCGATCGAATGAGAACCAACCGGAAAACGGAGGAAAAGAAGATGAGCATGAGCAAGAACATCGCACGCCTGGCAGTAACCGCCGGCCTCACCGCAACCCTGAGCTTCGGCGGCGTCATGGCTCCGGTGACCATGGCGTTTGCCGAGGGCACGCCGACGGTGGCCACGGAGAAGGGTAAGGTGGCTATCACCGACGAAACATACACCGGCACGACATTCAAGGGCATTCAGATCTTCACCGCGAAGGTCACGCAGGGTCAGAAGGGCGATGGGAGCTGGGATGGCTCGGCCGCTAAGACTCTTTCCGATATTCAGTGGGCTCCGGGTAATGTGAAAACCCTCGTTACGACTGCGCTCAAAGACGTTACTGGAGCACCTGACGTAGATGCTGACGCCCAGACGTGGGCGGAGTTCATCAGCACGACTCAGGGCTCTAATTTTGGAGAGACTACGGCGGTTGATACTGGTACAACTCTTGACTTGATTGCCAAGGCCTTGGAAGGGGACAAGATCCTCACGTGGACAAAGCCAAGCGATTCCACCAAAGGTAGCTTTAAGGATCTTGATAATGGCTACTGGCTTTTCGTGACCGATACGCCCAGTACGACCAGCGGTGCTAATGGCAATACTGATGCGTATACCTCGCCGATTTTCACCATCGTCGGTGGTTCTGACGTTAACGTGGCCCCCAAGAAGGACGTCCCCAAAGTGACCAAGGCCGTAAAGGATGACAAGAACGGCAAGTTTGTTACGGACGATAGCAAGAATGTCTTTACCGCAGCCAACAAGGCTGCCGACTCCGCTGCTGAACAGCCTGTTGAATATCAGCTTGCCGGCACTGTGGCTAGCAACATTAACACGTATGTCAAGTACAGCTACACTTTCACTGACGAGCTCCCCTCCACGATGGTTCCAGAGCTTCAGGGTGGTAACCCAGTCGTTGAGGTCAAGATTGACGATTCAGTCGTGGATCCCGCTTGCTACAGCGCGACCTATGTCCCGGGGGAAAGCACGAATACGCTCACTGTTTCCTTCGAGAACCTCAAAGAAGCAAAGGATAAGGCCGGCAATCTCATCAACGTTGACGGTAGTTCGACAGTCTATGTGAACTATGAGGCAAAACTGGTTGCTGGCAAGATTAACGCGGATATGCTCGGCAAGGCCCAGGTGAACAATGTCAAGTTGACCTATTCCAACAACCCGCACACCAATGGCACCGGTACCACGGTTGACCATCCGGCCTACGACTACACCTATGGTATCGACGTTACCAAGGTTGGCAGCGATAATGATGAGGCCGGCAACCCTAAGACTCTCAAAGACGTCGAATTCACGCTGAAGGAGCAAGGCACCAGCAAATTTATCAAGGCCGACGGCACCACGACGTCAAATGAGAATGAAGCAATACTGACCACCACCTCCGAAGGCAAGATCAACGTTGTCGGCCTCGATGAGGGCACCTATATCCTCACGGAGGTTAAGCCTGCGCCTGGCTACAACAACTCCGCGGCAAACGGTGTGACCTTTACTATCAGCCGCACGCTCAATCAGGACGGTGCGAATGTGACGCCCGACACGACGAGCGCCATTGTGGCAGGTCAAGATGTTGTTCAGGAGGGCTCCGCGAAAGCTGAAGTCGGCAAGCTCAGCTTCACCATCGTCGACAAGAAGGGCTCCAACCTCCCGCTGACCGGTCTTAATGGCGTGACCTTCACTTGGATTGCTGGTGGCGCGGTGCTGTGCATCGGTGTGGCTCACCTCATCCGCAGCCGTAAGCAGGCCGAGGAGTCCGAGCAGGAGTAACGCTCGCTCACCCATCCCTTTGGCAGGTGGGATGTGATGGCCATGAGACTTGCGGACACTTTTCTCGTCCATCCACGTTCTTGCTTTGCCATTCTCTTTTCGGGGCAGACTCCGCACTGGAGTCAGCCCCGTTTTTTTGGGATAACGCAGCCAGCCTCCACCGTCCGATGCGGGTACGTTCGTCATCGCGTTTCTTGACTCGTATGAGGTTCGGATTAAGGTCCGTAGGCGCACGCGCGGTGCGGACGGTAGAAGGCATTTGCGCCGCAACAAGCGCAAATAAGAATGCCCGGGGGTCGGATCCCGGGCATTTAACAAAAGCTGAAAACTAGGCCGCCCGCGCTCCCAAACATTTACGCGGGGTGCGTCGTTTTCTCTTGACATTGTATCCCGAATCGCCCCGCCGATTCGAGACATTTTGAAAACGCAAATGCTGGCCCATGCATGAGAGGAAGCTCGTTAATTCCGAAAATTATGTATAATTCCAATATAAATTGGAATCAAACGAAAATGATGGAAATGAACGAAGCGCTAATCTACTTACAAGAAGCACTAGGCCTCTCCGCCAAGATCAAAACTTGGCCTGGATTCGCACGCTTGCCGCTGCATCTGCGGGCGATTGAGGTCCGCGCTGTTGACGCAAACGGTTTTTCGTTTTTGCTTGCGAGCTGGCCTACTGGCGTCGGGCTTCCCGAGGCCAAGAGAGTCTATAGTCAGCTAGCCTTGCGCGCGGAGACTCCTGTTGTCGTTTCGTTTCCTGATGCCGATGCACGTCAGCGCAAAGCATTGGTCGCACAAGGGATTCCGTTTGTTTGCCCCGGTAGACAGGCTTTTCTTCCATTTATGGGCACAGCTTGCACGGAGAGGGGCGGTGCCCGGTTTCGCAATCACGCGACCAAGATGTCACCCAACGCGCAAGCTGCCGCAATCTGGGGAGCAGCCCGGGAGCCATATCGTCCCTATGACCTTTGTCGTGCGCTTGGGATCTCGGCAAGCCGCGCGAGTGAGGCCATAACCGAGCTTGTTGACAGGGGACTCGCGAGGCGCGAGCGTCGCGAGCGACGTGTCGTTGTGTTTCCTGTTGCCGTTGATCTTCTGCTCAGTGAGCACATGGCAGAACTTTCCTCGCCTGTCTCGAAGGTTATTTTTGCAAGGAAGGCACCACAGGTCGACCGCCTCGCTGACGCTGGGGAGACGGCGCTCGCTGCGCGTTCGATGCTCGCTGCACCGGGCATGGAACAAAAGGCCGTCTTAAGAAGTGCATGGCGTCAACTGAGCGACCTCGAAGTCGCAGACGGGGAGTTGCCGGATAACGAGACGGCGATGATCCAAGTGTGGCGCTATGCGCCCGTGTTTGCCGACTCCTCCCGCGTCGACGACATTTCGCTTGCGCTATCTTTGGCGGCAATCGACGATGAGCGAATTCAGCTCGAAGTCGATCGCATGTTTGGAAAGGAATATCCATGGCAAGAAGCGCTGTAGAGGGTCTCCAAGAATTCGGACCGTAGGCGGTGCTTCGGTCCTAGCTGCGTTGTCCGGCGTATGAGTTCGCTAATCGGCTATTATTTGTTTAGACAACTTGAGTTGTAGAGGAGTGACCGGCGATGGTGCAGGGCGCCAAACATATGAAGAGCAATAACGCCGCGGCCAATGGCGGCTCAAGCTCTCAGCCCAAACCTCAACCAAAACCTAAGCGCCGCCGCAAGCGGCTGCCGCGCTGGGCCGACCGGCTCATCACCATCGTTATCATCCTTATTGGCGTGGGCCTTATGACCTGGCCGTGGATCTTGGACCGGCTCGAAGCCTCGGGCGTGTTCAACCAGATCAGCACCGTGTCCAGCACCGTGGACGCGCTCTCGGAGGAGGAGCGTGAACGCATCTTGCTGCAGGCGCGCTCCTTTAACGAGCAGCTGGCGGGCGAGGCCACCGAGCTCCCCGCCGACCAGATTGAGCCCTACGCCCAGCAGCTCATCTTTGACCGCGACCCCATGATGAGCTGGGTCGAGATCCCCTCCATTGACGTGAGCATGCCTATCTACCACGGCACGAGCGAGGAGGTCCTTATGGCGGGCGTCGGCCACCTAGAGGGCACGAGCCTGCCGGTGGGCGGCACCTCGACGCATTGCGTGCTCACCGCGCACTCGGGCATGCGCAACCTGAGCATGTTCGACGACATCCATTCGTTGGAGCCGGGCGACCTGGTGCTGCTGCACACCATGAACAAGACGCTCGCCTATAAGATGGTGGACTCCGAGGTCGTGCTGCCCGAGGAGATGGAGTCGCTGACCATCGAGCCGGGCGCCGACAAGGTGACGCTCGTCACCTGCACACCCTACGGCGTGAACGACCATCGCCTGCTGGTGCATTGCGTGCGCACCAAGTACAACAAGAAGGACGTCGACAAGCAGAAGTCGCTGGCCGGCCGCCACTGGGGCAAGCGCGAGTTTGCCGTGCTCATTGTGGTCGTAGCCATTGTGCTGTTGCTGCTGGACATCGTGATCCACGCGATCCGCAAGCGCCGCAAGGCCAAGGCCTCGGCATAGGACATTCTCCAGAACCACCACAAAGGGGACAGACACTTTTGTGGTGGCCGGGACTCCCGAACCATCACAACATTCGATGAAAATCTCGATTTTGGCAAAAAGCGTCGAATGTTGTGATGGTCTTCGTTGTGGACGGCGCGGTTTTCGTTATGGGCGAGACGGTTTTCGCTACGGACGGTGCGGTTTCGCTGCAGAATCGCCAGCCCATTACCTGCCAGCCCGCCGTCCTCGTTACGTTTTCGCTGCATTTAGGTAAAGCACCTGCTCCAAGCGGCGTTGCCTTGTATACTAGAGCGGTTTATCTGTTATGCGGAAGGGAGCGCCTATGGCACTCAGCGAGAAAGACGTGCGCGGCATCGCCGAGTACGCAAAGATCGCACTGACCGATGACGAGCTCACCCAGATGACGTCCTACATGAACGACGCCGTCCAGATGCTCGAGCCCGTCTTGCAATATGACTTGCCCGACGTGGAGCCCACGTTCCATCCCATCGGAAGCCTGTCCAACGTGATGGGCGATGACCTGCGCGAGCCCGAGCGCGACCTGCCGCTCGACGTTGCGCTCGAAAACGCCGGCAGCGCGCGCGACCGCTACTTCCGCGTGCCGTCCATTTTGGGAGAGGGGGAGAGCGAGTAATGGCGCAGAGCTTCGATTCCCTTACCGCCGCCCAGATCGCCGCGGGCGTTGCCGCCGGCGACTTTACCGCTACCGAGGTGGCACAGGCCTCCCTTGCCGTCATCGAGGCGCGCGAGGACGGGGTCCAGGCATTCCTGCAGGTGGCGCCCGAGCTTGCGCTCGAGGCCGCCGCGCGCGTGGATGCCGACCGCGCTGCAGGCAAGCCGCTGCCCCCGCTCGCGGGCGTGCCGCTGGCCATCAAGGACAACATGAACCTCGTGGGCACGCGCACCACCTGCGCTTCCCGCATGCTCGAGAACTACCAGAGCGTCTACACCGCCACCTGCGTCCAGCGCATGCTCGACGCCGGCTGCCTGCCCATGGGCAAGGCCAACATGGACGAGTTTGCCTTTGGCAGCTCCACCGAGAGCTCGGCGTTCCACCGCACCAACAACCCCTGGGATACCGAACGCGTGCCCGGCGGCTCCTCGGGCGGCTCCGCTGCCGCCGTCGCCGCGGGCGAGGTCGCGCTCTCGCTGGGCTCGGACACCGGCGGCTCCATTCGCCAGCCGGCGTCGCTGTGCGGCGTGGTGGGCTTTAAGCCCACGTATGGCGCCGTGAGCCGTTACGGCGTGGTTGCCTTTGGCTCGTCGCTCGACCAGGTGGGTCCCTTTGGCCGCACGGTCGAGGATGTCGCGCTGGCCATGAACGCGCTTACCGGCGCGGGCCACGATCCGTACGACTGCACCAGCCAGGATTGCGCCGTCGACTTTACCGAGCACCTCAACGACAGCATCGAGGGCAAGCGCGTGGGCATCATCCCCGCGTTTATGGAGGCCGAGGGCCTGACGCCCGAGGTCAAGGCCGCTGTTCAGCGCGCCGCCCAAGAGCTGCAGAACCAGGGCGCCGAGCTCGTGGAGGTCGACCTGCCGCACCTGGACGCCGCCATCGCTGCCTACTACGTCATCGGCCCGGCCGAGGCGTTCTCCAACCTGGCCCGTTTCGACGGCATTCGCTACGGCTATCAGGAGGAGGGCTGCGCCAACCTGTCCGACCAGAGTTCGCTCTCGCGCGCCCATGGCTTTGGCGCCGAGGCCAAGCGCCGTCAGATGCTCGGCGCCTACCTGCTGAGCTCGGGTGTGTACGACAAGTACTACTATGCCGCGCAGAAGGCCCGCACGCTCATCACGCAGGACTACGACGCCGCGTATGCCAAGGTGGACACCATCCTGATGCCCGCCTCGCCGCGCACGGCCTTTAAGTTTGGCGAGATCAGCGACCCCACGCAGATGTACCTCTCCGACCTGTACACCATCTCGCTCAACATTTGCGGCAACGGCGGTATCTCGGTGCCGCTGGGCCTGGGCGAGGACACTCAGCTGCCCGTTTCTGCCCAGCTGGTGGGTCCGGCGTTTAAGGACCGTCAGCTGCTCACGTTTGCCCGCGCCCTGGAGCGCGGCTTTGCCGATGCCGCCACGGGTGCGCCCGTGCTTTCCGTCGCGCCCGATTTTGCCGGGAAGGGAGGCGAGCTGTAATGAAGGAGCTTTCCGAGGTCCTGCAGGATTGGGAGGCCGTGATCGGCCTGGAGATCCATACCGAACTCACCGCACTCGATACCAAGATGTTCTGCAACTGCAAGCTCAGCCACGATGACGAGCCCAACGCCAACGTGTGCCCGGTGTGCCTGGGCCTGCCCGGTGCCCTGCCGGTGCCCAACAAGCGCGCCATCGAGAGCATCGTCAAGGCCGGTCTCGCCACCAACTGCGAGATTCAGCGCCACTCGATGTTCTACCGCAAGCACTACTTCTATCCCGATATGGCCAAGAACTTCCAGACCACGCAGGGTCCAGTCGCCTTTGCCATGTACGGTCATCTTGATCTGGACGTGACCGGTCGCGGCGCCGCCGAGCGCCCCGACTGCGCGTTTGGCGAGGCCGAGGCCCAGAGTCTGGCGAGCGCCTCGGCCAACGCCGAGGGCCTGTCCACGTCCATGACGTCGACCATGCGCGAGGGCAACCAGCGCGCCGGTCACCTGGCCAGCTATGACGCGTCCAACCTGCAGATGCCCGAGCGTCGCGAGGACGGTTCCTACACGGTGCCCATTCGCATCCTGCGCATCCACATGGAGGAGGACGCCGCCAAGATGGTCCACGTGGGCGGTGCCGAGGGCCGCATTACCGCCGCCGCCGAGTCGCTCGTCGACTACAACCGCTGCGGCACGCCTTTGATTGAGCTCGTGACTGAGCCCGATCTGCGCACGCCCGAGGAGGCCCGCCTGTTTATGGAAAAGCTCCGTCGCATTTTTGTGACGCTGGGCATTTCGGACTGCTCCATGGAGAAGGGTTCCATGCGCTGCGACGGCAACGTGTCGCTGCGCCGCCGCGGCGAGACCAAGCTGGGTACCAAGACCGAGCTCAAGAACCTCAACTCGTTTAAGAGTCTGCACGATGGCCTTGCCTACGAGATCTGCCGCCAGGCCGAGGTGCTCGAGGAGGGCGGCATTATCTACCAGGAGACCCGCCACTGGGAGCCCAGCCGCAAGCGCACCGTGGTCATGCGTGTGAAGGAGACGGCCGACGACTATCGTCTGTTCCCCGACCCCGACCTGGCGCCGTTCGACCTGGACGACGAGTTTATCGACCGCTGCCGTGGCGAGATCCCCGAGCTGCCCGATGCCAAGCGCGTCCGTTTTGAGGCCGACTTTGGCATTAAGGCGGCCGACGCCGAGCAGATCGCCGGCGACCCGGAGTTTGCCGACTTCTTTGAGGCCGCCGCTGCCGGTATGGCCGGCAAGGAGGCCCAGACGGTCGCAAACCTGCTGGTCAACGAGATGATCGCCTACCTTAAGGGCGCGGGCGTGTCGCTCGCCGAGTCCGGCATCGCGCCGGCTCAGGTGGCGGCACTCGCCAAGCTGCTGGCGACCGATGCCATCAGCTCCAATCAGGCGCACGAGGTCTTTGAGGCCATGGCTCAGACCGGCGACGATCCCAACAAGATCGTCGACGAGCGCGGCATGCGTCAGGTGAGCGATGCCGGCGCGCTGCAGCCGATCGTGGACGAGGTGCTGGCAAACTGTGCCGATCAGGCGCAGCAGTATCGTGACGGCAACCAGAAGGTCATCGGCTTTTTGGTAGGCCAGTGCATGAAGGCGAGCCGCGGAAAGGGCAACCCGAAGCTCTTCAACGAGTTGCTGAGAACGGCGCTCGCGTAGACTCACGGGCGGGGAAGGCCCCCGGAGCGGTGGGGTGCTTCCTCAAAATTTCGAACAGTCCTGCGCAAGACGAAGGCCACATTAAGTGGCCTTCTTTGCGTGCGGAACTCATTTTGAGCAAGCGCCCCGCCGCTCCGGGGGCCTTCCCCGCCCTGACGACTCGGCCTTCCGGGTCAGGTGGGCTGAATGGAATTTGGTGAATGGGCGTGCCGTTGGCGCGCCCATTTTTGTGAATATGACAAAGGGACAGTCCCTTTGTCACATTGCAGGTGACCTTCTCTGCATGTGGAGCTCATTGGTCTGTCCCTTTGCTGGCTCCTTACTGGTGTTGGGAGCGCCAGGCGGTGGGGGTGGTGCCGGTGTGTTGCTTGAAGGCTTGGGCGAAGGCGGCCTGCTGAGGGTAGCCTAGACGCTCTGCCACCTGCGCTATCGTGAGCGCGCTATCGGCCAAAAGGTCCTGTGCTCGTTCCATACGGCGTCTGCGAATGTAGGCGCCCAGGGACTCGCCAGTTTGGGCCTTAAAGGTGGCGCATAGCTTGGAGCGGCTTGAGAAGAGCGCCTCGGCCACCTCGTTGATGCTCACATGTCTGCCCTTGTCGAGCGAGCGCTCCACAAGGCTCGCCGCCTCTTGGGCAATGGTAACGCTGGCGCGCGTGTCTGTCGCTTGCTGTGCTTGCCTGTGGGCCGCGCGCGAACAGGCGAGCTCCGCGACCATGGTCTCCACGATGCCTTGCATATAGACGTGTCCGCCTACGGTGCGGGCGCGGTCCTCGTTAATCCGGCGCAGCGTGTGGCAGATGGCAGACGTCGCCTCCTCGTGCCACGACTCGGCAAACGCCTCAAAGACTCCCGCGAACTCAGTGGGATACCGATGCTCCAGCTCGTCAAAATACCCGGGCAAAAAGAGCACCGAGCGCGAGTGATAAAGCTGCCCTGCAAACAGCGGACTTAGTTCCTCGCCGCAGCTATCTTGGATAAAGCTGCACACCGCGCTGTTCGGCCACGGTCCATGCAAGGGTTTAAGGTTCGCAGGCGTTATGCCAGCCTCGGGCATGCATATAAGTGTGGGCGCGCTGACCTCGCTCACGCAGGCGTACGGTTCGGGTGTGTATTCGGCCAGGTACATATCGTGCATCGGGGTAATGAAATGCTCCATAACGATGCAGGCGGGGGAGAGAGGCATGATCCATGCGCGTCCGTGCGCCCGATCGTTTGCCACCTCGCCGGTAAAGACGGCGCCCTTGCCGGTAAGCTCCAGGCCAAACTGCTCAAACTGCGGTGCGTAGAGCTCGGTTATGTCGGTCGCTGCCCGCCGTATTTGCAAAAGCGTCCCTTTCCTTTGCAGAAACGTCCACGCCTGGCTCGATTGTGAGCCATGGCTAACACATCAATGATAAGTTCATTACGGTTAACTCTCAAGCCGTTAGAAAGGAATCTCATGGCAAAGGGATCAAAAAAGGAAGGCGGCGGTATCGGCGAGCTGCTTGCATATGCCGGCGACCGTAAATTCCTAACATATTTGGGCATGGCCCTCTCGGCGCTCTCGCAGCTGCTGAGCTTTGGCCCGTACGTGTGCATTTGGCTTGTCGCGCGCGATCTGATCGCCGTGGCACCTAACTGGAGCGAAGCCTGCGGCATCGCGACGTATGGCTGGTGGGCCGTGGGGTTTGCGCTGGCAAGCATCGTGGTCTATTTCGTGGGGCTCATGTGCACGCACCTGTCTGCGTTTCGCTGCGCGTCCAATATTCGCAAGACTACGAGCGAGCACCTGCTTAAGCTGCCGCTTGGCTACTTTAACACACACGCCACCGGTGAGCTGCGCCGTATCGTAGACGGATGCGCCGCTTCCACAGAGACTTTGCTCGCACACATGCTGCCCGATATCGCAGGCGCCGCCGCCATGGTCGTGGGCTTGCTCGTGCTGCTTTTCGCCCTCGATTGGCGCTTGGGCGCGGCATGCCTCATTTCGGTGGCCGTTTCGTTTTGCGCCATGGCCACCATGATGAGCGGCAAGGGCGCCGAGTTTATGAAGGCCTACATGGGCGCGCTGGTCAAGATGAACAAGACCGGCACCGAATACGTGCGCGGCATCCCCGTGGTCAAGGTGTTCCAGCAGACGGTCTACTCCTTTAAGGCGTTCCACGACGCGATCGCCGAATACGCCGACATGGCGCAAAACTATGCGGGCACGTTCTGCCGAGGCCCGCAGGTGCTCAACCTTACCGCGCTCAATGGTCTTGTGACATTCCTGTTGCCCGTGGCGTTGCTGTTGGCGCCGGGCGAGACGGACTTCGCGCATTTTATGGCCAACTTCACGTTTTACGCGATATTTTCGGCCGTGGTGCCGACGGCCATGACCAAGCTCATGTTTGTGGGCGAGGCCTCTCAGATGAGTGCCGATTCGCTGGCTCGCATTCGAAGCGTCATGGATTCCAAGCAGCTCTCCGTGCCTGCCCAGCCCAAGCACCCCGCCGGCGGCGACGTGCGATTTGAGGACGTGAGCTTTACCTACGAGGGTGCCGAGGCGCCTGCCGTCAACCATGTGAGCTTTAGCGTTTCTGCAGGTAGCACCCTCGCGTTGGTGGGTCCCTCTGGCGGCGGTAAGTCAACCTGTGCCAGTCTGATCCCGCGTTTTTGGGATGTTTCCGCAGGTCGTGTGCTCGTAGGCGGTGTAGACGTTCGCGACATGGATCCGCACGAGCTTATGGACCAGGTCGCCTTTGTGTTTCAGACCAACCAGCTGTTCCGGCAAACACTTGCCGATAACGTGCGTGCCTCCAAGCCTACAGCTACTGACGACGAAGTGCGCGCGGCCCTCTCCGCGGCCCAGTGCGACGATATCGTGGCCAAGCTCCCGCAGGGCATCGACACCATGCTCGGCGCCGGCGGGGCGTACCTTTCGGGCGGCGAGGTCCAGCGCGTGGCACTCGCCCGCGCAATCCTTAAGGACGCGCCCATCGTGGTGCTCGATGAGGCCACAGCGTTTGCCGACCCCGAGAACGAGGCGCTCATCCAGCGTGCCTTTAGCAAACTGGCGGCGGGTCGCACAGTCATTATGATCGCGCACCGGCTTTCGACCGTGGTGGGGGCCGACAAGATCGTGGTGCTCAACCAAGGTAGCGTGCAGGAGACTGGCACCCATGCCGAGTTGCTGTCCCAAGAGGGTCTGTATGCCAAGATGTGGGCCGAATACGAACAGGCCGCGAGCTGGAAGATCACCGCTGCCGCGGATGCCGCCGTCACGAAGGGAGGCGAGGCCTAAATGTTCGCCTCATTCCAAAAGAAGTATTTCCTATCCGATAAAGGCGTCGCCGGCGTAAAACGCGGCATTTTCTGGACCGCGCTCACCAATCTCATTACCATGGCCGGCATGGGCTTATTGTTCCTGGTCATGGCCGGTTTTGTCGAACATCTCGCCACCGGTGCCGACCTGCCGGATGCCCTGCCGATTGTGGGCGGCCTCCTGGTCTTTTTCGTGTTGCTCTTTGCCTCTAACTGGCAGCAGTATTACTACACCTACTGCATCTTTTACGAGGAGTGCGGCAAGCAGCGTATGGAGATCGCCGAGCGCTTGCGCAAGCTGCCGCTGTCGTTTTTTGGCCGTCGTGATCTGGCCGATTTAACCGAGACCATTATGGGCGACGTCCAGGCCATGGAGCACGCCTACAGCCACGTGCTGGGAGAGCTTTGGGGTGCCATCATCGCAAGCGTCATTGTGTTCGTGGCGTCGCTGTTCTTTTGCTGGCAGCTGGCGATTGTGGCGTTTTGGAGCGTTCCCGTGGCCTTTGCCGTGCTGTATCTGACGCGCGGCCCCATGATCCCGGTGTTCGACCATGTGCGTGCCGAGAAGGTCAAGGTTACCGAGGCGATCCAGGAGACGCTCGACTGCGTGCGCGAGATCCGCGCCACCAACCAGGAGGCTCATTATCTTGAGGGGCTCAACGCCGTGATCGATGCCGAGGAGCGCGAGACCACCAAGGGCGAGCTCGCCAATGGGCTTTTGGTCAACTCCGCCTTTGCCATCCTGCGCCTGGGAATTGCCACCACGTTGGTCACGGGCGCTGCGATGGTCGCCTCCGGCCAGGTCGACTTTTTGATGATGTTTGCCTTCCTGCTCATGGTGAGCCGCATCTATGCGCCCTTCGATCAGGCACTGATGCTGATGTCCGAGCTGTTTGCCGCCGAGTCGTCGGCCAAGCGCATGCGTTCCATCATGGAAGAGCCCGTGGCGCGGGGCAGCGAGCAGTTTGAGCCCGTGGGCCACGATGTGGTGTTCGATCATGTGGCATTTGGCTATGGTGCGGGCGAGGACGGCCGCGCCGGCGAGAAAGTTCTTACCGATGTGAGCTTTACCGCCAAGGAAGGCGAGGTCACGGCACTGGTCGGTCCTTCGGGCTCCGGTAAGTCCACGGTGAGCCGCCTGGCCGCGCGCTTTTGGGACGCCACCGAAGGCACGGTCACCGTGGGCGGCGTGGATGTTGCGAGCGTGGATCCCGAGGTGTTGCTGCGCGACTACGCCATTGTGTTCCAAGACGTGCTGCTCTTTGACGACACGGTGATGGGAAACATCCGTCTTGGTCGTCGCGATGCCACCGATGAGGAAGTGCTTGCTGCCGCGCGTGCCGCCAACTGCGACGAGTTTGTGAGCCGCATGCCGCAGGGCTATGACACCATGATCGGCGAGAACGGCTCCAAGCTGTCCGGCGGTGAGCGCCAGCGCATCTCTATCGCCCGCGCGCTGCTCAAAGACGCGCCGATCGTGTTGCTGGACGAGGCGACGGCGAGTTTAGATGTGGAGAACGAGACCGTGGTGCAGCAGGCGCTCTCCCGCCTGCTCGCAGGCAAGACGGTTATCGTTATTGCCCACCGTATGCGTACGGTGGAAAATGCCGACAAAATCGTTGTACTCAAGGATGGTGTGGTTGCCGAGCAGGGCACTCCGGCGCAGCTCAAGGCGGCAGGTGGAGAATTCGCCCGCATGGTGGCGCTGCAAAAGGAAGCAGCTACCTGGCAGTTGTAAGAAGGGGCAAAGGGACAGTCCCTTTCTCACATTGACAATCGGTTACTCCGCATCGTTAATTTTCAAAAGGTTAGCCATGGCTGACCTAGATAGTTAGATAAAATTGAGATATTTCAAAAGCGTGCTCGAGCAAACTTGTTTACTCGGGTGCTGAGGCACCATGCCGCGTCCAATGCGGCAAAAGGGAGAAGCAACATGAAGAAGTCGACGTTCAATACCCTGCTTGTCGGTGGCGGTTTTCTGCTTGGCACAGCCGGCATCAAGCTGCTTACCAGCGCTCCGGTCAAGAATGCCTGCGTGCAGGGTATTGCGTGCGGTATGCGCATCAAGAACGGCTACCAGGACATGGTCGAGCAGGCCAAGGCTAATGTCGACGACATGGTTGCCGAGGCGGCTTACATCACCCAGAGCGAGGCTGCTGCTGACGAGGCAGCCGAGTAACGCTTCCAGGCACAAACTATGAGATTCTCGATTATCAGCGAGATCCCCGGCAGGACCCGTCTTCAATTGGCGGGTCCTGTGCCAGAGAGCGATCTCGATGCACTTCTTAAGCTCAGCGGCGATATCGACGGCGTGCACAAGGTGCGCGTATATGGCCGTATTGGCCAGATGGCGCTCGAATACGACGAGTCGCGCCGCGATGCCGTGCTGGCCGCCGTCGGTGCGCTCGACGCTCAGGCCATTGCCGACGCAAAGACAGGCTACGTGATGCAGCTTGAGCCACGCAAGCACAAGCTCGTTATGGATCTTGCCACACTTGTCGGCGCCCACTACGCACGTCGCTGGTTTTTGCCCACGCCCCTGCGTGCGGTGTTTGTCGTGGCCGGTTACATGACCTTTTTGCGCGCCGCCCTCCGTGAGCTCGCGCAGCCGCGCCTGACCGTTCCCGTGCTCGACGCTTCGGCCATCGGCATTTCGTTCGTCAAGCGTGATGTCGACACCGCGGGCCAGACGATGTTCCTGCTCAACGTGGGCGAGCTGCTCGAGGACTACACCCGCGCCATGAGCGAAAACGAGCTCATCAACTCGCTGCTCGATGTGCCCGACAAGGCGCAAAAGGTTGTCGGCGACACCGAGGTAAGCGTTGCCGCGACCGAGCTTGAGCCCGGCGATCTGGTCGCCGTGCGCACCGGCATGTCCATCTGCATCGACGGCGTTGTCGAGCAGGGGAGCGCTATGGTCAACCAGGCGACCCTGACCGGCGAGCCGCTGGCCGTCGAGCGCAGCGTGGGCGACGACGTGTTCGCCGGTACCGTCGTGGAAGACGGCGGCATCTTGGTGCGCGTGCGCGCCAATACGGCGCAAACCAAACTGCGCTCAATCGTCTCGCTCGTGCAGACGGCCGACTCGCTTAAGTCCGAGGGCCAGTCGCACATGGAGGACCTTGCCAACAAGATCGTCCCGTGGAACTTCCTGCTCGCGGGCCTGGTTGCGCTTACCACCCGCAGCCTTATCAAGACCTCGGCGGCGCTGATGGTCGACTACTCGTGCGCGCTCAAGCTCACGGGTTCCGTTGCCGTCATGACCGCTATGAGCGATGCTGCCAAGATGGGCGTCATGGTCAAGGGCGCGAAGTACTTTGAATCGTTTGCCAAGGCCGACACCATTGTGTTTGATAAGACTGGCACGCTTACCGAGGCACAGCCGCGTCTTGCCTGCGTGCTCACCACCGATGGCTGGAGCGATGACGAGGTCCTGCGCCTTTCCGCTTGCTTGGAGGAGCATTTTCCGCATCCGGTGGCGCGTGCCGTGGTCAACGCCGCCCGCGAGCGCGGGCTCGAGCACCGCGAGCGCCATGCTGCGGTCGAGTACATCGTGGCGCATGGTATTGCTTCGTCCATCGAAGGGCGTCGCGCGATTATCGGCTCGGCACACTTTGTGTTTGAGGACGAGAGCGCGCAGCTCGATTCCGACATTAAGGAGCGCATTGAGTCCCAGATGCAGGGCCTGTCGCCGCTGTATCTGGCGGTCGATGGGAAGGTCGTCGGCGTGCTCGGCATCGAAGATCCGCTCAAGGCTGGGGTCCGCGAGGCCATTGCCGACCTGCATGCGCTGGGCGTCAAGCATGTCGTTATGCTCACGGGCGATTCGGAGCGCACGGCCGAGCGCATTGCGCGAGAGGCGGGCGTCGACGAGTTTAAGGCCGAACTGCTGCCCGAGGACAAGTACGCCTATGTGGAGCGCATTAAGAGCGAGGGGCGCCATGTTGCCATGGTGGGCGACGGCGTCAACGATTCGCCGGCGCTGGGCCTGGCCGACGTGGGCTTGGCCATGGGCGGCGGAAGCGACATCGCCAAGGAGGTCGCCGATATCATCCTGACCGATACGGATCTTGCCGCAATCGTGCGCCTGCGCCGCATGAGTCAGGGCCTCATTGATCGTCTGACGAGCTCCTACTCTAAGGTGATGCTCACCAACTCAGCGCTCTTGGCGCTGGGGATCACCGGCGCGATTACCCCGCAGACGTCGTCGCTGCTGCACAACGGCTCGACGATTGCCTACAGCCTGAGCAACGCGAAGGCTTACCTGCACTAGCAGACGTGTTCGCCCACGTTATCTGGCCTGCGCCCAGACGGCATCGGTGTCGTCCGGGCGCAGGCCTTTTGCGTTTGGATGCCAACGTATGGGTTGATTCGTTTTGCGTCGACCATGCCGAGTCGCTTGCCGCGCGTGCGTTTATTGGGCGGGCGACGGAATCGGGCGCAACGTTGTTCTTTCCGGTGCATATCGCCAAGGACGTGCTGTACGTTGTCCAACACGAGCTGAAGCGTAGCGTTCTTGCCAGCGGGGGAGCGCTCGACGAGGCGTCTGCCCGTGCAATTGGCGATGCGGCGCTGGCGTTTGTTCGGAACATGACCGAAAACGCCACGGCCGTGGGCGCAGATGCGTCGGACCTTTGGCTGGCCGACAAATACTTAGCGCTCCATCGCGATTACGAAGACAACTTGGTGCTCGCCGCGTGCAAGCGCGCGCAGGTCGATTACTTGGTAACTAACGATCGCAAGCTGCTCGAACATGCCGATCTTGCAGCAAAGACACCTCGTCAAATGATGCCGATTCTTGCTTTGGCCGAACGCGGCGGCGCGGCTATCGGTTGACGCGAACTGTTTGCGGGCCTCTTGGACGACGATGCGCCAAGGGACCCGCGTCTGCTATTTACAAAAGCTCGGCCTTAATGGCGGGACTTTCTGCGAGCTGTTCGGCTGCCTTTTCGTCGGAGCTGTCGAGTGCTGCCAGGCTGCGGTAGACCCACTCGTTGACCTGGGTGTTCTTGACGCCTGCGGTCTGCATGAGGGCACCTACCTCGCGGATTGCTGCGAGCAGATCGGCTTTGGGACCCGCGAGCTCGACCTCGATACCGTGGTAGGCGGTCACGCCACGGTTCTCGCTCACGTGGTCGATAAAGCCCTCGACGGACTCAAGCTGCTGGGCAAGAGCTGCATCATCGTCAGCGTCCAGCGCGACGAGTGCATTCGATACCGTGAGAGCGGGATGTCCGCAGGGGACAAAGCCTTCGATGACATCCATAGCTTCGGTAATGGTTGAGCCCAGGCCTGCGAGGGCATCGACGAGTTGCTGCTTGGTATCCATAACGGTCCTTTCGACGGGTCAATTTTGCTTGGCGAAAATATACGTGACGCGATCGGTAACAAAAGTGCGAAGTGCGGCGCACATTGGGGTCTTCACAGCTCGTGCATAGAACAGCTGTCCGCTTTCAGAACGTGGTAAGATAACACTCCACAAGCGGGGCTCGCCCCGTATGTTCCTTGAAAAGTCGACGGTTATCGGGTGTTTGCAGGCCCGATACCATCCAGACTTTCCCAACATTCGGGGGCGACTGGTTTCGACACGATAGCTCTGAGAGAGGAAGCAAGCCGAGGTCTCCTCGCCTCGTTAAACAGGGGTACCGTCAAATTGAATTGACAACAACTCTTCTTTTGAGCCTATGGCTCTCGCTGCTTAATTTATAGCGGCGCGTCAACCCGGTGATTTCCCCGACACCGGCGCGACGTCATTTTAGGGGAATGCTCCTGCGCACGTAATCGGTATGGCGCGGGCTAAGACCGAACCGGTTAGGACGTCGCGAGCGTGTCGCTGCGCGCAAGGCGTCCGAGACTAAACCAGCGACTGAGCTTGGAGATGCCAATCAGGGGGCTTTCGTGGACCGGAGTTCGATTCTCCGCGCCTCCACCATAAGTAACAGGCAGGTAGAGAAGTGTCTCTACCTGCCTTTTTATTGTTTACAGATACCGCGGAGAATCGAACTCTGTGCAGGGCGCGAGCGTTAAGCAAACGCGGAGCGTTTGTAGCGAGCGGGCGAGGACGCCGACAGGCGGCCGAAGCCGGTGCGGATTTGCGAAGCAAATACGCGGATTCTCCGCGCAATGCTTCAGCCAGATATAGATGCGATGCCGATTAAGCTCCGGCTGCCCATGCCCCGCTTCAACGCAAGCCCCGTACCGCGGAGAATCGGACTCTGTGCAGGGCGCGGGCGTAAAGAAAACGCCTTGGCAACGCAGGCCGGGACATACTTTCCCAATGGTAGCCCAGGCGGAAAGCGCATCCCGGAATCCGCGCTCAGACTGGGACGTAGTTTCCGGATGGCGCCTCAAGCGGAAAGCGCATCCCGGAATCCCGCCTCAAACTGGGATACACTTTCCGCTTCACCTGCCGCCTCGAAAAACCCACGCGCTCGCCATCCCAAAACTGGGTAGAAGAAGGCCAAAACGCAATCGCAGGAGGTCAATATGACTGCAGAAGATAAGGCAAAGAACGCCGGCAAGGTCGCGCTCGTCCTGGAGGGCGGTAGTTTTCGCGGGCAGTTTACCGCGGGCGTGCTCGACGTTCTCATGGAGGCCGGCGTCGAGATTCCGGCTGTCTACGGTGTATCGGCCGGCGCCCTCAACGGCGTGAACTACAAGTCGCACCAGATCGGCCGTGCCAACCGCATCAACCTGGCTTTCTGCAACGACAGCCGCTTCATGGGCGCCGCGTCGTTTGCGTCCACGGGCTCTATCGTTGGCTACGACTTTATCTTTAACGACGTCCAAGACCGTCTGGATCCCTTTGACAACGAGACGTTCGACGCGAGCCCCATCGAGATGTACGCCGTCGCGACGGACATGCTCTTTGGAACCGCCACGTACCTGCCGGTCAAAAGCGCCGTGCTCGATCTCGACGCTGTGCGCGCATCGACGTCGCTGCCGCTGGTGACGCCGCCGGTCGAGATTGACAGGCACAAATACGTCGACGGCGGTGTGGCCGATTCGGTTCCTATCGAGCACGTGCTGGAGGAGGCGGGCTTCGATCGCGCGGTTGTCATTGTCACGCAGGACCGCTCGTACGAGAAAAAGCCCTACGAGTTTATGCCTGCCGCGCGCGCCCGCTATGCCGACTACCCCTATCTGCTCGAGGCTATCGAGACGCGCCACGACCGTTACAACATCCAGCGCATGCACCTGTGGAAGTATGAGCGCGAGGGCCGTGCGTTGGTCGTCGCTCCGCAAAAGCCGGTCGAGGTCGGCCATGTCGAGCACGATTCGGCAAAGCTTTTGGACCTGTATATCCAGGGCCGTCAGGAGGCAAAGCGTCTGCTCGCGGAAATCCAAGAGTTCGTTGAGCGCTAACGACGGCGAACCCTCAAAAAATGGCAACAGCTAAAGAGCTGGAAAATCACGGCTCGTGGATGACATGTGCAGAAACTCTGGTCGGAGCCAAAATACCTGTTGACTCGTACGGCGAGCGGGGTAATATGGACGGGTTACTTGCAGAGCCCCGTGAATCTCTGTAACAACACGTACTGTACATGGAGGAGTCTAAGTGATTTCGAAATCGACTCACTACGCCAAGCAGGGCGAGGTCCAGCGCAACTGGGTTCTCGTCGACGCCGATGGTGCTGTCCTGGGCCGTCTTGCCACCCAGATCGCAATGATCCTGCGCGGTAAGAACAAGCCCCAGTTCACGCCCAACAGCGACTGCGGCGACTTCGTTGTCGTCATCAACGCCGATAAGGTCCAGCTTACCGGTAACAAGGCCGACACGAAGACCTATTATCGCCACAGCGGCTACAACGGCGGCCTCAAGGCTGAGAGCTTCCGCCAGGCTATGGAGAAGCACCCGGAGAAGGTCATCGAGCGCGCCGTTCGCGGTATGCTGCCCAAGACCACCCTCGGCCGTGCCCAGATGACCAAGCTTAAGGTCTACGCTGGTGCCGAGCATCCGCATGCTGCCCAGAACCCCACGAAGATTGAGCTGGAGGCTTAAAGATGGCTGAGAACACCGTTGTCTACCAGGGTACCGGCCGTCGTAAGAACGCCGTCGCCCGCGTCCGTCTCGTCCCCGGCACCGGCAAGGTGACCATCAACAAGCGTGACGCCGAGCAGTATTTCGGCCGTCATCAGCTCGTTGAGAACGCCCTTGCTCCCTTCAAGGTGACCGACACCGCCGGTCAGTTCGACGTTATCGCTCTGTGCGATGGCGGCGGCATCTCCGGTCAGTCCGGCGCTCTGCGTCTGGGCATCGCTCGCGCTCTTCTGAACGCTGGCGACTACCGTGCTGACCTCAAGAAGGCCGGTTTCCTTACGCGCGATGCTCGCGTGGTCGAGCGCAAGAAGTACGGCCTCAAGAAGGCCCGCCGCGCTCCCCAGTTCTCCAAGCGCTAAGGTTTTATCTCCTTTCGAGATACAATGTACAAGCGGGGCCTGCCGATTCCTCGGCGGGTCCCGCTTTTCTTTTTCGACTAGGGCGGGCGGTTGTATATCGCCTGCTAGGGAAGGAGCGATCCTATGCCCCAGAACATCTTCGGTACCGACGGCGTCCGTGGCGTCGCCAATGCCGACCTCTCGTGCGACCTCGCGTTTCGCCTGGGCCGCGCGGCGACCAAGTTCCTTGGCCCGGACATCTGCATCGGCCGCGACACACGCCTTTCGGGTACCATGCTCGAGAGTGCTCTGACCGCTGGCATTATGGCAGAGGGCGGCCGTCCGCATTGCTGCGGCGTTATCCCTACGCCGGCCGTGGCGCTGCTCACCGTCCGAAACGAGCTCGACGGCGGCATCGTCATCTCCGCTTCGCATAATCCGCCGGAGTTCAACGGCATCAAGTTCTTTAGCCGCAAGGGCATGAAGCTTCCCGATGCTGTCGAGGAAGAGATCAGCGCCTGGGTCATGTCCGAGGAGGCCATGGCTGCCGACACGCTGCCGACCGGCGCCTGTGTGGGTCACATCATCAAGATGAAAGACGCCCGCAAGGCCTATGTCGATCATGCCATCAGCACGCTCGACGGCCTTAAGCTCGATGGCCTGGTTGTTGCCGTCGACTGCGGTCACGGTGCTTCCTGCCAGACCACGCCCGCTGCGCTGCAGCGCCTGGGCGCCACGGTCCATGCCATCAACACCGATTACTGCGGCACCGACATTAACGTTGAGTGCGGCTCCACTCACCTTGAGCCCCTGCGCGAGCTCGTGCTGCGCACCCACGCCGATATCGGCCTGGCCCACGACGGCGACGCCGACCGCGTGCTGTTCGTCGACGGCGAGGGCAATGAGATCGACGGTGACTACATCCTGGCTATCTGCGGTTCTGACCTCGCCGCCCGCGGCAAGCTCGCCAACTCCGAGATCGTCTCGACCGTCATGTGCAACCTTGGCTTCTCCATCGCTATGAAGGAGCAGGGCTTCGAGATGGTTCAGACCGCCGTGGGTGACCGCTACGTTTTGGAGCGCATGCTCGCGGATGGCGCCGTCATCGGCGGCGAACAGTCCGGCCACATCATCTTCCTGGAGCACAACACCACCGGTGACGGCCTGGTGACGGCTCTGCAGCTGCTGGCCGTGCTCAAGCGCACCGGTCGTACCCTCACCGATCTTGCCGGCATCATGAAGAAGTACCCGCAGGTACTCGTCAACGTGCATTCCGACAACAAGGCCGGCCTGGACGATTGCCAGCCCATTTGGGACGCCGTCGCGGCCGCCGAGAAGGAGCTTGACGGCCGCGGCCGCATTCTGGTGCGCCCGAGCGGTACCGAGCCGCTGGTCCGTGTTATGGCCGAGGCGGAGACGCACGAGCTCACTCAGCGTGTTGTCGACGACATCGTCGAGGTTGTCAAGCGCGAACTTCCCTAATGGTCAAAAACGGGTGCCAAGTGGTAAACTGTTAAAGCTATTTTGATTGATTGGTATGTCCGAGGGGGAGCATGTTCACTAAAGTCCTAAGGTCTTTTGGTATGCGTGGACGAGTTCTTACGCTGGATGCTCCCATCTCGGGCGACGTCATTCCGCTTTCCGAGGTAAACGACCAGACATTTGCCACCGGCCTTTTGGGCCAGGGCGTGGCGATTCAGCCTACCGGCACGCGTGTGATTGCGCCGGCAGACGCCAAGGTCGAGGCCATTTTTCCCACGGGTCACGCCGTTGCGCTCAACACGGTCGATGGCCTAGACGTGCTCATCCACGTTGGCTTGGACACTGTTCAGCTTGAGGGCAAGCATTTTAGCGTGCATGCACAGGTGGGCGATGTCGTCCATAAGGGTGACGTGCTCATCGAGTTCGATCGCGAGGCAATTGCTGCCGAGGGCTACGATGTGACGGTTCCCATCTTGGTGTGCAACTCCGTTGAGTTCTCGAGTATCAAGGGCTCCGTTGGTGCGCATGTCGAAGAGATGGACCAGCTCATCGTTGCTCGCGAGCGCTAGTAAGTGCACGTGGCCATTAGCCTACAATTCAAACACGTTTATGGAGGGCGCCCTTGAAAGAGGGCGCCCTCCGTGGCAAGATGGGATTTGTCCGAAGCTAAACGGCTTTGGGTCACCGTGGACGGGCAGGGGCCTCGACGCGGCTAGACACGAGACACATACATTACGCGACCTCGCCCTGGTGGCCGCACACGTTGGTTGCGGCCGACGCGGGCCGCGGGCAAGTGCTTGTAAGGGGAGCCTTGCCTCTCTTGTACGAGAAAGGACGCGTAATGAAGATCATTAAAGCTAAAGACTACGAGGATATGAGCCGCAAGGCCGCCAATATCATCTCGGCGCAGGTTATCCTCAAGCCCGATTGCGTGCTGGGTCTTGCCACCGGCTCCACCCCGATCGGTGCCTACAAGCAGCTCGCTGCTTGGTACGAGAAGGGCGACGTCGACTTTGCCGAGGTCAGCACTTACAACCTGGACGAGTATCGCGGCCTTTCGCACGACGATCCCCAGAGCTATCACTACTTTATGCGTGAGAACTTCTTCGATCACATCAACATCGACCTGAACAACACGCATGTGCCCGACGGTTCCAACCCCGACGCCGCCGCTGCCTGCTCTGAGTACGACAAGATCGTCGCCGCCGCCGGTTACCCGGATCTGCAGCTGCTCGGCATTGGCAACAACGGCCACATTGGTTTCAACGAGCCCGATGACCATTTCTCCAAGGGCACGCACTGCGTCGACCTCACCGAGAGCACCATTCAGGCCAACAGCCGCCTGTTCGACAGCATCGACGATGTTCCCCGTCAGGCCTACACCATGGGTACCCAGACCATCATGTATGCCCGCATGATCCTAGTCGTCGCCAACGGCGAGGCCAAGGCTCAGGCCGTGCATGACATGTGCTATGGTCCGGTTACGCCCGCGTGCCCGGCTTCGATCCTGCAGCTGCACACCAACTGCGTTGTCGTTGCCGACGAGGCCGCCCTTTCGCTCTGCGAGTAGCGCGAATCCTGCATCTCGACATAGCCTTGCCTAAGGCCTCCGCTTTGCGGGGGCCTTTTTGTTATCCCTCTCCGCCCGCTTGACCAAAATCTTGCCGCAAGCTTGACGAATGCCGGATGCCCAACAGCTTGATTCATTCCATACCAGATTCTATGCAAAAATGCCACTAAAAGGTCGTAGACGGTAGCGGGTGCTAGGCGAGTTGAATGACATAGCTGAACCTTGTTCATTTGCGTTACACTGCCGCTTAGATGGGACAAGCTGACAAGCTCATTTACCTGCTTAAAGACCGATTAGTCGGGGGATTAATAGCAATCGGCCCTCGCTGTACAAAAACTTGCCGCTTGCGTACCAAAAGACAACCTAGAACACAAGGTCGCTCTATTCATAGCGCGGCTTGTATGGTCTTGCGGTTACAGTGTCCATACGGTCGAGTTGAGGAGCGGGCATGGTAAACGATTTGGGCAGTATGGACGACCTCGAGCTGATGCCGCTGGGCGGTGGCTATATGGTGCGACGCGAACGCTTGATGAATGAGCTTCTCGCCAAGGGCCGAAAGGCCGGCATCGTGGTTCTTTATGCGCCCGACGGGTTTGGGAAGACCTCGGTACTGCTGCAGTACACCCATGAGGTTAAATGCGACCCGACGCGAGGCCCCGTGCGGATTATCGAGGCCGATCGCGCCACTGGGCGCGAGGTGTTTATGCAGCTCGAGGTGGTTACCGAAGAACTCAAAGACAAACCGCACTCCCTTATCGCGATTGATAATGTGCCAAACCTCGATCAGCACGATACCGAAGACCTCATCGACAGGATTCGCGGCCTGCGCGCTATGGGGGTAGGGGTCTTTATCTCCTGCCGTCCTTCAAATCGTCAACTGATTCATGGGCTGGGCGATTCGGTTAAGATCAATGCGCAGATGCTCAAGGTGCATGCCTATGAGTATTCGGCGTGGGCATCGGCGTTTTCGATCAGCACATCGCTCGACTTTTATCAGCTCACGCAGGGCGTGCCCGAGCTCGTTTCGGCATTGCAGACGGGTCTGTATGGCCAAGGCGACGTAGCCGGTCTGCTCGAAAACGAGATTGTCAACGTATATGGCGCGGCACTTGTCGATCTGGCTTCGCTCGACAATAATGCACTGTTTTGCGTGGCATGTCTCATGATTTTGATGGGCGAGGGCAATATCGCAGAACTCGAGGCTTGCGGGGTGAGGCTATCGATGGTCGACCAGTCCTACTTTGTACGCGACTACCCGATCTTTGGCTTGGACCCCGCCGAGCGGAGTTTTACATGTCTGGGCACGGAGGATAACGGACGCTTGCGCTTGCGTAAGTTGGTGGCCGAGGTTCGCCCCGAACTTGTTCCGAGGGCGGCCCGGATTTTGCTTAAGGCGGGCCGATGCGATGCGGCGATGGGCCTGGCGGACGCCTTTTTGGACCGTGATGCGGTCCTTGAACTTGCTGGGCAGTATGGGGTCGATCTGGCTCTGACGGGGCACGGGGCCGATATCTGCCGAGCAGCGCTGGGCACGATCGATGCCGAGGATCCGGCTCCAGAGCCAACGCCTGCCGAGGCGCTTGGCGTATATCTGGCAGCGGTCAGCGTGTCCAATACAAAGCTCGCTCGCTATATGGCATCGGTCATCGAGCGCGGGGGCGAACGGGCGGCCTGCGAAATAGACCCTGTTTCATGGAGGGTGGCCCAGACACTGACGGCTGTTTGCTATGGGGACAACGGGCTTGGGCTTCCTACGAACCTGACCGTGCCAGAAATCGAGACATCCCATACCGCACTCGATATGTTGTCCGCGCATATCGAGGTCAAGCGCTGCCTGACCGAGCGGGGAGATGACGGCGGCGTTCTACAGCAGCTCAAAACGAGCAAGGCCTACGACTGCGAGCTCGACATCGCGGGGATTGTTATACGGGCCGACAGCATGCTGGTGGAGCTTTTTGACGGGTCGTTTGCGGGAACCGACGAGCGCGACGACGAGATGACGGTGGTGCGGGAGGCGCTCGACGTACGTGGGCTTAAGGCGATGGCTATCTGGGTGCGCATGGTGTTGGCGGCACGGCGGCTCCTTTCCGGCTTGCCGGTAACCGACGACGCGGCATTCAACGAGCTCGATCGTTTTGCCGTGCGCATGCGCGACAACCAGATTCAGCTGTTTGGCCTGTTGCTAGAAGGCTGGCAGTCGCTGGCAGAGGGACGGCCGGTTAATGCAAAGTTCCGTGCGGTCCAAGTGCTCAAACTTGCCGAGGAGTCGATTGCGTACATGCGCGATAACGCATTGCTGTTGGAGCGCGCGGCGTATCTGCGTAACACCTCGATGGTTTCGGTGCGCGAGGAAGCGGAGTTGCTCGATATAAGCCAGACGCAGGTTGGTGGAGCGGAGGCCTGGATGGTGGCGCTGCATTTGGCCTGTGCGGGCCGAGACAGCGATCTTGCGGCCTGGATGTCCATGAATCGTGCGGGGATTCTAGAGCCATCGTATCGGCTCTTTGCGCGCCTTGCCATGCATTGTCTGGGCGAGCCGGCGACCAGGATTCGCAAGAAGCTTCCCGTGCGCGAGTTATCGCGGTATTCGCTGCGCGACGATCTGGAAGGGGAGGGCGAGCGCCTGTTCCAGGCCGGCGAGGTTGAAGCCGTTGATACCATCGACCATATCGAGATTCGCATGTTTGGTGCGTTTCGCGCCGAGCGCGATGGGTTTCCCATCACGGACAAAATGTGGCGGCGCAAGAAGGCGGCGACACTTGCCGAGCGGCTTGCGCTGGGCATGGATGCGCTCGTCGATCGTGAGACGCTGGCCATGGAGCTGTGGCCCCATGCCGAGTTCAATAGCGCCCGCAACAACCTGTACTCGACGATATCGCGCTTGCGGTCGGCTTTGGGACCGACGCCGGATGGCAAGTCGTGTGTGCTCATCCAAAATGAATGCATCGGACTCAACGGCGACTACGTCAAGACCGATGTACGGCTGTTTGACCAGATAAGCCGCGAAGTTTTGGGAAATCGCACGGGTGCGCGCGGACCCCATCTGGTCGAGCTGTGCCTTAAGATCGAGCAGCTCTACGCCGGCCCGTTGTATGTTCCCAATGGCTGTAATCCCACCTACTTTTTGCGTATGCGGCGCATTATGGAATCGAAGTATATCGACTGCATGATTCGGGGCGCGAATGCCGCTCTAGAAGAAAACGACCTGCAGTCGGCGGTATGGCTGGTGGAGTCGGGGCTGCGGCAAGAGACGGCGCGCGAGGACATGGTGCGTTGCGCTATGCGCGTCTACGGTGCGGCGGGGCGACGACGCGATATCGTCGAGCTGTACAGTGGGCATATGCATCACCTGAGGGAGCAGGTCAATGGCGTGCCCGAGCCCGAGACGCGGCGTCTGTACGAGCGCTTGGTAGAGGGCAGGCTCAACCGCGTGCTCGTCGAGCGATAAAAAATGAGCGTCCGAATTGCTCGGACGCTCGCAAGCTTGATGTATGTTGACTCGCCGGATCGTTGGCTCTTAGACGAGCTTAATCTTCTCGATATCCTTGCGCGAGGACTCGCGATACAGCGAGAACTTGCGGCCGATAACCTGGACGACCTCGGCATGGCAGCGATCGGCGAGCTCTTCGGCGGCCTCGCGGGCGGAAAGGCTGGAGCCGTCCAGCACGGAGCACTTAACGAGCTCGTGCTTCTCCAGGTAGGCGACCGTCTGCTCGACGGTGCCCTCGTTGATGTCGGACTTGCCGATGATGATGGCGGGGTTGAGGTGATGGGCCATGCTGCGAAGCTGCTTGACCTGGGCTCCTGTCAGTGCCATGGGTTCTCGCTTTCTATGTTATGGGGCGCCCCGCGATGGGGCCTTAATCTACGTGAACTGTCCCACGATAGCGCAGGAACGGCGCGGTGTGGGGCGTGTTTGACCAGTTCAAAAAGAATGCGGATGCCGAGCGGGAGAACAGCGCGGGTTACAGGCGGACGTGTACTGCGGCCGAAAGCGGTCTATGGACGGCTCGAAGAGACCGGCTCCCATGCAATAAACGCCCAACGGACCTTGCGGACGTGGTCGAGCATGTAGCGCCCTTGCGGCACGCCCTTGGACCCTGGCTCGCCGGCATGGGGATTTTCAATCATATGCTGAGCGACGTAGACGCGCAGACGGTCGATCTTATCCTCGTTACCGTGCTCGAGCATGCGGGAGAAGTCCACCACGCCCGCCTCAAGGCTATCGAAGGTATCGCGACGAGGCGATTCAAAGTACGTAACCTGCGGCAGGGCACCCATCTGAACGAGGATATTAAAGGCATACACAAAGCCATTACTGCAGGTAACCGAGGCACCGATGGCGTTCATCAGGTGCAGGTCATAGCGTGGGCTGGAGTTGGCGACCATCGTAACAGCACAACGCCGACGAGCCGTTCGATCAAGCTTGGCAAGCGCGCCTTTTAGGTTGGTCGTGGTGACAGAACGACTGGCAAAGGCAACATCTACCGCTTTCGTGACCGGTCCAACCAAATCCCAGTCATCATCCCAAGCAAGCTCAAGCGGTGTAATGCGATCCTCGAGTCCATAGTACTCAATGCCAGCATCAAGCGTGCCCAACATAGCAGGGGAAAAGTCAGCAGCAATCACAGGATGCCCAGCCTGAGCAAGCGGAATGGCAATCGACCCAGCCCCACACCCCATATCAAGCACCGATTCACCAGGCTTTAACGCCAACAGCTTCATAAAGTCCCGGGCATACGGAGCAGTCTCAAGCGGCCGAAAATGCCGAGCCCGCTTATCCCACTCAAAAGAATCATCAGCCCGCCGCCGACCAGCTTGCAAACGCATCCATTCGCCATTCCAATCAGCAGAAAGCAGCTCAGAGCGAGCATCCCCATCAACCACGGGCCAACCTCCTAGCAACAAAAAAGCGACTCCTCCCAAAAGAAGAGCCGCAACCAGCATATATCAGAAAGAACCGATCCAACGCCAAACCGCCGTATCAACCATGTGGTGCAGGAGCGAAGCAACTGCAACCGGGATAGAACCCAACCGAGGTCCCGTTGTGCGAGGAGCCCCGGGGAGGGCAAATATATAAGGTCGATCGCGAGTTCCGCACGAGCCGGAGAGCACTTAATGTGCTCTCCGTGCGAGTCAGGACTGTCCGAGCAGGCGACCTTATATATTTGCCCTCCCCGGGGCTCCTCGCCCGAACCCCTCAGCTAGTTCTTCAGCGAGTTCAGCGGCGCCGGGAAACGTCCACCGCGATGGGCAAGCACGGTGCCGGCGTTGGGGTTCACCGGCATGATGGGCGCACGGCCGAACAGGCCGCCGTACTCGACGCAGTCGCCCACGCCCTTGCCGATGGCGGGAATCACGCGGACGGCCGTGGTCTTGTTGTTGATGACGCCGATAGCCATCTCGTCGGCGATGATGCCGGCGATGGTCTCGACCGGGGTGTCGCCGGGGATGGCGATCATGTCCAGGCCAACGGAGCACACGCAGGTCATGGCCTCGAGCTTCTCGAGCGAAAGTGCGCCGGCCTCGACGGCGGCGATCATGCCGGCGTCCTCGGATACGGGGATAAAGGCGCCGGAGAGACCGCCCACGCTGGAGCTGGCCATGACGCCGCCCTTCTTGACGGCATCGTTGAGCATGGCGAGCGCGCAGGTCGTGCCCGGGCCACCACAGGTGCCCACGCCGATGATCTCGAGGATGCGTGCGACGGAGTCGCCGATGGCAGGCGTGGGAGCCAGCGACAGGTCGACAATGCCCTTCTCGACACCCAGGCGATGGGCGGCCTCGCGGCTCATGAGCTCACCGGCACGGGTGATCTTAAAGGCGGTCTGCTTAATCTTCTCGGCGACTTCCATCATCGATGCGGAATCGGGCAGCTTCTCCAGGGCGGCGGCCATAACGCCGGGGCCCGAGACACCTACGTTGATGACGGCGTCGGCTTCGCCGCCGCCGTGGACGGCGCCCGCCATAAACGGAGAGTCCTCGACCATGTTGGCAAAGCAGACAAACTTGGAGGCGCCGACGGAATCCTCATTAGCCGTGAGCTTAGCGGCATCGATGATGGTCTGAGCTGCCATGAGCACGGCGTCCATGTTGATGCCGGCGCGCAGACTTGCGACGTTGACGCTGGAGCAGACGCGGCTGGTGGTGGCGAGCGCCTGGGGGATGGACTGGATGACGCGGCGGTCGGCGTCGCCGATGCCCTTCTGGACGAGCGCGGAGAAGCCGCCCAGGTAGTCGATGCCGAGGGTCTCGGCCGCGCGGTCGAGGGCGTGCGCGATGGGGGTGAGGTCCTCATCCTTGCAGCATGCGGCGATCTGCGCCACCGGGGTGACGGAAACGCGCTTGTTGACAATGGGGATACCGTACTCGCGCTCGAGGTTCTCGGCGGTCTCGACCAAGTGCTCAGCCGTGTGCGTCACGTGGTCGTAGATCTTCGTGCACATGCGGTCGAGGTTCTCGTCACCGCAACCCATGAGCGAAACACCCATGGTGATGGTCCTGATGTCGAGGTTCTGCTCCTCAACCATGCCGCGGGTTTCCGCGATTTCTGCGGGCGTGATCGCCATCCTTGCGCTCCTATCTGCCAAAACGAGCATAGTCCCCTCTATTTTAACGTGCCGCACACGTCTCGTGGCGCGTGCGGCACGTTTTGGTGCGGGGTTGTTTCCGTTGTGTTACCGGCCAAAGACCTCTTCGGCGATACGGGCGCTTTCGGCGGCATCCTTGGCGTAGTAGTCTGCGCCGATCTGCTTGGCGTATTCGGGGGTGAGTACGGCGCCGCCTACGATGATCTTGACGTCCGGAACCTCGGCATGAAGCAACTTGATGGTTTCCTCCATGGCGACGACCGTGGTGGTCATAAGCGCCGAGAGGCCGACGAGCTTAATGTCGCGCTCCTTGACGGTTTTGAGCACCTCCTGCGGATCGACGTCGCGGCCAAGGTCAAAGACGGTATAGCCGTAGTTATCGAGCAGCATCTTGACGATGTTCTTACCGATGTCGTGGATGTCGCCCTTGACGGTGGCCACGCAGATCTTACCCTTGTCGGCAATCTCGCCGGCGGGCATCAGGCGTTTGATGGTATCGAAGCCCACGCGCGCGGCCTCGGCCGAGGCCATGAGCTGCGGCAAGAAGAACTTGCCCTGGTCAAAGAGGACTCCGACCTCATCGAGGGCGGGGATAAAGTGGTCGTTGATGAGGTCCATGGCGTCGTGGTCGGCCAGCAGACGCTCGGTCTCGGCCGCGATTTCGCCCTTGCGGCCCGAGACGACCATGTGGCGGATGGGGTCGTCATCGGCGCTTGCGGTGGTGCTTGCGGCGGGCGCGGCATCGGTCGAGGCGACCTGGGCGGCTGCCGGGTTGGCGGCAATCTTGTACGGATCGGTCCAGCCGGCGTAGCGCTCGATGTATCCGGTCGAGCCCTCGTCCTCGACGCTCAGCACGCGATAGCTGTAGACGGTGTCCATAAAGCGCTTGGAACCCGGGTTCATGATGGGGGCGTCCAGGCCTGCACCAAAGGCGGCGGCCAAAAAGACCGAGCCCAGCAGCGGGCGGGCAGGCAGGCCAAAGCTGATGTTCGATACGCCGAGTGCGCACTTGACGCCCAGGCGCTCCTTGCACATAGACATAGCACGTAGAATCTGCTCAGCCTGGCGCTGGTTGGTCGAGGCGGTCATGACCAGGCAGTCGATGAGGATGCGGTCCGGGCCGATGCCGTAGCGGGCGGCCTCGGCCACGATGCGCTCGGCGATGGCGAAGCGAGCCTCGGCGGTATCGGGGATGCCGCCTTCGTCGAGCGTGAGGCCGACGACATTGGTTCCATAGTGGGCGACCAGCGGAAAGATCTCATCCATGATCTGCTGCTTGCCGTTGACCGAGTTGATGATGGGCTTGCCGGCGTAGCGGCGCACGGCGGCCTCGACGGCGGCGGGGTCGGTGGAGTCGATCTGCAGCGGCAGCAGCGTGGAGCCTTGGAGCTGCTCGGTCGCTTGCTGGATGACCTTGACCTCGTCGATCTCGGGCAGGCCCACGTTGACGTCCAGGATATCGGCACCCTGCTCTTGCTGGCTGATGCCCTGGCTTACGACGTAGTCCAGGTCGCCGTCGCGTAGGGCCTGCTGCAGGCGCTTTTTGCCGGTGGGGTTGATGCGCTCGCCGATGACGGCGATCTTGTGGCCGTCGCAGGGGAGGTCCACGACCGTCTGGGCGCTCGTGACCGACATGCTGGGCTTGCGGTGACGCGTGCAGGGCGTGTGGTTGTCGATGAGGGTGCGAAGTGCCGCCATGTGCGCCGGCGTGGTGCCGCAGCAACCGCCCACGACGCTCACGCCGTCCTCAATCATGCCGGCGACGGCCTCGGCGTATTCGGTTGCCTGGATATCAAAGACGGTGTTGCCGTCGTCGTCCACGCGGGGCAGTCCCGCATTGGCCTGCACCATAACGGGCTTGTCGGTGACGGTGAGCATACGCGCGGCGAGCCCTCGGAGCTCGGCCGGTCCCTGGCTGCAGTTGATGCCCAGAACGTCGGCGCCGATGGCGTCGAGCGTGATGGCGGCCACCTCGGGGCTCGTGCCCAGGAACGTGCGACCGTCTTCCTCAAAGGTCATGGTGGCAAAGACGGGCAGGTCGGAGTTTTCGCGGCAGGCGAGGACGGCCGCCTTGATCTCGGCCAGGTCGGTCATGGTCTCGATAATAAAGAGGTCCACACCCGCGGCGACGCCGGCGCGCACTTCCTCGGCAAAAAGGTCATAGGCCTCGTCGAAGCTCAGGGTTCCCAAGGGGCGAAGCAGCGCGCCGATGGGGCCGATATCGCCGGCGACATAGTGGGCACCGGCCGCGCGGGCACAGGCGGCAGCGGCGGCAAAGACATCTGCCACGGTAGCGGCGCCATCGAGCTTGTGGGCGTTGGCGCCAAAGGTGTTGGCGGTGATCACGTCGCAGCCGGCCTCGACGTACTGTCGCTGAATGTCGGTAATGACCTGGGGCTCCTCAAAGTTGAGCAGCTCGGGCAGAGCGCCGGCCTTCATGCCGGCCGCCTGCAGCATGGTGCCCATGCCGCCGTCGAACAGCAGGTGTCCCGTGCCCTCGATGGCGGCGCGCAGGCGATCGTCCTTAACGCGAAGGTCGTCGATCGTGCGCGTCTTGTACGTGGCGCCGTTACAACGCGCAGTATTGACGGGCGCCGCCAGCGCGGTACCGTCGAAATCATGGGTGATAAGCGGAGTAAACATCGATGGCTCCTAATGGCTGGAATAGCAGGTGGTGTGGGCGGCGCGGAAGCGGCAGTGCTCACGCATGCGGCAGATATTGCAGGTGGGGCGGCTCTGAGCGTCGTGGACTTCGCCGTCAAACAGACCGATCACCGCGGTCACGCTCTTGGTGGGCATGAGCAGGCTGGTGGGGGTCACGGTAAGTCCAATGAGGCGCGTGGCGTTGAGTGCATCCACGATTGAGCACTGGGCCGAGAGCGGGCAGTCGCCGTAGCCGGGACTGAAGCGCCAGTTACCGGCGAGTCCGTGTGCGGAGGCCGCAGCCTTGACCTGCTGGTCCATCTGCTCGACGGCGGCTTCTACATAGGCAGAGCATGCGGCGTCGAGCACGGCTCCCTCCAGGGGCTGCTGGGCTCCCGTGGTGCGCAGACGACGCTCGGCGTCCATGCCGAGGGTGCATGCCATGAGTGCGGCAAAGCGGGCGTCTTTGAGGTGGCGATAGATATCGCGACCACGCAGCTCAACGTTGGTGCCGACTAAGCGAATGCAGGGCTCGCCCTGTTCATCGACGCCCGTGGCATCGATGGCAAATATGCGGCGCACGCCACGGGGCTCAATGTCCAGCTCCAGACGCTCAACGACAAGCTCAATACGCTGCGCTAGCTCGGGCTCAATCTGCTGGCCGCCGTAGCCCAGATACCGCAGCATCTCGGCACGGTCGACACGAGGATGGTGGGCAGCGTCGATACGGTAAAGCGCCGGCGACGCAAGGTCGGCCGGCACTTCAACAACGGTTGTATCGATGTGCGGTTTTTCCATTACCCCAGACGCTCCATAATGGTCGCGGCGATTGCAGGACGGTTCATAGTGTACAGGTGCAGACCGTCGGCGCCGTGCTCCTTGAGGTCGCAAAGCTGGCGGGCGGCATAATCTACACCGGCTGCCTGCAGGCTCTCGGGGTCGTTCTCGTATTTGGCGAGGATCTTGATGACGGGGGAGGGCAGCGACGCGCCGCACATAAAGACCATGCGGCTGATCTGCGACTTGCCCATAAACGGCATGATGCCCGCGGTAATAGGCACGGTGATGCCGGCCTTGTCGGCAAGCTCGCGGAAGCGATAGAAGCACTCGTTATCAAAGAAGAGCTGCGTCACAAAGAAGCTCGCGCCGGCGTCTTGCTTTTGCTTGAGGTGCTCGACCGAGAGGTTGAGATCCTCGCAGGCAATGTGGCCCTCGGGGTAGGCTGCGGCGCCCACGCAAAAGCCGGCGTCGACGAGCTCGGGGATGAGGTCACGGGCGTAGGCGTAGTCGGAGGCGGGCTTGTCGTCCTCGGTCGCGCCAGCGGGCAGGTCGCCGCGCAGGGCCAGGATGTTTTCAACGCCGGCCGAGCGATACTCGTCAATCTTGGCGGCGATATCGGCATGTGTGCGGCCAACGCAGGTGAGGTGCGCTACCGAGGGCGTATCGAATTCACTCGTAATCATATGTGCGATGGGGGCGGTGGTGGCACCGTTACCCGCGCCGCCAGCGGAACAAGTGACCGAGACAAAGCTCGGTGAAAGCTTGCACAGGTTGCCTGCCACCTCGCGAGCCGTATCGAGGGTAAGCTCACCCTTGGGCGGGAACATCTCAAACGAAACGGGCGTGGCGCCCTGGGATGCTGCCTGCTTAAAAACCTCGTCGACGCGCATATCGTGCTCCTTTAGATATTTAGTGCGATGTGTTGTAAGGATTCTACAGCACCGCTGTGCCACGGTGGAGTTTTACTCGCGATTTAGGGATACCAATCAAAGATGCCTTGCTATCGGCATTGCCTATAGCAGAGTGGTCAATGTAGGAAAGGGCTATATTGAATGGTATCTGATGCGAAATACCAGTTAATAGAGCCCCATCCCAAATTGACTACCCTTAAATCATGGGAAGAGGTCTGCAATTTATACAGTTGATTGGCCATTAAGGGCAGCAGCGCCGCTGTGATGCGGTAACCTCATTGATTGGTTTCGCGACAGCAACATAACGGTAATGTCGCGGAAACACGGCGAGTCTAAGCTATGACTCGTTCGTTAGTAATCAACGCCGCATCTCACGCGGTGCCGATACGAAGGGAGTTCCGTATGGCCGATCTTACTGACCGCTTCGGGACCATGGTGTTCTCTGAGGAAGTCATGAAGGACTACCTCCCCAAGGACATTTGGAAGCGCCTTGCTGCAACCCTCGAGGACGGTGAGCCGCTCGACTTGGATGTGGCCAACGCCGTTGCCCACGCCATGAAGGTCTGGGCCATCTCCAAGGGCGCCACGCACTACGCGCACTGGTTCCAGCCGCTTTCGGGCATTACTTCCGAGAAGCACGACAGCTTCCTCGAGCCCAACCACGACGGCACCGCCATTACCAAGTTTACGGGCAAGAACCTCATCCAGGGCGAGCCCGATGCCTCCAGCTTCCCCAACGGCGGTCTGCGTGCCACCTTCGAGGCCCGTGGCTACACCGCTTGGGATCCCACCAGCCCCGCTTTTATCAAGGACGATGTCCTGTGCATCCCCACGGCTTTCTGCTCCTACACGGGCGAGGCCCTGGACAAGAAGACCCCCCTGCTGCGCTCCATGACCGCGCTCTCGCGTGAGTCTAAGCGCGTTTTGGCGCTGTTTGGCAAGACCCCCAAGAAGGTTGTTCCTTCCGTGGGCGACGAGCAGGAGTACTTCCTGATCAAGAAGGACGCTTACCGCAAGCGCAGGGACCTGGTCATCACCGGCCGCACCCTCTTTGGTGCTGCTCCTTGCAAGGGCCAGGAACTCGAGGAGCACTACTTTGGCGCTATCCGCCCTACCGTCTCGGCCTATATGAAGGACCTGGACGATGAGCTGTGGGCACTTGGTATTCCCGCCAAGACCAAGCACAACGAGGTCGCTCCTTGCCAGCATGAGCTCGCCCCTGTCTATGGCGAGGTCAACGAGGCCATCGACCAGAATCTGGTCATGATGGAGAAGATGAAGCTCATCGCCTCCCGTCACGACTTGGTCTGCCTGCTGCACGAGAAGCCCTTCGAGGGCATCAACGGTTCGGGCAAGCACAACAACTGGTCGCTTGGCACCGAGTCCGAGAACCTGCTCGACCCGGGCGACACCCCGCTCGACAACCTGCAGTTCATCGTCTTCCTCACCGCGGTGATCGAGGCCGTCGATAACTATCAGGAGCTCTTGCGTGCCTCCGTTGCCTCGGCCGGCAACGATCATCGTCTGGGCGCCAACGAGGCTCCTCCGGCGATTATGTCTATCTTCCTGGGCGACCAGCTTACCGAGGTCGTCGAGAAGATCATCGACGGCAAGGCTTCCGTCCACGCCACGCGCGGCGTGCTCGACCTGGGCGCCGACACCCTGCCCAAGCTGATGCAGGACAACACCGACCGCAACCGCACCTCCCCGTTCGCTTTCACCGGCAACAAGTTTGAGTTCCGTGCCTGCGGCTCCGAGCAGAACGTCTCCGACTCCAACCTGGTGCTCGATGCTGCCGTGGCCAAGTCGCTCAAGTCCTTTGCCGATGCACTTGAGGGCACGCCCGAGGACAAATTCCAGGACGCTGCGCTCGAGTACTGCAAGAAGGTCCTGACCGATCACCAGCGCATCCTGTTCTCCGGCGACGGCTACTCCGACGAGTGGCCCGTCGAGGCCGAGAAGCGCGGCCTTGCCAACAACAAGACCACGGCCGACGCACTGCCTGCCTTTGTTTCCGATAAGGCCATCGCGCTCTTTGAGGAGACGGGCGTTCTGACCCGCGCCGAGGCCCAGTGCCGCTACGACTGCAAGCTCGAGAAGTACAACAAGCTCATGAACATCGAGGCTACCACGATGATTCGCGAGGCACGTCGTACCTATCGCCCGGTCATCACCGCCTATGCCACCAAGGTCGCTAAGGGCCTGGAGACAATCCGCGCCGCCGGTGCCGACGCTGCCATGCAGTGCGAGCAGAACACGCTCAACAAGCTCTGCAACGGCATCACCGCCATCAACGATTCCATCAAGGCTCTCGACGCCGTGCACCAGAAGGCCGAGACCCTCGATGGCCAGGAGCAGGCCAACGTGTACGCGCACGAGGTTGTTCCCGCTATGGATACGCTGCGCGCCGCCGTGGATGCCATGGAGGAGATCGTGGCAGCCGACTACTGGCCGGTCCCGACTTACGACGACATCCTGTTCTATGTGTAGAACGTAACTGACATATCGTCACGGTATTGAGCCGGGGTCCGCATCGCGCGGGCCCCGGCTTTCTTGTTGAACAAATTTATTAGGGAAGAGTCTGCTCCGTGCCGTTTGCTAGGGTAGGGGCGTGCGTGTTGCCGTGTCATGAAAATGAAAAATGCTCGGAATATAACGCGCCTCGACATACTCAAATTGAGTTCCGGTTGAGTCGAATGTCTGGCTGGTTACGACCGCCAGATACGAAGAAGGATCGATGCCAAGCAACCGGCAGTCCTCAGTGTCGGGCTGGGCGAGTGTTATCGTTCGTTTGCTCACGGCAATGGTGAGCCCTAGCTCATCCTCGATGTAATGGAAGAGCGACAGGGTGGCATTCTGCTCGTTTAGGCCGGGGACGGAGGAAGTTAGGAAGTAGTGGCGGTCGACAGCGACCGGTTTATCGTCGAGCATGCGGACGAGCTTCAAATGCGTAAGGTCTTCTCCTTCGGGAAATCCCGTCAATTGAGCTAGACACTTATTGGTGCTTACGTGCTCGAAATAGACGATTTTTGACGTTGGAATTGCTCCGATCGCGTGTGCCGATTCGCTGAACGAAGAAAGGCCACTTACGGTGAATGCGCCCTCTTTGCTGGTGCCTGCAAGTGACGTTTCGATTACGAGGACTCCCTTGCCTTTAATGGACTGAACTAGACCTTCATTTGCGAGAAGCGAGATGGCCTTGCGCACCGTCATTCGAGAGCAGGAGAACTCTTTGGAAAGATTTTGTTCGGAAGGAAGGAGCGATCCCACGGGATGCTTACCTTCGACAATCCGCTCTCGAAGGCTGCGGTAAATTTCACTGTACAGGATCCTTGCCAAAATGCTCTCCTTATAGAGGTGGTGCGGAATGCGTCAAATCGGTGCGATAGTCTGTTTCTACCAATTATAGGAAGTGAAGACGCTTAAAGTTACCGCTTACCGCCATAAATCAACCGTTCACCTGTGTGCTTAACATGTCTAGATAGATAGCAAATCATGTGGCTATAATTCAAGTCGTCAAGTACATGTCTAGACAGGAGGATTTGTAATGGCAAAACAGAGCTATGCGGTTACTATCGCGGGAGGCGGAAGCACTTATACACCGGGTGTTGTTCTGACACTTCTCGCGAAGCGTGATGTGTTCCCCATCAATAGGATTACGCTCTATGACAACGATGCCGAGCGTCAGGGGACAATTGCCAAGGCATGTGCTATCTACATCAGGGAGAATGCTCCAGAGGTAACCTTCAGCTATACGACCGACCCTGAGGAGGCCTTCACAGGCATCGACTTTGTACTTGCCCAGATTCGCGTTGGCAAGTACGCTATGCGAGATAAGGACGAGAAGATCCCCCTGCGCTATGGCGTTCTTGGCCAAGAGACCTGCGGTCCTGGTGGCATTGCTTATGGCTTGCGCTCCATTGGCGGCGTACTCGAGATCCTTGACTACATGGAGAAATGCAGTCCCAACGCATGGATGCTCAACTACTCCAACCCCGCGGCGATCGTTGCTGAGGCGACACGCCGCCTTCGCCCGGATTCAAAGATCATCAACATTTGCGACATGCCAATAGCCCTGATGGATATCATGGCTCAGATGTGTGGTCTCAAGGACCACAACGACCTCGTCGTCGGCTACTACGGCCTCAACCACTTTGGCTGGTGGACAAAGATTCACGACCGTGCAGGCAATGATCTTATGCCCACTATCAAGGCCCAAATGGCTAAAAACGGTTATGCTGGCGAGGATTCTGGCCTTGAATTCGTCGATGCGTCTTGGGACCAGACGTTCCGTAAGGCTAAGGATGTTTACGCGCTCGATCCGAATACCATTCCGAACACCTACCTCAAGTACTATCTCTTCCCGGACTATGTGGTTGAGCACACCGACCCCAACCACACCCGCACCGACGAGGTCCGTGAGGGTCGCGAGAAACGCGTCTTCGGTACCGCTCGCCAGATTATCGAAAAGGGCACGTCTGAGGGTTTCGGCCTTAAGCCAGATACCCACGCTGAGTACATTGTCGATCTCGCTCGCGCTTTGGCAGAGAACACCCGTGAACGTTTCTCGCTGATTGTTCCCAACGACGGGGCTGTGTCCAATTTTGACCCAACGGCTATGGTCGAGATCCCCTGCATCGTCGGCAGCGACGGCTACGAGAAAATTTGCCAAGGTGAGATTCCGCAATTCCAGAAAGGACTTATGGAGGAACAGGTCTCGGTCGAAAAGCTTGCAGTGTCTGCTTGGGTCGACCATTCCTATCAGGAGCTTTGGCAGGCGCTGACGCTTTCGAAGACGGTCCCCTCTGCCTCCGTTGCAAAGAAGATCCTTGACGATCTCATTGAGGCGAATAAGGAGTTCTGGCCAGAACTTCACTAGTATCGGAAATCAATTTAGCGAATGATGGCGGGCGGCCGACCTTGGACAGGTCGCATGGGAGGAAAACCATGAGCGAAAGCAAAGAGCTTGCAAATCGCAAGCTCGGCGAGGACGTAGTTGGCCTCGTCGGCGGTAAGGAAAACATCCTGAGCATCTCGCACTGCATGACGCGTCTACGTTTCAAGCTGCGAGACGATGCGAAGGCCGATACTAAGGCAATTGAATCTCATAAAGGCGTCATTCAAGTAATCAACGCGAATGGCCAGTATCAGGTTGTTGTCGGCATCAATGTGATTGAGGATGTTTACGATGCCGCGGTTGCCGCTTCTGGTGTCGAGGGGCTGGGCGAGGTTAATCTTGATGGTGAGCCCGTCAAGAAAGGAAACGTTGTTAGTGCCCTTATCGATACTATTTCGGGCGTAATCCAGCCGATTCTTGCGGTGCTGTGTGCCGCGGGCATGATCAAGGGTGTTTTGAGTATTCTCGTCGCCCTTGGATGGATTACGGCGACAGATGGCTTGTACCAGATTCTATTTGCGGCTGGTGACGGCTTCTTCTACTTCCTGCCGATTATCCTTGGCTATACCGCGGCAAAGAAGTTTGGCTGTAGTGAGTTCGTTGGCATGACGCTCGGTATCGCACTTACGTATCCGACGATGGTCAACATCACATCTGGCGATGTTTTGGGAACGGTGCTTGCTGGCACTCCCTTTGCCATGAACTACTACACGACTTTCCTCGGCATACCCGTCATCATGCCGTCTTCGGGTTATACGAGCTCTGTCATTCCGATTATCATCTCTGTTTGGTTCGCGGCAAAGCTGGAGAAGTGGTGCCGCAAGCATTTCTCTGAGTATGTAAAGTTCTTCTTTGTGCCTACGTGCGTGCTCGTTGTGATGGTCCCCGCTACCTATTTGATTATTGGCCCGATTGCCACCCTGATCACGAACCTCATGAGCCTGCTGTTTAACTCCCTCTACAGCTTGCCTGTCATCGGCGGCGCGCTCGGCGGCATCGTGCTTACTGCCATTTGGCAGCCTATGGTCATCTTCGGATTCCACTGGAGTGTCATTGCCCTCATGCTGGTGAACATTGCCTCCCAGGGCTGGGATATTGTCATGGCGCCGTACATGGTTTGTTCATACGCTCAGTCCCTTGCCGTCCTCGCTATCCTTCTGAAGACTAAGGACGTAAAGCTCAAGCAGCTTGCATGGCCGGCGTTCATCTCGGGCTTCTTCTTCGGCATCACCGAACCCTGCATCTACGGCGTGACCCTTCCGCGCAAGAAGCCTTTTATCATGAGCTGCATCGCCTCTGTGCCCGGCGGCCTAATCATCGGCGCTCTTGGCACCAAGATGTTCGCCTTCACCGGCGGCGGCTTCTGCGCCTTCCCGGGCTTCATTGACCCGTCTGGTGCAATGGGCGTGAACTACCTGATTTACGTAATCATAGCCATCGTGGTTTCCAGCGTGATTTCGTTCCTGCTTACGTATGCGACGTACAAGGAGGACGTGCCGGCGGTAGAGGCTGCAAAGTAGCCAAAGAAGTGGAGCTGCGGGACAAGTATTTCCCCGCGCGCCAGCAATTAGACGAGGTCGTCCTTGAATAAGCGTCGAGGGCGACCTCATCTTGTACTGATTTCGTTCGAGAGGCAGTGGTTGAGGGTGCCTAATATTATCTTTGACAATAAGATGGGCGAGGCGTGCCTTGCGGCGTGGAGGTCCGCGGGTGTGGAAGTCCGCTCAGTCGTGGTCCGACAAGATGGTGAAGTCGTCTTCGAGCATGCGGCTGCGCCGTTCGCCCTCGAACACGTTCACCCGCTCTATTCTGTGACTAAGTCCTTCACTTCGGTTGCTGTTGGGATGTTGGTGAATGAAGGACGGCTGTCGCTGGCCGATCGCTGGATTTCATACTTCCCGGAATATGAAGGCGAGATTGCGGATGAGCGCTTTCGCAATGTGACGGTTCGCAATTTGCTGACTATGACGATGGGGCAGGAGAGTGACCTTTCGTATATTGGCGCGGGAGACGACTGGGCACATGAGGTTCTTCATCGTGAGTTTGACTGGAAGCCGGGCGAGGTCTTTCACTACGATTCGCTGTGTTCACATTTATTGAGCATGCTCGTGCAACGCATAAGTGGAACGAAAGAATCCGATTATCTCGCTGAACGTTTGTTTACGCCGTTAGGCATTAGAAATTGGTGGTGGGAAGAGGATCAAGCCGGTCATACGACCGGAGGTTTTGGTCTTCACCTTTCGACACCGGATTTGGCTAAGTTTGGTCAATGTTTGCTGGATGGCGGCAAGTGGCGTGGGGAACAGATCATTCCCGCGGAATGGGTTGCCGAGGCGACGAAGATTCAGATGGAAACGAGCCCCTTTTATCCGTCTGAGGCGACTGAAGACAGCAATGGCTATGGATACCAGTTCTGGATGTGCCGGCGTGGCGGGTTCAGATGCTCTGGCCTTTTTGGGCAGCTGTGCTACATACGGCCCACAGATGGCCTTGTCATCGCTTGCTCGAGTTCCACGACAGGAAGTAAGGCGTTGCTTGATCCGCTGTATAAGGTATTGTTCAAAGAGTCTAGTGTTCGGGAAACGGTGGCTTCCGAATGTGACTTCGATAGCATTCCCGTGCCAGTTGGGTTGGCTTCTGGCGGACGTTTGAGCTCATTACGCCTCGAGGGCATTCATCATTGCATTTTCGGGGATTTTGAAGAGATCGATATTCGATTTCATAAGAATGAGCTGGATTTATCTCTGTTGCGCGATGGTCGTGAGTACGGCGTGAGGGCCGGCTACAAGTCTTGGGTTTGCAAATCGGGCGATGGGGCCGGAGTCGGAGACCTCTTTCCTTTTGTAACTCATGAAGCTGAGAGGGACGATGCCCCCGCATGGGATGTTCGCAAGTTGTTTGCAGCGTATGCCTGGACTTCGCCAACAAATTTACAAATCGAGACTAGGGAACTGGACTACACGCGGCGCTGTTTTATCGATGTACGGATTGGAGGTATTTATGCTGTGTGCAGGGTGCGAGTTGAGGGAATGTGCTGTTTCCCGGCACCCTCGGAACTCACAGCGATTTTGAAGTTGGGATAATTTTTCAAGACGTGCGATTGATAAGAAAGCTTGTCAACATCACGGCTAATGGAGACGGAGCTGTCTCCAGGCAATGTTTTTCGATACGAACGTCTCAGATATCGTATTGCTAGGGACTAAGTCAATCACTTGTTAGGGTCGAAGCGTAAATGCGTTTCCTCGGCTCCGCACCCTGTTGGGCTCGAATCCCGGCGCATGGGTAGCAAAAAGCCCGTCACCACAAGGGTAACGGGCTTCTCGTTTTAAATGATGCCCCACCCAGCGGGATGTTCGCGTGCGGTTGGCATTGCCCGCTTCCGCCGCGTCGCTTCGCTCCTTGCGCGTCGCCGTGGGCGCCATGGAGGAGATCGTGGCCGCCGACTGCTGGCCGGTCCCGACCTACGACGACATCCTGTTCTATGTGTAACAGACACGTCTGATTTTGTGTGCGAAGGGGTCTTGCATGTGCGAGGCCCCTTTTTTGCCGCTTGGACCTTCTTTGAACATGCGGCCGAGTGAGCGTTTCGCACGGGGCATCTTGAAAGTTGTAACCTATTTTGGGCATGCGGACGTTTCGGGCGTTTGTTCATATAGGGGAGGATTATCCGATGAGGGTATTCGATATCGTGTTTAGCCCGACCGGCGGAACGGAAAAGGCGTCTGGCTACATTGCCAATGCGTTGGAAGGGGAAACCGTTGCTGTAGACCTGACAGATAGCGGGCTTGGTTTTCGCACGGTTGCGATGACAAAAGAGGATGTAGCCGTGATTGCGGTGCCCTCGTATGGTGGGCGAGTCCCGGCTGTGGCCGCTGAGCGCTTGGGTATGATGCGAGGGAACGGTGCGCAGGCGGTTCTGGTTTGTGTTTACGGAAATCGTGCGTATGAGGACACGCTGGTCGAGCTTGAGGATGCGGCAAAGGGTGCGGGTTTTCGGGTGATCGCGGCGGTTTCTGCCATCGCCGAGCATTCTATTGTTCGCCAGTTTGCCGCCGGTCGGCCAGATGCGCAGGACGCGGCGCAGCTCGCTGGGTTTGCGGATCAGATTCAGCAAAAGATATCTGCAGGAGATGCTTCCGATCCGGCTATTTCGGGCAATCGTCCCTATAAGAAGGCCGGGGGCACCGGTATGGTGCCTAAGGCCACAAAGGAGTGCACCGCCTGCGGGACTTGTGCCACAGCGTGTCCCGTTGGCGCTATCGACAAAGACGATCCCAAGCGGGTGGATAAAAAGCCCTGCATCTCTTGCATGCGCTGCGTTGCCGTATGTCCGCGGGGCGCGCGTGGGCTAAATCCTGTCATGCTCTCTGCTGCCACTAAGATGCTCGGCAAAGTCTGTGGCGAGCGGAAGGAGTGCGAGCTGTTTATCTAGCACAAGGGCATTGAGTACTTTTCGTTTTATAACGGCAAAAAGAACGAACCCGCCGGACCTTACATCCGGCGGGTTCGTACATTTTTGAGTTGGTACCCCAGCGGGATGTCCCCGTGCGGCTGGCGCCGCTCGCTTTCGCTGCGTCGCTCCGCTCCTTGCGCGCTGCGCTGGGAAACGCTTTGCGTTTCCTCAGCTCCGCACCCTGTCGGGTTTGAATCCCGGCGTTGGAGAAGAAAAAAGCCCGTCACCGCAGGGGCAACGGACTTCTCGATTTAAATGGTGCCCCCAGCGGGATTCGAACCCGCGATATCCACCTTGAAAGGGTGGCGTCCTTGGCCGCTAGACGATGGGGACAGCGGGAAAGAGTATAGCAGACTTTTTTGCCGGCGCGTATATCGTTGGCAAACTGGAAAACCACCACACAGGAGCAGACTTCTATTCCGATTTTCAAATATCTCAATCTGTAACATCTAAGCGGGTAAATCGGCTCCACCTGTTACAGATCGAGACAGACGGCGGGCGTCGGGACGAACATCTCAATCTGTAACAGTACGACGACTTTTAACGGTCTAGATGTTACAGATTGAGACAAACCGCTGGGACGGGTCAAAACCACTACAAAGGTGCCTGTCTCCTTCGTCGTGGTGGGGTGCTAGGGGAGGAGCTTCATGGCGGCATCGTGAGCGGCGTGCTCGTAGGTGTCGTCGAGGGGCTTGAGCGGCAGCAGGGCTGTGGCTTGCGCATCGCCGCGGCGCTCGAGGGCGTGGGCAATGAGCCAGTCGGCGAGCTCGGGGTTCTTGGGCAGTGCCGGTCCGTGCAGGTACGTGCCGATGACGCCCTTGTAGATCAGTCCCTCAAAGCCATCGTCGCCGTTGTTGCCGGTGCCCGCGACGACGGACGTTCCGAGCGGCGTGGCCTCTGTATCGAGCAGGGTGCGTCCGCCATGGTTCTCGAATCCCACAAAGGGCTCGGGTGCCAGGTCGGTCTTGACGGCGACGTTGCCGATCAGACGGTCGGAGCCGCGCACAGTCTCGGCGGCAATGACGCCCAGACCCTCAATGCGATCGTCGCCCATGTAGTACGAACGACCGAGCAGCTGGTAGCTACCGCAGATGGCAAGCAGCGTACCGCCGTCCTCAACATAGGCCGCGACCTTGTCTTTTTGAGCGAGTAGTTCATGTGCAACCGCCAGCTGGTCGCGATCGGAGCCACCGCCCATCATGACGATATCGGCATCGTGCAGATCGAGCGTCTCGCCCATGCGGACCTCGTCCACGCGCACGGGAATGCCGCGCCAGGCGCAGCGGCGCTCGAGGACGATGACGTTGCCGCCGTCGCCGTAGAGGTTGAGGGCATCGGGGTACAGATAGACGATGCGCAGCGGGCGCGAAAGCTCGACCGGCGCAATATCGGTGGGGACAGCGCTACCATCGGCGCGCGTTACAGCGTGGGAGGCGACCGAACTTGCATCGGTGCCTTTGAGCCCGTCGAGCTCCTTGACCAGCGGCGGAAAGGCCGTGTAGTTGGCGACGGCATAGAAAGTGTCGCCGGCGGCCTCGTCTGCCACGGCACCAATCGCCTGCTCGACATTCGAGATAATCGTGGCATCGATGCCGGCGTACTTGAGGCGCACCTGCATGTCGTGCGCGCGCGTGCCGCCGGCAAAGGCGACAAGTCCCGTTGTGTCGGCGATGCGCTCAAAGTCGACGTCGTAGATCCACGATACATCGTGGCCGTCGGCATCGTTGTCGTTGAGGAAGAAAGCGCAGAGCCTGCCGCCTGCCGTTTTAATGGACTGAATCTGACGATCGAAGCCCACGGGATTTTTGGCCAGGTTTGCCTCGACGGTACGGCCGGCGATCTCCCAGCGGCCCATGCGTCCGCCGGCGGGGACGTAGGCATCGAGCGTGGGCTGCAGGTGCGCCGCGTCCACGCCCAGCTCGTGTGCCGCAAAGAAGGCGGCGGCGACGTTATAGACCATGTACAGGCCGTTGTAGCGCGTGGCGATGTGCGTTGCGGGTGCGTCGGTATCGGGTCCAAAGACAAGGTCAAAGCCGTAGCCGTCGCAGCCGAGCTCCACGCCCGTCACGCGACGGACAAGCGCAGGGCGGGCCCAGCCGCACGAGGGGCAATGGTATGCGCCGAGCTGTCCGTACTGCACATAGTCGTACTCCAACGGCGCGTTGCACTGTGAGCAAAAACGCGAGTCGCTAATGCGGTCGGACTCGGTGCCCGTGGCGCCGTCGATGCCAAAGGCGATGCTTGCGTTGGGAACGCGCGCGGCGATCGCGGCACACAGCGGGTCGTCTGCGTTGTAAATGAGCGTCGTTGCCGGCGAAAGCTCCAGCGCGTGGGCGATGACATCCTGGGTGTGGTCGATCTCGCCGTAGCGGTCTAGCTGGTCACGGAACAGGTTGAGCAGCACAAAGTACGTCGGCTTGAGCTTGGGCAGAACGCGTACGGTGTAGAGCTCGTCGCACTCAAAGACGCCTACGCGCTTGCTGCTGGCGGTTCGCTTAAGGTTGCCGCGCGCCTCGAGCAACGCGCCCACCACGCCCGGCTCCATGTTGTTTCCGGCGCGGTTGCATACCACGGTGGCGCCGCTGGCGGCAACGGCGTCGGCGATGAGGTTGGATGTGGTGGTCTTGCCATTAGTACCGGTGATCACCACACTGCGGTCGACCAGGCCCGCGAGGTCGCTTAGCAGCTCGGGGTCGATCTTCATGGCGATGCGGCCGGGGAGTACGCCGCCCTGGCGCTTAAGGACGGAGCGCAGCCCCCAGCGGGCGATATCGCTCGAGGTACAGGCGAGAGATGAGCGGAAGTTCATGAAGCCGTTCCTAACGTGAATGACATGGTCGTGGCGTTTGCGCCGTTAAAAGCCGTAACGGCGCGCAAATTCCTGGGCAAGCTGCGATACGTCTTCGCAAGCGCTGGCCCAGGGGGCAAAGTCGGGAGTATCCGAGATGATGCCGTCGGCTTCCCAAACCGCCTGGTGCGAGAGGTCCCAGGGGTCGCGCGGCTCGGGTCGGCAGGGAAGATACGGCGTCTGGTACATGGGGTTCAGCAAGAAGAACGCGCCGCCCTCGCAACGGTTAGCGAACTCGCGCAGCGCGCGTGTCGCCGGGCGCATCTTGTTCGTTTTGAACAGCAGAATCGTGCGGGCGAGCAGGTACCAAGCAGAGTTTTCGAGTGCGTCTGCCCCCATCTGCTCCTCGAGCTGATGCGCCAGGGCAAAAAAGCCGCCCTGGTCTTCCAAGCGGGCGAGGGCAAGCAGCACGGTGCCGGCGGCCCGGGTGGGATAGCCCTCCGCCTTAAGGACGCGGCGGGCGTAGTTGGCAGCAGCACGGTAGCGGGCGCTCGCCATGCACAGCTGCGAGATGGCCTCGAGCGTGTGGAGCCACCCGATAAGCGCCGGCTCGCTTACGGTGAGGTCTGCTGCGGTGACACCGTCGGCCAAAACATTATTGGCCCAATAGTGCGGGGCCTCCATATCAAACCCGGGCACGCTCTGTTGCAGGTAGTCGGCCGTGCTCGCCTCGAGCTTCATCAGGTCGCCCAGGCAGGCGTCAACGGGCGTGTCGGCCAGGATGATGGCGAGCAGCTGCGCGTCGACGGCCAGTGCATCGACGCGGACGATCTTGAGCAGCTCATCGCGCATGTCGTCGAACAGACGATTGCGCGTCTGCTCGAACTCCTCGTCGCTGCCCATGTCCTCGATGCGATGGAGCTCGTCGAGCAGGTGACGATGGACACCGGCATAGGACAGCAGCGCCTGGGCATGCTCGGACTGCGCATACTTGTGAGGGTTTGCGCTGATGTCGTTATGGACAAGCTCGCGTGCTGCATCGGTGAGCTCGGGGTGCGACGCCAGATAGGTGCGCTCCAAGTAGGCGGGGATGTAGACGCTCGGATCCATTAGAGGTCCCCTCCCTTAAATGGAAGCCCCTGCTCGGCTGCGCGCAGGATGCGCTCGTCGATCTGGGAACGCACGATGTCGTTGGTGGCGACCCAGGCGGCAAAGCTGGCGTTGTCGGGAGCGCCCAGGCCCTCCTGCAGTACCGGCGTCGCCTCGGACAGTGCAAGGACGAGCTCGTCGGTGGAGCCTGTACCCACGTTGACGCGGGCATAGACGCCATCGGGAAACTCGGTTTGGAAGTAGAGCGCTTCGGCTGCGTGCGGGCATGAGCGCGCAAGGATGCGCAGGTAGTGTTCGGCGACCTCGTAATCCAGCTCGCGCCAGGCAGCGCTCATCAGCGCGATGAGCGTCCACGGGTCCAGGTCGCGCTCTGCGTCCTTGGGACGGCGGCGCAGCGGTGTGTTGGCAAGATAGGGCACGGAGTGGGCAGAGCGAAAGCGCTTGAGCTCCTCAGCGGGGTATTCGAGCTTTGCCATGGCGAGCATTGCGGTGTGGCGGACGCCGGCAGGATCGTTGGGGGCAAAGTCGAGGCTGCGGTTTGCGGCTTCGAGCGACATGCGGTAGCGGCCGCTAATGAGCGCGCGCGATGCCAAGGCGGCAAGCCAGCGCAGGTAGGGACGGCGGGTCAGGTCGCCTGCGGCCTCGCGCTCGTAGGGGTCCTGCGCCGAGGCAATCTTGAGCGCCAGATCGTGCTCCACCTCGTCGCACTTGGACACCAGATATTGCACGTATTCCTCGTTAGATTCGGCGGTGAGCGCGCACAGCATGCGCTGGGCATCCCAGTTGGCCGGATCGAGCGCGGCTGCCTCGCGGAGCATGTTCTCGGCTGCGGCTTCTTCTTGCTCTGCCTGGGCGTCGTCGGGGATAAAGGGAATGCGGTAGTCGACAGCCTCGACCACCTTGGCAATGAGGTGCCCAGCTCGGTCGCGATCGTGCACGATGAGCGGCGCGGGGTTACGGGTGAATTGTTCCATCAGACGCTCTACGGCGGGGCCGTCGGTGAGCGGGATATTGTCGCGGCGCAAGGCCTCAAGAACGAGGCGATGGCAATCCTCTTGAATGGGGTCGAATGCCATGGGGCCTCCTTTGCTGCGGTTAGGGTTCAAATATCTCTATATAAGGTTCTAGTTTACCCGCATGTGGCACACCGGGGGTGCTGCACTTGGACATGCACCTTTGCACCACGAAGACGGATGTCGCACAAATGTCGGCACCCTGGACGACCGAGTGGTATCACGGTGCCGCAAACGGTCGATTTTTGGCGGCGAACGGGACGCATTTTGGAGGGGCACAGTCCTGCCCGGGATATGTAGTCAACCTTGATAAAACGTTTGCCCAGCTTGGGAGTATGAATGCCCCCAAGGGTCTTCAGAGATAGAAAAAACGTTTCATCATTGTTGGCTTTAGGTGAATAACTGACCAACCAGAACGGTAAAATAGTGTTTGTCTGAGCGTTGAGACGTTTAGACATCGTGCATTGTCATCGCCGGCAACGCGCAAAACGGTCCTAACGGAGCCAATCGGGTGCTCCGTTATATACACAAGTCTAAGAGGGGCTTGTTTAGGAGGCACAGTATGGGACGTTTTACCAATCCTCGCGATCTGTACTTTGGTGAGGGCGCTCGCCACGAGGTGAAGAACCTCAAGGGCAAGAAGGCCATCATCGTTTCTGGCGGCAGCTCTATGCGCCGCGGCGGGTTCTTGCAGGACGTCGAGGCCGACCTTAAGGAAGGCGGTTTCGAGGTCAAGCTGTTCGAGGGCGTCGAGTCCGATCCGTCCATCGAGACGGTCATGAAGGGCGCCGAGGCCATGCGCGAGTTCGAGCCTGACTGGATTATCGCCATCGGCGGCGGCTCGCCCATCGATGCCGCTAAGGCCATGTGGGTCTTCTACGAGTATCCCGAGGAGTCCTTCGATAACATCATCCAGCCGTTCAGCTTCCCCGAGCTGCGTCAGAAGGCTCATTTCTGCGCCATCTCCTCTACCTCCGGTACCGCTACCGAGGTCACTGCCTTCTCCGTCATCACCGACTACGCCAAGGGCATCAAGTACCCGCTGGCCGACTTCAACATCACCCCGGATGTCGCCATCGTCGACCCCGAGCTCACCTATACCATGCCTGCTAAGCTTTGCGCTCACACCGGCATGGACGCTCTGACCCACTGCATGGAGGCCTACGTTTCCACCTGCGCTTCTATGTTCACCGATGCCAACGCCCTGCACGGCATCCGCGAGATCGTCGAGTGGCTGCCCAAGTCCTATGCTGGCGACCATGAGGCCCGTCAGCACATGCACGAGGCTCAGTGCATCGCCGGTATCGCCTTCTCCTCGGGCCTGCTCGGCATCGTTCACTCCATGGCTCACAAGACCGGTGCTGCCTTCGAGAACGGCCACATCATCCACGGTGCCGCTAACGCCATGTACCTGGGCAAGGTTATCCAGTGGAACTCCAAGGACCCGCGTGCTGCTGAGCGTTACGCTTACGTGGCCAAGGAGATCCTGCACCTTCCCGGCGAGACCAACGAGGAGCTCATCGCTGCGCTCGTCCAGAAGATTCGCGACCTCAATGACCAGCTCAACATTCCGCAGTCCATCAAGGATTACGCGAATGGTGGCGTGAAGGTCGACGCCGAGAACCCGCAGATGGTTTCCGAGGAGGAGTTCCTCGCCAAGCTGCCCGAGATCGCTGCGAACGCCGAGACCGACGCCTGCACGCCCGAGAACCCGCGTGAGACCAAGGCTGCCGACTTCGAGAAGATCCTCAAGGCCTGCTACTACGACACCGACATCGATTTCTAATCGACTCTTGTTATCGTAACGAGGGGCTCCGCACGTATCCGTACGGAGCCCCTTTCTTTTTCTTTTAGAGAATGGGATGGTTATGGCTGCAATTTTCAATAGCCCCAGCAAGTACATCCAGGGCCCGGACGAGCTGGCCAAGCTCGGCTCTTATGTTGAGCCGCTTGGCGCTAAGGCCCTCGTCATCGTGACGCCTTCGGGCAAGAAGCGCGTCGGTGCCAAGATCGAGGGCGGCTTTGCCGAGGCTAAGGCCGAGCTGCTGTTTGAGGACTTTAACGGTGAGTGCTCCAAGGGCGAGGTCGATCGCCTGGTTGCGCTCGCTCGCGACAACGGTTGCGACATCATCGTCGGCGTCGGTGGCGGCAAGATTCTCGACACCGCGAAGGCCGTCGCCTATTACCTGGAGTCCCCGGTTATCATTTGCCCCACCATTGCTTCGACCGATGCCCCGTGTTCGGCGCTCTCCGTGCTCTATACCGATGACGGCCAGTTCGACAAGTATCTCTTCCTTAAGGCAAACCCCAATATTGTCCTTATGGACACGACGGTTATCGCGGCGAGCCCGGTGCGCCTGACGGTTTCCGGTATGGGCGATGCGCTCGCAACCTATTTCGAGGCCCAGGCAACGCACGATGCCGACGGTGGCACCTGCGCTGGCGGCAAGGGCGGCATGGCCGGCCTGGCGCTCGCCAAGCTCTGCTACGAGACACTTATGGCCGACGGCGTCAAGGCTAAGGTCGCGCTGGAGAAGGGAGCGTTGACGCCTGCCGTCGAGCATATCATCGAGGCCAATACGCTGCTTTCGGGCATTGGCTTTGAGAGCTCGGGCCTTGCTGCTGCTCATGCCATCCACAATGGCCTGACGATGCTGCCCGAGTGCCACGGCATGTATCACGGCGAGAAGGTCGCCTTTGGCACTATCGTCCAGCTGGTACTCGAGGATGCCCCGACTGAGAAACTCGAGGAAGTCTTGGGCTTCTGCATTGAGCTGGGCCTGCCGGTCACGATGAAGGAACTTGGCGTTGCCGAGCTTACGCGCGAGCAGGCCATGATTGTTGCCGAGGCCGCCTGCGCGCCCGATGACACCATGTGCAACATGCCGTTTGAGGTGACGCCCGAGATGGTCGCAAACGCCATTCTGGGTGCAGACGCACTGGGCCACTACTATCTCATGGATGAGTAAATCAAGCTAAGGAAGGGGCAAAGCCAGCAGACGGCTTTGCCCCTTTTTGCTATGGTGCAAACTAACCTGACCCCATCGCACCAAGTTGGTGCAAAGGGGTCAGGTTACTTTGCACCAATCGTTGTTTGATGAAGGGCGGATTCTCGTATGGCGCTTCCTATGGTTTACGGCGGTCCCGGCCGGTATGTTCAGGGGCCGGGCGAACTTTCGCGTCAGGGCAGGTATTTGTCATGGTTGGGCTGCGCTGCCTATGTCTTGTTTGACCAGGGCACCGAGGATCGGCTGTGCAGGCAGATCGTCGATGGATTTCTGGATGAAGATCTAAGCGAGCCGTTCTTTAAAATTTACAACGGTCCGTGTACGGAAGATGCCGTTGTCGAAATGGCCAAGGAAGCCCGGGCCGAGTATTGCGACATGGTGGTGGGCATTGGCGGCGGCAAGATGCTCGATATCTCAAAGGCAGTAGCGTTTTATGCTGAGCTGCCGTTGTGCGTATGCCCCACGGCGGCTTCGATGGACGGTCCGTGCAGCGCGATTTCGGTGTTGTATCACGAGGACGGGTCGTTCGACCGCTATCTGATGCTCGAGAAGAATCCAGACCTGGTCGTGGTCGATACCAACGTGGTCGCGGCGGCCCCACTGCGCATGACGGTCGCCGGTATGGGCGACGCGCTGGCAACGTACTTTGAGGCGCGTTCGTGCGCCGCGGCGAGAGGTGCGAACGAGCACGGTGGCGCACCGGGGCACTTGGCACTGGTCGCGGCTCGTGCCTGCTACGACACGCTTATGGAATGCGGCGTCGCTGCCAAGCGCGATCTCAAAAAGGGACGTATATCGCCGGCGGTTGAGCGCCTGATCGAGTGCAACATCCTGCTTTCGGGCGTTGGCTTTGAGAGCGGTGGCTTGGCGTTGGCGCATGCCATCGCCAACGGCCTGACGATTTTGCCCGAGTGCAAGGCTATGCACGGCGAGGCCGTAGCGTTTGGTCTGGTGGTCCAGCTTCGTCTGGAGCGTGCGCCCGAGCTTGAACAGGTGCTCGAGTTTTGTCAACGCGTCGGTCTGCCGACAACGCTCGAGGAGCTGGGCCTTGGCGAGATTTCCGATGCCGACCTGATGAGCGTTGCGGATGCGGCCTTTAGAAACGAACCCAATATGGCCAACGAGCAGGCCAAGGCGACCAAACAAAAGCTCGTGCAGCTCATGCGGGAGGCATAGCTTGGCGCTTGATCGACCTTGTGCAATCGAGGCTGCGATAGGCCATGGGTTATTTGCCTCAAAGGTGCTCCGCGTGTAATTTGCCCGAGGCGTGGGCTCATAGCGTATCATTATCTCTTGCTTGTTTGCACTGCTCAGGGAGGGGCCGCGCATGGCGCAGGAACACGATCTATTTGATGACATAATCGAGATCAGCAAGGGTTTCGACTTTCTTAAAAACCCGCTTGGCGGTGTGACCAATGCACTCGATCCGTCGGCGCCGCAGTGGAATCCTGCCGACTATAAGGAGCGCCCGCGCGGCAACACCATTCCGTGCCTGACCTGCAAAAACGAAAAGAGCGGTTGCACCGCGTGCATGGACGTGTGCCCGGTCAACGCCATCGAGGTCGAGGAAGACGCCATCGAGATCCTCGACTCCTGTCGCAAGTGCGGCCTGTGCGCCGCCGCCTGTCCGACCGAGGCGATCATCTCGCCGCGCCTGGCGCCCAAAAACCTGTATGACGACATTGTCTCGGCGGCTACAAGTCACGAGACCGCCTACGTTACCTGCACGCGCGCCCTTAAGCGCATGCCGCGCGAGAACGAGGTCGTCGTTGCCTGCGTGGGCGATATTACAGCCGAGACCTGGTTCTCGGTGCTGGCCGACTATCCCAACGTGAGTGTGTATCTGCCGCTGGGCGTGTGCGATAAATGCCGCAACACCGGTGGCGAGGACATGCTGGGCGAGGCGATTGCGAAGGCCGAGGAATGGGCTGGTACGGGTATGGGCCTGGAGGTCGACCCCAAGAGCCTCAAATGCCATAAGCGCCGCGAGTACGAGCGCAAGGAATACATGGAAAAGATCGCCCGTACCACGGGCCTGACCGTGACCAAACTCAATCCGGCGACGGCGGCACTGGCTTCGGTGACGCAGAAGCTCAAAGCCCATCGCCATCAGATCACCCAGCTGGAGCGCACGCTCAACACCATGTGCGGCACCACGACGACCAAGCGTCGCCGTTCGCTCACCCATGGGCGCCAGCTGGTGCTCTCGACGCTGCAAAACCACCCCGAGCTTGCCCAGAACATGCAGGTGAGCACGCCGGAGTGCGATTTTGACAAGTGCACGTCGTGCGGCGAGTGCGTTAACGCGTGCCCCACGTCCGCCTGCGATTTGGTGGGAAGCGGCCGCTTTGCACTGGAGTCCACGTATTGTTTGGGTTGCGGAGCCTGCGTCAAGGTTTGTCCCGAGCATGCGCTCAAGCTGGTCGAACACGATGCGTCCAATCTGGTCGTCGTCGATCCCGAGGCCGAGGAAAAGGCCGCCCAGAAGGCGAAGGCTCACGAGGAGGCCGAGAAGGTCAAGGCCGAGGCAAAGGCCAAGCTCGATAAGATGCTCGATCAGGTGGAAAAGCTCGCAGACTAGTCAGCGACCCCTATCTCTGCTTCATTTGCGCCGCCGTGGCGTCCGGGTTCGCCCAGATGCCACGGCGGCGCTATACTTATGCAGTTTGAAGTACCTGTACCAAAAGGAGCTGTCGTGTCCCTTTCCATCGGTATCGTGGGCCTGCCCAACGTAGGCAAGTCGACGCTGTTCACCGCGCTTACCAAAAAGACCGGCCTTGCCGCCAACTACCCGTTTGCCACGATCGACCCCAACGTGGGTATCGTCGACGTGCCCGATAGCCGCCTGCAAAAGCTCGCCGACATCGTCAACCCCGGCCGCATTGTGCCGGCAACGGTCGAGTTCGTCGACATCGCAGGTCTGGTGAAGGGCGCTAACGAGGGCGAGGGTCTGGGCAACCAGTTCTTGGCAAACATCCGCGAGACCGACGCCATCTGCGAGGTCGTGCGCTACTTTAAGGACCCCAACGTCATGCGTGAGGTGGGCCGCACCGGCGAGTTCGTCGATCCCGCCGGCGATGCCGACACCATCATGACCGAGCTCATCCTGGCCGACATGGGCACGCTCGAGAAGCAGCTGCCCAAGCTCGAGAAGGAGGCCAAGCGCGACAAGGAGCTCATGCCCAAGTTTGAGGTCGCCAAGCGTCTGCTTGCCTGGCTCAACGAGGGCAAGCGCGCCGCATCCATGGAGATGACTGACGAGGAGCGTGCCGCTGCCAAGGGCCTGTTCCTGCTCACTATGAAGCCCATCCTGTATGTGGCCAACGTAGACGAGGACATGCTCAACGAGGACCTGGCGCCCATCGACGGCGTCAAGCCGCTGCCCATCTGCGCCAAGATCGAGGCCGAGCTTTCCGAGCTCGATCCCGAGGACGCTGCCGACTACCTGGAGAGCCTGGGCCTGGAGCAGCCCGGTCTGGACGTGCTCGCCCAGGCAGCCTACAAGCTGCTCGGCCTGCAGTCGTTCTTTACGGCTGGCGAGATGGAGGTCAAGGCCTGGACGGTTCGTCAGGGCGCGACCGCTCCGCAGGCTGCTGGTGTCATCCACACCGACTTTGAGCGTGGCTTTATTAAGGCCGAGGTCATTGGCTACGACGACTACATCGAGCTTGGTGGCGAGCAGGGCGCCAAGGCCGCCGGCAAGCTGCGTATTGAGGGCAAAGAGTATGTCATGGCCGATGGCGACGTCGTGCACTTCCGCTTTAACGTGTAAGGACGACGCATATGTTTAAATATGGCAAAAAAGCCGGCTACATGGGTATTGCGCTGCTCGTACTTGCGGTGATTCCGCTGGCGGTCGCAGCGTGTGTTATCCCCAACATTGGTCCCGAGGTGGCAACAAAGTTTAATACCGCCGGCGAGGTGACGCGCTGGGGCAAGAGCTACGAGCTGCTGGCACTACCGGTGCTCAACCTACTGCTGAGCGTGGCGACGTACTTTACGGCAGGACGCCAGGCTAAAAACAATGATGACTCCGCCGCCATGGCGCGCATCGTGTGCGAGCGCTACCTGCGAAACGGCTGCATCACGGGTGTGTTTCTCAACGTAATCAACGTCTACTTTATGTACTCGGCGATTACCGGAACGGGCTTTGGCTTTGGTTTCTAGCTTGTCCTTTTAGTCAACGAGCCTGCACGCATATTCAATGGCTGCTGCGAGGCCGCCGCTCGATCGTGGTTTAAAGACCATATCGGCGGCGGCCTCGTTTTCGTATCCGGAGCCGCGGAGGGTGAGTGCGATACCGGCTTCTAAAAGGAGCGGCAGGCCGCGTTGGCTGGTTGCGATTACGGCAGCCTGATTGAGCGAGCAGCTGTGCGCTTGGCATTGGATGGCAAGTTCGCCTTGCGCCGGGCAAGGGACCAGAACGGCGGCGACGCGACTTGATAGCAATGCAAATGCTGTGCGCTCATCGGGCGAAAGGCATTCGGCTTCAACAACGACGAGCTTGGGCGGTGCGCTGTTTGTGCGAAGCATGGCTCGGTACATGCGGACCGAAGAATCCGACATAGAAAACTCCTGTGTATTCGGCAAAACGTAAACTATAGTTTACGTTTTTGTTCAGCTCCATTTCAAACTCGGCTGCATGGACGAACGTGCGAAACAGATTCTTGGCAAGCGAGTCGAGCAGACGCGCAGGGACCTTGGTATCTCCAAGGTCGATTTTTGTGTGGCGACAGGAATCAGCCGACCCTACCTCGACCGAATCGAAGATGGGGCGGCAAATTTCACGCTCAAGGTTCTATTTAAGATCGCGCCCGCACTCGGCATGACGGTGTCAGAGCTTCTCGAGGGTATCGAATAGGGGATATCCGTCGACAACTGAATTACGCCATCGGGATGCGGTCGTGGTTGACTTGGCTGTAGAACAGGCGCTGAATCTCGGTGGCATCGCGTGACTGACCGAGTGCCCACATGGTTTTGGCCACGAGCGTCTCGGTGGTCATGTCGTCGCCGCGCAAAATGCCCGGATGGTCGGCGTAGGCGCGGCCGACCTCATAAACACCCAGATCGAGGCCCTCTTCGGGGACCTGCGTGGTCATAACGACGGTGCGGCCCGAATCGACCCAGCGGAAAATCGCCTCTTGGAACGACTCGCCCGACTCGCCAAACTCGGGGATACCGCCAATGCCAAAGGTCTCAAGGATTACAGCGTCGTAGCTATCGGCAAGGGCGTCGAGGATGCCCGGGTTTACGCCGGGCGTGAGCTTGAGTACAAATACGCGCGGGTCGATGCTGTCGTAGAAGCGAACCGGGCTCTCATTTTGATGAGTCCCGTGAAGCCCGTTGCGCACGATGCGGTCGTTGCGGATATAGGCGATGGGCGGATAGTTGACGCTAATGAACGCGTTAAAGCTCATGGTGCGCTGTTTGCGGGCGCGCGTGCCGGCAATGGCTACGCCGCCAAACACGATCGAGACGTCGTGCGAGTGCTCGTCGAGCGCATAGAGCAGGCTCTGGTACAGGTTGAGCTTGGCGTCGGTAAAGGGATTGCCCATGGGCTTTTGCGAGCCGGTGAGTACGATAGGCTTGGGGCTGTCCTGAATCAGATAGGAAAGCGCCGCCGCGGTGTAGCTCATGGTGTCGGTGCCGTGCAGAATCACGAAGCCGTCGTGGTCGGCATAACCCTCGACGATGACGTCGCGGATACGCATCCAGTCACTGGGGCGCATATTGGTGCTGTCGATGTTCATGGGCTGCACGACGTCGAGCTCGCAGAGGCCCGAGATCTCGGGGACGCTCTGGGCGAGCTCCTCACCGGTCAGGGCGGGGGAGAGGCCGTTGCCGTCCTCGGTCGATGCGATGGTGCCGCCCGTGGCGATGAGAAGGATGCGCTTCATGCTGGTATTCCTATCGTATTTGCCGCCGCAGAGGCGGAGTCGTTCGGCAGTATTGTGGCACAGGGCGTCCAATGTTCAAACGTAATACATCATCTGTAATGTTTAGTAATACTTCAATTGCCGTCAAATAAGGGCCCAGGTCGTGCGTTTGCCGTGCGCTGATGGCCGCGAGGGACGAGAAACCCCATATAACGTGTACACTATGGAAGTTATTTTCGTTCATTCACGCGGGTGGGCACCGGCTCCCCGCCAACAAGAGGGGGAAACCATGGATCAAAAGGCTTCCGCAAAGGTCCTCGTACTCGACTTTGGTGCGCAGTACGGTCAGCTCATTGCCCGTCGCGTCCGCGACCTCAACGTATATTCCGAGATCGTTCCCTGCGACATCTCGGCCGATGAGATTCGCGAGATGAACGCCTCTGCGCTCATCCTTTCCGGCGGCCCGGCCTCCGTGTACGCCGAGGACGCTCCGTCCATCGATCCCGCCATCTTTGACCTTGGCCTTCCCGTCCTGGGCTTTTGCTACGGCCATCAGATCACGGCCGTGACGCTCGGCGGCAAGGTCGGCCACTCCGAGGTGGGCGAGTACGGCCGCGCCACCATCACGCGCACGGCTGGCGCCAAGCTCTTTAACTCCACGCCTATGGAGCAGACCGTGTGGATGAGCCACCGCGACGCCGTGTCCGAGGTGCCCGAGGGCTTTACCGTTACCGCCAGCACCGACGTGTGCCCGGTTGCCGCCATGGAGTGCGTCGAGCGCAAAATCTTCACCACGCAGTTCCACCCCGAGGTTAAGCACTCCGAGTACGGTCAGCAGCTGCTGAGCAACTTCCTGTTTGAGATCTGCGGCCTGGAGCCCAACTGGAGCATGGACAACCTGGTCGAGACCATGACGGCCGAGTTCCGCGAGAAGGTCGGCGACGACCGCGTGATTCTGGCCCTGTCCGGTGGCGTCGACTCCTCCGTCGTGGCTGCGCTGGGCGCCCGCGCCGTGGGCAAGCAGATGACCTGCGTGTTCATCAACCACGGTCTGCTGCGCAAGGGCGAGCCCGAGCAGGTGGAGGAGGTCTTCACCAAACAGTTTGACGTCGACTTTATCCACGTCCACGCCGAGGACCGTTATGCCGAGCTTCTGGCCGGCGTGACCGAGCCCGAGGAGAAGCGCCGCATCATCGGTACGCAGTTCTGGAAAGAGTTCTTCGCCGTGGCGCAGCAGCTCGAGTGCGACGGCAAGCCGGTCAAGTACTTGGCTCAGGGCACCATCTACCCCGACATCATCGAGTCTGGCGCTCGCAAGACGGGCGGCAAGACGGCCACCATCAAGAGCCACCACAACCTGATCCCGTTCCCCGAGGGCGTGCACTTCGACCTCATCGAGCCGCTCGACCACTTCTTTAAGGATGAGGTCCGCGCACTTGGCCTGGCGTTAGGCCTGCCGGGTCACATCGTGTTCCGTCAGCCCTTCCCGGGCCCGGGCCTTGCCATCCGCATCATCGGCGCGGTCGACAAGGAGAAGCTCGAGATCCTCAAGAATGCCGACGCTATCGTGCGCGAGGAGCTCGACGCCTACAACCAGCGTCTGTTTGAGCAGACCGGCGAGCGCAACTCCGAGCACAGCTGCTGGCAGTACTTTGCGGTCCTGCCCGACATCAAGTCCGTCGGCGTTATGGGTGACGAGCGCACCTACCAGCGCCCGATCATCCTGCGTGCCGTCGAGTCCAGCGATGCCATGACCGCTGATTGGGCCAAGCTGCCCTACGACGTACTGGCCCGCATCTCCGGCCGCATCGTTGCCGAGGTCCCCGGCGCCAACCGCGTGTGCTACGACATCACGTCTAAGCCGCCCGCGACGATTGAGTGGGAATAGAACAGACGTTCGATAAAATAATATAGTATCAGATAGCGGGCACGGTTTCAATTGAATCCGTGCCCGCTGCTGTATGCGTGTCCTTGCATGCCCAATATGCGCCGTAAAAGCCGTCTTCTTCGACGTCAAAGTGAATGCGCTTCGTTTTTGCCTCTCAAAATCTTATTTTCACGATTTGCATTTTCATCCCGTTGTCACCGATCCTTGCGAGAAACCGGAAAAAGCCGCTGACAGAAGGGTCTTTCAAATCGTTGTAGCCCAGCATATAGCCGCGACTTGTGACCTGCAGACGGCTGTCCCACGTGCCGATTTCCTTGGCGGCATCCGAAACCGCAAAATATGCCCCCACATCCTTGATTTTTGCAGTCTTAAGCCATGTTTTTGCGATCATCTTTACCGCCGTCCGATTGGCAGCATCAAAGACCAGCACACTGCCGGGGAAAGCGTCCGCCATCCCCCGCACCAGTTCCCGGACCTGCTGGGTCAGAAAGTAATAGAACACCCCGGAGGCAAAGAACACCGCCCCGCGGGAGGCATCGATTTTGCTAAACCATGTGGTGTCTTTCAGGTCGCAGGGGATATTTTGTTCTCGATCCCCGGTGGGCAGTAGCTGCTGCCGCAAGGCAATCACATCCGGGAAGTCCAGATTGTAGATCTTGCATCTACCGTTGTCGCAGGTTCTGCCGGTGTTGTCCAGCCCGCAGCCCAGATTGACCACCGCCGCATTGGGGTGGCCTTTCAGGTAATCCCGCACCTCGAAAGCAAGATCACTCTGCCGTGTGGCCACCTCCAGCGCACCAAAGCGCTGCATCAGGCTGCGGGAGTTTTTCTCTGCCTCTGAAAAGTCGTAGTCGATCTGGTCGAGCAGACGAACCGCTGTTTCATCCCTGTAAAGGTTCGGGTACAGCTCCGTACACAGCTTCCGGGAATACAGCGGGAGGATCAGCGTCTCCTGCACGGTGTTTTTCTCAATTTTACATTTCATAGGTTTCTTCCTCAGTGAATAAAAACTGTCATAATTGCCGCCAGCATAGCCGCTATGACCGTCATGCCTATCGCCATGTGCAGGATGGATGCAAAAATGCCCGTGCTTGATACCCCTACTTCCGCGCCGTGACGCAGAGCCACCTTTTCTTTTTGCGTATCTGCACCTCGTGAAAACCCGCCTGCTCCAGATACGCCTTTAATTCAATGTCCTTGTAGATGGTCATGCCGCCGATGATCTGCGTCCACCTCTCGTCCTTGCCCGTATCGCCATTGCTCTCGTTGCAGATGAGAATTGTCCCGCCTGGCTTCAGCGTCCGCCAGACCTCACGGAAGCATCGGGGCAAATCAGGCCAAAAATAGACGGTCTCAAAGGCCGTGGCGGCATCGAAGTAGCTATCCTCAAACACCATATCCGCCACACTGCCTTGCAGAACGGCGCAACGCCCCTCCTGAATTGCAATTCGGTTGAGCTTTCTAGTCTTCTCCACGCTGACGGGCGAATAGTCGACGCCCTTGACGACGCCATGCGGGCATTTTTTCAGCAGCCGTTTTATGTTCGCCCCGCCGCCGCAGCCGCAATCCAGCACCTTGGCATTTGGCGCAAGTCGTAGAAATCGAAGTCCCCACCGCGCCACAGGGCTGTGGCCCAGATTCATCATGGCAACCATAAGTTTTCCGCCGAGGCCCACGGGCTTGCGGGTGTTTTCAAAGAACGACATCTGGCCCCTCCGATTTCGTGCATTCCGCATAGGTCAATGGGAACGAGGCCTTCAGCACCGCGCTTTTCCGCACCGCCCAGCCGTTTTGACGCAGGAAACGCAGGTATTCCTCGCTTGTCCACCTGCTGTGGAGGGGGAATCCCGCCATACTCATGAAAAAGGCTTTTGCCTTGCCGGAAACCGAGTTCCCCGCGTGGGTGAAGGTTGGCGCGATGAGCACGCCGTCGTCCTTCAGCACCCGCCTGATTTCTTGCAGGGCCTTTTCCGGATGCGGCACTATGTGAAGTGCGTTGGACGCGATCACCACTTCGAAGGACTTCTGCGCATAGGGCAGGCGGAACATATCCTGCACGGAAAAGTGTAGCTTTGCGGATTGATTGTCCCGCTTTGCTTCAAGGATCATCTTTGCAGAGGCGTCCGTAGCCTCGATGCGCGCCGCCGCATCCACGACGCTCTTTGCGATAAGCCCCGTGCCGGTGGCAACCTCCAGCACGGTCTTTGCTTTCACCACCGGCCGGATCAGCCCATACATCTTCTCATACGCCGCCCGGTCGTTTCGCATGAAACGGTCGTACCGACCGGCATTCCTGTCCCAGAAGCCCTTGCGTTCGTGCATCGCTATCGCCCCCAAACAGTTAGAGCAATCTAACTATAACACACGAATCATGCAGTAAGATAAGGCTAACCTTATTTTCTTGGCTAAGACGCATCTCTTCGGTTTTCGCTTATAACGGCGCGAATCAGATGCTAGGCTGGAGCTGAAGAAGGAGCTTGGCGGACAGGTGGGTCGATACCGGTTCCCGGAACGGCGATCCAGCCAATTACACCAGGGCTCTAGTCATTGAGTGGGAATAGAAAATTCCTTAGTTATGGGGGTATAAATTTGATCCCCTTTAGGATAAGCCCCCATGACTATATGAATTGACCTGCTGACTTCAATGAAGATTGGAGGGTAACGGCCAGGGGTGACGGCCCAGCGAGTGTTATTATGCGAGCTATGCGCATTGAAATCGACCTTTCGTGGTATAAACTACTCGCCGGAAGCCGCGGCTTTCAGAGTACGGCTTACGTGTACGTTTAACCTCCGTGGGCGACGGGGTGCTGCAAGGCGTAGAATATCGCCCACCTGTAGGGGCCTGCAGCGATGCGGGCCCCGCTTCGTATGAAGGGGGCGTAACCGATGAAGATCGTATCCATCCCCAGGACTTCTTCGACCTCGTCGAGGGCGACCGCGAGCTCATGCTTAAGCACAATCGCCCCTGCATCGTGGTGGTGAGGCTGCATTTCCGCGGGAAGCGCAGGGACTTCGCCGTGCCGCTGCGTTCCAACATCGCCCCTAACGTGCCCAAAGACCAGTACTTTGCGTTGCCACCCCGCCCCACGACGCGCCCCGGCTGTCGCCACGGCATCCACTACATCAAGATGTTCCCCATAACCAAGGCCTACCAGCGCCGCTTCAGGACCGCGGGCTCGGCCTACTCGAGACGCTCCAGTGCATCATCGACGGCAACACCAAGCGCATTGTCTCCGAGTGCCAGGCATACCTCGACCGCTACGAGCGCGAGGGAAGGCCTGGCTTTGCCGTCGACATCGACCGCATCGTGGGGCTGCTGGAGGGCGAGAAGTAGGGCACCTCGGCTCAGTCTCGAGCCATGCAGAGTCGCTCCGCATTTTTGAACGCCGCGTGTGCGTCCCAAATACTTGAGAAACAAGCTGTGAAGTGCGGTGGCGCGCCCGTGGCCGTGCATAGCCGTCACCATCAGCGTCTACGCGGCGTCGGCTTCAAGTGGAACTGACGCCGCTGCTGTATATGGTTTGCCTTGCTGCAAATGGCGATCAATGCCCGCGATGCTTCTGTTTGCGCTTCAGTTTTCTCTGCTCGTAGCGCGCATCAGCCTCTTCCGCGCGGCGTCGGCTTCTTGCATGAGCTGATTCCTGCTTTATCGCTTCTTTCTGTGCCGCGAGCGCCTGCTGCGCCTTGGTGCTCATCGCTGGCTGCTTGAGGGTTTTCGCAGCCTCGCGAGCGCGTCGCTTGGGGTTCTTTGCGGGCTTGCTTGCCTCAGCCGGTTTGCCATCGAAGAACGAGAGCTTCTCCCATTTGCAGACAACGAATTGCAGAATCTCCTCATCGGACGGCTCCGCGCCGAAGACGATGCGGGCGACGCCGTACCTTCCGTCCTCGACGTGCTCCGCCAGCCCGACCCAGAATTGGCCGTCATGATATACGGTCAGGGTGGACGACACGCTGATCTGCATGGTTGGTTCCTCCTTTATGTAGATGACCATGCAGAGAAGGGACAACCAAGGAGGCAGGTTACTGATGCGGACTCCCGCACGCCCACGACTACCCGACGGGGACTGTGTTTTCATCTCTGGTGCCCGCATTGTAGCACGCGCGGATTTACGATGTTGATCGCCGGCGCCTAGGCGGAGATGAAGGCGGTTCGATCTAGGTCAAGCCGGTCGCTCGTTCATGAAGCGGCCGATTCCCTGAAAATAAAAGGCGCCCAGGAGGACACCTACAGGCTATCTTCGAAATACTTGGTTTGGGGCAGACGGAGGAAAAAATAGGGCAGAATCGCTCTCACGATCCCGCCCCGCAAACCCGAGGGTTTCTAACTGGCTCCATTATTCCGGGCTTCTCAGTTCTGTCATTGACCCAGGTATCACCCGTCTCCTATAGCGAGTGAATATAAAAATAGGGCAGAGTCGCTTGCGCAAGTCCGCCCCTAAAACCGTGAAGGTTTTGCTATCTGCAGGCTATTCTACCAACCCGAGCGATTCTGTCAACCTGCGAAGGAACTCGAGCGCGGAGCGAGCTGCGGCGTCGGGCCCCTTGTCGGGCAGCGCCTCGGTTTCTCCGTCGGCCCTGGCGAACATCTCGGCGAGCTCGGATGCGGCGCGCGAGCGCGAGGAGCCCTCGGGTACCAAGCCGGAGTGCGCCACGAGCACGGTCGCGACCTCCTGCATGGCCGTATTCCCCATCCACTTCCTCCTGGTCGCCTTGGGGATTCCCACGGCGGCGACCCTTCGGGAGACGCCACTGGACGCCGAGCCCCGGGCGGCGCCCCTCTCGGCGAAGCAGTTGATCAGGCACGAGCCGTGCGCGGCGCAGTTGCGGACGGACTTCACGCGCTTGAGGTCGTAGTGGGAGGCCTCGAAGCGCCTGTCGCCCCATCGCCTGGCGCAGAAGCGCACGAAGTCGATGAGGGTGCCGAACGAGGTGAGCTCAAGGAAGGCCCAGGCAGGCATGTCGCCGGAGTACTTCGCGTAGAGGCTCGAGCTGTAGGGGCTGCGGCCGCTCATCTTGAGCTCGCGCAGGCGGTACTCCCTGTTTGCAGTGGTAAGCGATGCCATGTAGTCGGCCACGATGGCGTAGCCATCCTCTCCACGGTCCTCCATCTCGCGAAGCAGTGTCACCTTCTGGAAGTGCTCGATGTCGAGCGTCATGCCGAGCAGGGCGTGGCGTAGCTCCTGGTCGAGCGCCGCGAGCAGGCGTAGCTGGCCGAAGTCGAGGTCTACGTAGCGGCCGTCGCGCGGGCCTCCCTCGTATTTCGAGAAGAGTTTGCGATAGGATGCGAGCTTGAAGAAGTTGCACTTGTCGCGCAGGTAGTCCTCGGCCTCTTCCTCGGAACACAGCTCGAAGGCTACGCCCTTCTGCTTGAGGTGCTCTATCTGCTGCTCGATCGTGAGGATCGGCTTCCTATCGTGGGGTTCGGCCATGCTCGGTCTCCTGTCATAAAAAGTATTGCCTATTTTACCAGCATGTTCTCGACATTCGATGGAGGCCTCATCGTCGACTCATGGGCAAGCCGCCTGATACGACTCCCTTTCCCTGTCAGCAGCGCAGTCGCCTGACCTGCGGCTTTGGAATCGCGTTGGAAGCCGCCCGCGACCAATCATTTGCAGTTGTTGCGAGTGGCTTGCGCGTGATGCTGCGGTTGAGTTTCAGAAACGGGCGATTCCGCCCAATCGGGCACCCGAATCACGGCCGGAAGCTCCTTTGGGACAAAAACAAAAACTCAATGCCCTGAGTTTGGAAAAAGTTTTTGAGGTTGTCCCAACTTTTGTCCCCGAAGCCGACGAAACGCGACATCGCGGCATTCGGCGGCACGCGTTCCATGTCGATGCCGAAAACTGGATGCAACTGGAATGACGGGACGACAGAACCAAAGCCATCGAGTGGGAGTAGGACGACAGGGTTCTGACCTGCGATTTTGAGTGCCGCACTATGCCGCTGAGTTTCGTTTCGTACGAGAGTCATGACAAAGCCACCAGCGACGGAGATGAGTAAAAGCGATTAAAGAGCCTCCGTTCCCTGCGTTGGGACGGAGGCTCTTTCTTTGCCGTTTTACTCCCTTGTCTCCGTTCGGGGATTATTTCCTGCTCATTTAGGGCTATTAGCGCTGAAAGATTTTGACTAGCTTGGTGTCCTTTATTTCGTAGACAATGTCTGCGACGTTCTCGACCAGCCTCTTATCGTGGGAGACGAACACTATCGTTCCGGCATAGGCGCTCATCATCTGCTCGAGGGCTTCGGCGCTCTTGATGTCCAGGTAATTTCCAGGCTCGTCCATGAGCAAGATGTTGTATCTGCCCAGCAGCATCTTCGCGAGTAGCAGCTTGATGACTTCGCCTCCCGAGAGAACGCCAACGTCCTTTGTCAGGTCGCGCGGTCCGATTCCCATAGAGGCGAGGATGCCTCGAATTTCGGTCATGCTGTACTCGCAACCATTCTGCATGAACGAGATCACAGACTGGCGGGCGTCGAACTTGTAACCTGTCTGTTCGAAGTAGCCGATCTCTGCTTTGGGAGAGATGTTGATACCGTCGGCGCGTCGAACGATTGCCTTCAGCAGGCTGGTCTTTCCTGTGCCGTTGCCACCGGTGATGGCCACTTTGGCACCGAGCGGTATCTCGAATTTCGCGTGGTCATAGAGCACGCAGTTGCCGAAGCTCAAGCTGAAATCATCTGCCGAGATGGGAAATTTGCTGTGCAGTTCCAGGGCCTTGCTCTGGCGGAAGCGCACGGCGCGAATGCTATCTGGGGCCTCGATCCCTTCGAGCGCTTCGAGGCGCTTCTCCATGTTCTTAGCTGCCTGATGCATTTTCTTCTGCTTGGTGCCGGTTGTTTTCTGATGCCCCAAGCGACCTGCATACTCGTTGCTTTTTTTCGCACCCTTCCGCTTGGCGTCGACCTGCCGTGCTTTTTTCCGCTGTTTTTCGATGGCGGCTTCGAGGCGATCGCGCTCGCGCATCGCCTCTTCGTATCGAGTCGCCTGAGCTTTGCGCTCTTCTTCTTTCTGTCGCAGATAGTCGGAGTAGTCACCCCAGAATTCGGAAATACCGCCGTCTTTGAGCTCCCAGATCTTGTCTACCACCTGGTCGAGAAAATGACGGTCATGGCTCACGATGAGCAGGGCCCCATCAAATGCCTTGAGCTGTCCGACGAGAAGGCGGATGCCGTCTTGGTCGAGGTGGCTCGTAGGCTCGTCGGCGAAGATCGCGCTTGCATGCTGGGAGAGCGCAGAGGCAATCTTGGCGCGTGTTTCCTCCCCGCCGCTCATCGTCTCCTGCGCCACTTCGGCGACGTTGAGACGGGAGAGCATCTCGCCGTTGTCCTGAGCCGCATCAAGGTCGAGTTCGTCGAGCTGGCCGATGAGGGCAATGCTGCCGAAGCGCCTGACGTCGGCGTCCGCAATGGTTAGATTGCCGCCCAGGATTTTTAGCAGGCTGGTTTTGCCTGCACCGTTGTCTCCTACCAAGCCGATGCGATCGTAGGGGTAGATTTCCAATTCTTCGATGTCCAGAATATCGCGGCCGGCATATTCCAAAAAGATGTCTTTAGCTTTGACTATGAGTTCCATAAGTTGAACCACCTTTTGTGTATTGTCGTTTTCTGGAAGCGCAGCCATGCCAATAAAGAATCGCTCACGTCGATTTTTCGCCTTTGCCCGATTGCCGGCGTGAGCGTTTTGGCCTTGCGCAAGCCGGCAAATCCGAAAATGATAGTTGGCGGCGAATAAGGAGCGCGATGTGGGATGTCGGCGCAATACCTCGTCGTCGCAAGGGCTTGAAGGCTGACGCGCGAACCGATGGCTGCCGCCTCTTTTTTCGAATGCTTGGGCTATTGAATCTGCCCGGAATCTTTTTTCCCCACGTTTCGGACGCTTGGAGCGAGAAGCATCGCCAACGCAAGCAGTGTCATGGTCGCTCCAGAACCGACGGACCACAACGGAGCTCCGAGCAGGTGCGCAAAAACGGAGGGGGCTGCGAGGCCCATGGGCATGGCCCACGCCATAATGGTTCCATAGAGACCAAAAACGCGGCCTAGGTACTCAGGAGGTATCTGCTCCTGCATAAGGGCAGTCTGGGTTCCCGCGTACAGCGGGGAGCATGCGCCCATAAGAAAGCTCGCCGGTAGGAAAGCGGCGAACAGCGACGGGCCGAGCAATCCGGATGCGATTGCGACGACGCCGAAGCCGGCGATTGCGGCGACCATGGTGAGCGACCTATTGCGGAACCCTCCCGTGGCCGCCAAAATGCCGGACCCAGCCAGCATGCCTGCGGAGAAAAGGACCTCCACCAAAGCAGCATCCCCCGTGCTACCGCCAAAATGTCCCAAGGTCATTATTGGGAACAATGCCGCGAGTGGGGAGAACGCGAAAGCGAAGACGAACCCGCACCAAAGAATGGCGAACAGCCCCCTGTATCCCCTGATCAGCTTGTAGCCGTCCGAAATCTCAGAGAAAAGTTCTCGAACTTTATTGGAAAAGGACGAGCTGCGGTCGGCTTCGTCGAGTCCTCCTGCGTCTATCTGAGCGGCGAGGACAGCTAGAGAAGCGAAAAGCGCCCCCAGCACGTCGAGGGCAATCATGGCGGTAATGCCCGCCACAGGATAAATCACTGCCGCGAGCGCGGCGCCAAGAATGTATCCGGCGGACTGAATCGCTTGCATCACTCCCGATAGGCGAACGAGATGCTCTGGCGGGGCGAGATGGGGCGTGAGGGATTGGGAGGCCGGCGTGTAGAACGAAGTGCCAGCTGCGCGGAGAAACAGGGCGATGAGTATTGACCACGCAGGTAAGCTGCCGGCCAACGAGGCAATCGCCAAGGCGGCGCCCACCGCGGCAACGAAGAGGTCGGCGCCGATGAGAACACGTTTCAAAGGCAGTCTGTCGACAACGGCGCCCGCAAGGACTCCGAACAAAGCAATCGGCAGAAAGCCTGCTAACGATGCCAGGGAGAGGAGGGAAGATGATCCTGTCGTGAGGGCGATATGCCAAATGAGACCCATTTGGAGAATCGAGCTCGTCAATGTCGACACGAGCTCCCCGCCCCATACGAAACAAATCTTAAATTGCCATGAATGGCACAGCGAAACAGACCTGCGCCGAGAGGTTTCAAACATCATGGTTATGTCCAATCGTGGAATGGCGTGCAAAACAGCGCGACGCCATAACAGCGCCGCTTTTTAGGCGCTCATCCACGTGCGGAAAAGACCAACCACGACACCCCTCCTTCGCTGACTCAGTTCGGCAAACCACGCAATTTTAAGGAGGCTGAAGCTCGTTTGTCAAGGATTGCCTGTCGGCAAGGACAATCCTTTCTGGCCATTCGATCCCTTTTGTATCTTTGGTTGCGTAGGTGACCCGCCAGGGCTATTACGCGTGGAAGAGGCGCCTGCCGAGCTGGCCGATGAGGCGCTGAAGATGGCCCTGGTCAGGCGAAACGATCCCAAGGGATGCGTACATCATTCGGATAGTAAGAATGTTGCCAGCAGGTTTTGCGGCAACCGCAAAGGAGCCGTATCCTGCAGCTGGAATCACGTTGCAGCATCCTGACCCGCATTCCGATTGGCGGACGGCCCGCTTCGGCATCCTGACCAGCACAGCGATCGAGCCTTGTCATTCCTTGGATATGCCGGTTGCTCGGGGCGGTCCCGACGGAGGCCCTCGCCTCCCCGGTCCGTGACCCAAGAAGGGCAAGCATGCTGATCTGCATGGCTGGTTCCTCCTTTATGTAGACGACCATGCAAAGAAGGGACAACCGAGGAGGCAGGTTACTGATGCGGGCTCCCGCACGCCCATGACTACCCGACGGGCTTTTTTTCATCTCCGATGCCCGCATTGCAGCATGAACGAATGTGCCTCGACATCTCTGCTGGCATGGTACGACTGGGATCGCACCTCGACGCATCCTTGCGCATACTGCCTTCCAGGTTTCGAAACCGGGAAGGAGAGTGTATGTGAGCGACGATATCGGCGCCGATTCGACGCTCGAGAGGGGGATTGCGCCGATTCTATCCATCGGGGATGCATTCCCGAAGATTCTCATCACTCGCACGAGGCATGAGCCCCATACCCGGGAGGGCGTGCTCGTGCTGAATTTCGCGAGGTGGCTGCTTGGCGGGTAGGGTTCTGAACGTCGCATTGGGATATCGCGCGACAGGGCACGCAGGGCTGTTTGTGCCCGCACGGGAAACGCCGTCGCCATGCGGGCGGCCTGTCGTGTCCGATTAGCCTTTTGCTAAACAGGCTTACGCCAACTCATGGGCAAGCCACCTGAGACTATTCACCTTGCTTATCGTTGACAAAGACCTGTGGCCTGCGATTTTGTGAACGGCTCGTAAGCCACCCGCGTCGACTCACTTACTGTTGAAGCTGGTGGCTTGCAGGCTCAAAGGCGGTTGAGTTTCAAAACGGACGTTTTCGGCGATATCGAGCCTCCAAAGGCGGCTCTCCGTGCCCCTTGGGACAAAAATAAAAACTCAAAGCCCTGAGTTTGAAAAAAGTTTTTTGAGGTTGTCCCAACTTTTGTCCCCGAAGCCGACGAAACGCGACATCGCGTCATTCGGCGGCACGCGTTCCGTGTCGATGCCGAAAACTGGGTGTAACTGGAATGACGGGACGGCAGAACCGACGCCATCGAGTGGGAGTAGCCGAGGGTCTAAAACGGCACGTCACAAAAGGTAGTGAATAGCAATGAAGCCCCAGGTAGAATTGGCTATCTGGGGCTTCTTCATGTAACGCCGCGATGCGCTCCATAACGCTCTATTTGGGGAATTTAGTTCAGGCAATGAAGACGGGCGCATGAACGCAGAAAGGACGGCACGAGGCCCACTTGAATCCACGGCGCTCATCCGCATTATCGTTGCCCCAATGTCCTCTGCATCAAGCGAGGTCGGCGGTTAAGTAACGGCTCGGCGAGTGTTATTTTGAGAGCTACACGCATCTAAGGCGAGTTTTCGTGGTAAAAACTACTTGCCGGAAGCCGCGGCTTTCAGAGTACGGCTTACGTGCACGTTTAACCTCCGTGGGCGACGGGGTGCCGCAAGGCGTAGAGTATCGCTCACCTGTAGGGGCAGCGCCGCTTCAGGACCGAGGGCTCGGCCTACTACGAGACGCTCCAGCACATCATCGACGGCAACACCAAGCGCATTGTCTCCGAGTGCCAGGCATACCTCGATCGCTACGAGCGCGAGGGAAGGCCTCGCTTTGCCGTCGACATCGACCGTATCGTGGGGCTGCTGGAGGGCGAGAAGTAGGGCACCTCGGCTCAGTCTCGAGCCATGCGGAGTCGCTCCGCATTTTTGAACGCCGCGCGCCCCAAATACCCGAGAAACAGGCCATGAGGTGCGGCGGCGCACTCGTGCCTGCGCGCAGCCATCTCCATCAGCGTCTACGGTGCGCTACAACATCGCGGGCAAACCGCCTGACAAGCCGAGCATTCTGATCGTTCCGTCTATGAGCTACGTTGCCGTGCGGGGCAAGGGCGATCCCAATGCCGAAGGCGGCGCGTAGCAGAGCGCGTTGCCGCTGCTCTACGGCGTTGCCTATGCCATCAAGAGGTCGAAGAAGGGCCTGCGGGAAATCGAAGGCTATTTCGACTTCGTCGTGCCGCCGCTCGAGGGCTTCTGGTGGCAAGACCGCGCCGATGGCGAGATCGATTACACGAGGAAAGACGACTTCAACTTTATCTCGTGCATCCGCCTGCCCGATTTCGTCACTTGCGATAGTTAGTGGTCGGGGACGTTCTTTAACGACTAGTCATTTAAGAACGATCCCAATGACTATGCTGCTTGCCTTCGTTATCTGACGACCTGGACGGCAAGTGCGCTCAACTGGATAAGAAAAAGCCGGGGAAAACGTCCCTGGCACTTGGAAGCCTTGCTTGCGGAAAACCAATTATTTTTAAATCATGGGCTGTGCGAAAAGGCTAGTACATGAAACGATCGCTCCAATGGCGAAGCCCCAGCCTGCGCGCCAGCCCATAGGCAAGCCACCTGAGACCACTCACTTTGCTCACCGCTGACGAAGACTTGCGACCTGGGGTTTGCGAGCTGCTCGCAGAACCCATGTTGCATATCAAGCTTTAGACTGACTCAGCCAATCACTTCTCGTCAGGCAAGTGATCTGTTCTGTACGGATGTCGCCCATCAGCTCGCAGCAGACGTCCTTGCGGGTGTGGTGCCAAACAAAGCCGCATTTTTCCTGAACGCGTTTCGATTTCTCGTTCCCGTCGAAATACCCGCACCAGATTTTGTCCAGTTTCAAGTCCTCGAAACCATGGCGGACGAGCTCTCGAACCGCCTCCGGTATCAGCCCCTTGCCCCAGAACGGGACACCGATCCAGTAGCCTATTTCTCCCTCAGTGTCCGGAATCTCCTTGTCGGACCGCGCGCCAATCATCAACCCTATGCTTCCGATGGCCCTGTTGTCTTCCTTCAGGCAAACGGCGTACGTCTCCGGCGCGGAAAACACGGTGCGGATGATTTCGGCGCTGTCGTCAACGCTCGAGTGAGGCGGCCAGCCGGCAATCGGCCCCACCCTGTCGTCCTTCGCGTATCTGTACAGGTCCTCTGCGTCCGTTTCGGCCCACGGGCGCAGTATCAGCCGCTCGGTTGCCAGTTGCATATCCATCTCCATCGACCACTTTCGATTGATGCTCAGTGCCCATTGTATTCGCTACGTTTAAACTCGGCACAGGGGATACTGGTTTTCCGTGCGAAAACGCTCATGCCGCCAAATTGAGCGACCGCCTGTACTGCAGCGGGATCATCCGCCCGAGCGATCCCTTAATCCGTCGCCCGTTGCGCCAATCGGCAGAAGCCACGCGTGGACGCTAATCGCTCGAGCGAATCGTCGTCGGTTTCCGTTTAACGATTTCTTTTTCCGCTATTATCTGACCCTCGGACTTCCTCGTGATAGAAGTAGTCCACGATCACCGGATGCCCCTGGGGGACTCTGCCACAAGGCATTTCGTTGTCCACAAAGGGGCAATCGTACTTCTTGGCCATTTCCTCGGCTTTTACTTCAAGCGCTTCAAAATAGCTACGGTTGCGCTTGTTATAGATCTCATCGTAAAGCGGTACGAGATTGGGATGTTTCTCGGCGATATAATCCAGGATCGCTTTTTTGAAACCACCCCGAAGATTGAGATTTTCGAGCCAAAACAAATCGCACCGATCCTTTACTCGCTCAAAAATCATCTCAAAATCCGTGATGCCGGGAAATACCGGGGACACGAAGCAGACCGTACGGATACCTTCGTCATACACCTGCTTCATAGCAGCGATACGACGCTCGATGCTCGACGCGGAGTCCATATCGTTCTTGAAGTTCTCATCCAGCGTGTTGATCGACCATGAAACGGTCACTCGTCCAAGCCTCTTCAGCAGATCGATATCCCGTACCACAAGATTGGACTTTGTGCAGATCAGAATATCTGCATCGCTGCCAATCAGCTGCTCCAGGAGTTTCCTGGTATTCCCGAATCGCTCCTCCTGTGGATTGTAGCCATCCGTCACAGAACCGATAACCACCCGCTGTCCAGCGTATTTCTTCGGATTCTTGATTTCCGGCCAATGCTTCACATCAAGAAAGGTGCCCCATTCCTCCTTGTGTCCGGTAAAGCGCTTCATAAAGGAGGCATAGCAATACTTACAGGCATGCGTGCAGCCTACATAGGGATTGACCGAGTAGCCGCCTACCGGCAGGCTGGACTTGGTCATGATGTTCTTTGCTTCCACCTCATTGATGAGGATTCCATCGATCACTTCCGCCATGTTCTCTGCACCTCCAGCACTCTTTCGAATTCTTCCGGCAATTCCTGAATCATGTTTTCGTCCCCTATGACAGAGACGAGGTCTTCCTTCATAAACATTGGAATGCCAAGCGCGTGCGCCTGGTCCGTCAAAGACCATGCCCACTCCGGTTCCGTATGAACCTTCCTGCTCTGCGCCCCGGTCATGGTACCGACGACGATCCAGTTGATTCCGGAAAGGTCGACCGTACCGGGATCGTCGAATAGCGGCTCAAAAGTAACGAAGAAGTGATTTGCTTTGACGTTTTTCCGAAGGGCGTCGATACGCCACAGCTCCGCTTTCCTCGTCACCGTAACGCCGAACCATGCGTTTTCCAGGTCGGTATCTAAATCCAGCAAATCGGGTCTCTTGGTCAGGAACAGGAACTGATGCTGTGGATTCTCATGGATCTTTGCAAATACCTCGTCTCGCCATTCCAGCTTCCACCCGGAGAGATCGCTCATGCCGGTAAGGAGAAAGTTCTGCGGGCGTTTCTTTTCCATCATCTTGAGCTTGCTCGGGAAGAACGCGGGATCAGCGAAGTCGTCAATCATATGCCAACGTTTCACATTGTTACGGGCATAGCAATATGGACACCCCACCGTGCAGCCGATGACGATATTCATATTCTGAATCTGATTTTTGATGCAGATGCTCATAACGCCTGCCTACCTGCCTCTCCCGTAAACACGCAATCAGCCTTCCCCACCTTGCGGGCAAAAGCCTCGATATCTTGCTTGCAAGCAGCAGGCTCGCAATCGCTCAAATCGTATGACGTGCCGCCGTTTCGATAGACGGCCCGATGGGAAAACGATCGGCTGACAAGCCCGATGCCGAGCTTCTCGCACAGGGTCATCCGTGCTCCCTTTCAGCTATAAAAAACAGGTGTCTATAAACAGTATCCTTGTTGATTTTCGCAGGGGCAATGAACAAACGCGTGCACCTGTCGATAAACGAACAGCTACTGGACATTGTCAAACGACTCAGATTGGAGAGGCGATGGGAGAAACCAAGATCGACCGCCGGCGGCGCTACACCCTCTCAGTCATACAGGAGGCGTTCTTCGCGCTGCTGGCCGAGGTCGGCTTCGCGAAGATGACGGTGGCAGACATCTGCCGCCGCGCCGAGATCAACCGGGGAACGTTCTATCTGCATTACGAGGATAAGTACGCGCTGCTCGATGCGCTTATCGACGAGGCATTGGCAGCGGCTCCCCCGCTTGAGGGGGGTTGAATCGGCAACGCTTTGCCAGCGTCCGCCGGCAGACGACGATTATCGCCTGCTTTATTCGGACAGCGACTCATACGCTCGCGTAGCCCAGCGCGTCATAGAACGCGGAGCGGAGCAGATGGTTCCCTGGGTCATGGAGAAAACAGGGCTTTCACGCGAAGACGCCTTCCTGCTCTTCATCCACAACGTCCAGGGCAATCTGGCCGTCAACCGCCTGCTCGGCTGGAGACGAGGCCCCGAGTTCACCCATGCCCAGGAGCTGCTCAACGCCTATTCCGAAGGGGGCTTACTGGCGGTATCCGCTCTTCGCGATTCCGATAACCCATCGTGACCTGCGATTCAGGAATACCAGCCTCCGAGCCCTCTCGTTCGGAGGCTGCGGCTAAAACCTCATTGCGCGTCTACCGCTCCGCGTTACTCGCCACCTGCCCGCGCCACCGAGAGCAGGGCGCCCAAATCGGCCTGGATCGCCCCTGCCTTGCTTCCAAGCTGCAACGGAGCCGAGCCGCCCGAGATGTTTACGCTCAAAAGGTGCGCATCCGGCAGCTTCGCGGTCATGCTCCAGAACGGGAGCGTGATGATGCCGGGGGTCATCTCGCCCACGCCGAGCTCCAACAACAGCACGCGGCGATCGCTGCGCTCGCACACAAAGCGCTCGTATCGTCCGAGGCTCTCGCGCCAGGCCGCACCCTGCAGAAACGTGTCGTCGCGCACCCACGGCACAAGCTGCCAGCCGCAGTGCGGGCATCGGGGGACATCCTCGCTGAGGACCTCGAACCCCGCCATGCCCGCGAGCATGCGCTCGACGTAGGGGCTCGCGTCGAAGAGCTCGTCGCAGCATGGCTGCTTGCATTGAAGGTGCGCGAAGCTTCCCTGATAGTTGCAGATCCTCTCGGTGGGAAACGTCTTCTCGACTTGGGTGTCCACATTGGTGCTCAGGATGAAGTAGTCCTTATGGCCGATGAGGGACCGTAGGTCGAGATAGGGCTGCGAGGCCAGCTCGCGCAGCATGAAGTCGATGTATCGCGCATAGTATGCCCATCGCTGCTCGAGGCTGGGGTAGAGGTGGTAGAAGCCGTCGAAAAGGCTCTTGAAGCCAAAGGCTTGCTGCCAGTCCGCCATTCCTGCGCGCGCCATGCCCGCGCGGTTGTAATGGTTGAACCCGGCGGCGCTTGACATGCCCGAGCCGATGCCGACGATGATGGCGTCGGCATCGTCGATAAGGCTTCGAAGCCTACGCGCTTCTCTTTCTAGGGGTGGCATCGGGCGATCTCCTCGAAAGCCGGGGTCATATCGCCGTCAACGAGAATCGTCTCGCACGATGCATCGGGCGCCATAGCCTGGCTGTAGTTGAACACGATGTAGGTGGCGTGCTCGCAGACGTTCGCGATCTGGGCGAGCATGTGCTTTATGATGCCGTTGCGCAGTCCCACGCCAAGTTCGAGGATGGCGACCCTGCCGTTGCGATGGGCTTGCACAAGGCGCTCGAGCTCCTCGAGCTGGGTCATGGCGAGGGCGTCTGGATGGGCGAGGCGCCGCTCGTCAACCGACGTGCGCGTGCTCCCCTCAGTCTCGAGCACGCGCTCCTCGTCGAACCCGGCGCGCGCGAAGTGCCCGTCGATGTTGCATGTGACCACGAAGGTGTCGGCGTGCTCCGTAAGACGCCGCAGCCCGTTCATGAGCGAGCCGGGCTCATATTCGAGATACTCCTTTTGATGGAACCGCTCGGCCCATCGGCGTCGCACGCTGGCATCCGGGGAAGCGAGCCCCTGCAGTATGCAGCCGATGCCGTCTGCCTGAGCGAGGTCGCCGTACGCCTCTTGGAAATGAGCATCGGCGCAGAAAAGGTTGAGCCCCTCCGCCATGTCGAGTCCGTTGCTAGCGCCGATGATGACAAGATCCGCTTCGGCTAGCGCCCTGCCTATGCGAACTGCTTTCGCCGTCTCCATGCGCTACCTCCCCAGCGTCTTGCGCACGTCGGCAAGCACGTCGGCGATGTCGGCGCGAACGGCGAGCCCCCGATCCTCGATCGCGCGGGGGAGAAACTGCGTCTTGTTGTTTACGGCGATGTAGCTGGCCTGCGGTAACTGCGCCGTGAGGGCCCAGAACGGCTCCTGGATAAACGCGGGCGTCATGCGGCCCACACCCAGCTCGAGGAAGAGGATCCTCTGCCGTGCGTGCGCGTCGAGCCAGTCGGACACCTTGCGGTACTGCTCCTCGTAGAGTTCGCCCTGCAGGAAGTTGCCGTAGCCGCGAACCCAGGGGAACGCCTCTGCCCCGCAGTGCGGGCAGCGCGGCACGAGCTCTGTCGGAACCTCAAGGCCGTCTCCCATGGCCTCTACCATGCGGGAGACCGGCTCGACCGCATCCCACACCGCGTCGGTGCAACAGTGGGAGCACTGAAAGAAGCGGTGGTCGCCTTGGATCTCTGCCACTTTCTCCCAGGGATAGAGCTTCACAAACTGCGTGTCCTGGTTGGTGGTGAGCACGAAGAAATCCTTCTCGGCGATAATGGTGTCGAGGTCCCTGTAGGGCTTGCGCAGCGGGGCGTTGAGCGTGGTGTCGAGGAAGGTGGCGAGGTATCCCCAGCGCGCCTCGGCGGTGGGCCAGCGGTAGAACGACCCCTCGAAAGCGCCCTTGAAACCGTAGCGCTCGGCGAATTTGCCGAAATGCCTGCGATAGGTTGCGTTGTCCTCGTAATAGAAGTCGCCGCCGCCCGCCGCGGAGAGCCCAGAGGCCCCGCCCACCAGCACGCAATCGGCTTCCTCGATCATGCGGGCGAAGTCCCTGATTTGCTGGTCGTAGGGCTCGGGCTCGCGGTCACTCAGCTCATAGGGCGTGCCGCCGCTGCGGTAGGCGGCCTGAAGGGAAAACGATTGGTTGGTGAGCTCGATAACGAGCTGCTCGTACAGGGTCACTAGATACCTTCTTTCAGCTATTATAAACAGGTGTCTATAAAAAGTATCCATGTCGATTTGCTTAAGAGCAATGAACAGCTTCGGCCTGCTGTCGATAAACGAGCGTTTGCCGGGCATTGTCGAGCGTTGCAATTGGAGGGGTAATGGAAGCGGGGAAGATCGATCGTCGCCGACGCTATACACTCTCGGTCATACGGGAGGCGTTCTTCGCACTGCTGGCCGAGGTCGGCTTCGCGAAGATGACGGTAGCGGATATCTGCCGCCGCGCCGATATCAACCGTGGCACGTTCTATCTGCACTACGAGGACAAGTTCGCCCTGCTCGACGCGCTTATCGACGAGGCCTTGGCGGCGGTGCCGCCGCTCGAGGGAACGGAGGCGGGTGCCCTCTGCCAGCGTCCGCCGGCAAACGATGACTATTATCTGCTCTACTCGGATGACGACGCGTACGCCCGGGTGGCACAGCGCGTCGTCGAGCGCGGCGCCGAGCAGATGGTTCCCTCGATCATGGAGGAGACTGGGCTTTCGCGCGAGGACGCCTATCTGCTCTTCGTCCACAACGTCCAGGGAAATCTCGCGGTCAATCGCCTGCTCGGTTGGAGGCGAGGGCCCGAGTTTGCCCACGCTCAGGAGCTGCTCAGCGCCTATTCCGAAGGGGGCATGCGGGCGGTTACGACTCGCCATGATTCCTGCAGTTCATCTTGACTGCGGGTCATTTCAGGCAGGCGGCGCAGCTATGAACAAGAAGATTGCATGGCAATCAGCACTAGCGGAAATGCTCGCTGCCCTTACCAAGAGGAGTGCTGATTGCCATGCGTTGATGCTCCCGCGGACAATTCCGTCAGCCACCGCTTGCATCCATTTTGGCTAGCTCTGCATACCGAACATGGCGTTGAAGAGCGTGATCTGCTCCGGGGTGAGCTGTGCAATGCCGTTTTTATCGTTCTGCATTGGGTCCCTTTCGCTGGTGTCTCGTGCAATCGAATGTAGCGCGAGTACATGAATAGGGGTGCATTCCCTCAAGTGCCGTATAGAACAATTTTTAAACGCAGAAAAATAACTGAAAACAAATTAATCCGCGTTAAAATATTGTCAAACAGAAGTTCATGAGGGAAGGTTGAGCATGCGTCGCAAGGCAGACGAGCTACTTAGGGAATGGCGAGACAGAGCTGATAGAAAACCTTTGCTGGTCAAAGGCGTGCGCCAGTGTGGCAAGACCTATTTGCTCAGAACGTACGCCCAGGATCTTTTCGAATCGGTTGTCTACGTTAATCTTGAGAACGACCGGTCGGCGCGAGCGGATTTTTCGGGCGGTCTTGACCCTCATTCGATTGTACGCGCGATCGAGGCTCGTACGGGACAGCGTATCGTGCCTGGCAAAACCTTACTGTTCATTGACGAGATCCAGGCATGCGAGGAAGCGCTCACTTCCCTTAAATACTTTTGCGAAGATGCTCCCGAGTATTACGTTGCGGCTGCTGGGTCGCTTCTTGGGGTTGCCATTAACCATCAGTCGTATTCGTTCCCCGTCGGAAAGACCGACTTGATCGAGATGACTCCACTCGATTTCGAGGAGTTTCTCTGGGCGATGGGGCACGATCAGCTGGTCGACGAGATACGCTCATCATTCGAGTTTATGGGTCCTCTTGCGCCAAGCCTTCATGAAAAGGCGCTTGGGCTCTATCGGCAGTATCTTGTTGTTGGCGGAATGCCCGAGGCGGTCCAAACGTACATCGATGATCAGTCAATCATTGATGTGGCCGAAAAGCATCGGATTATTCTCGACGGATACTCCGCCGACACTAATAAATATGCTGATGAGCGCTTGAGCGCAAAGACGCGTGCGTGCTTCGATTCCATTCCACAGCAGCTTGCCAAAGAGAATCGTAAATTTCAATACAAGGTAGTGCGAGCGGGGGGCAATGCGTCTCTCTTTGGAGATGCTCTCGACTGGCTTGTATTGTCGGGTACGGTGGCGCGCTGCAGCCTAGTTGGGAAGATCGAAAGCCCTTTAGAGGCCTTCGTTAACCCTTCTGCTTTTAAAATCTATCAGGCGGATACAGGGCTGCTCGTCTCCAAGGCCGGTGCTCAACGCGCCGATATTCTTGCCGGCATCGGCGGCACATTCATGGGTGCACTTACCGAAAACTACGTCGCCCAACAGCTTTCAGCCATGGGCTATCCGCTGCATTATTGGGCGCGAGATAATCGTGCGGAAATCGACTTTGTAGTAGAGAAGCAGGGATGCTTGTCTGCGGTTGAAGTCAAGGCGGGAGAGAACACAAGATCTCGAAGCCTGTCCTCACTTAAAAAGACCCATCCGGGCGTGCGCCTTATCAGGCTATCGACTAAGCCCTTTGGAATGAATGATGGGCTTATGTCTGTTCCACTTTATGCGGCATTTTGTCTATAGGGATGATGCTGGTGTAATGCATGGAGCCCAGGGCGCAGCGTTTACTGCGCTCCGGGCCCCGCTGCTTTGTACAACCATGACGGTTTAGTCGCCGTTGTTTTAGTCAAACAAACTCGGCATGTCATTTTCCTTCATGAGGGCGCCGGCGGAGGGCAGGCTCTGCGCGGTGAACTTCTCGGCCGAGACGCCGGCGCCAAGAATCTCCTCGGTCGTGCCGACGGTGGTGACCGAGCGGCCCTTCTTGGCCGTAAAGGCCTGGACGCCCTGCGTGTTGGTGGTCGTCTTGGTCTTGAGCAACGACGTGTTGAAGTTCATCAGACGGTAGTCGCTCGAGACCAGCGCGAGGTCACGGTCCTCCTTGAGCACCTGCGCATACAGCAGCTTGCTGCCGCCGTAGATGGCGTTCTTAAGGCGCTTGCGGTTGGTCTTGGTGACGTATCCGGCAAGCGCGACGCGCACCACGCGGCCGTTCTCAAAGACAAACAGCACGTCGGCCTTGTAATCCTCGGGGTCGATGACCCAGATGACGCTCTCGTCGGGTTCCATCTCAAGATCGGTCGGCAGGTACGAGCCCAGCTGGGCCGACTTGGTGTCCTCAAACGCTGCAACCCTGCACTTGTACACCTGGCTCTTGTTGGTAAAGACCAGCAGCTCGTGGGTGTTGGAGGACGGGAACTCGATAAAGGGTTTGTCGCCATCCTTGTACTTGAGCGTGGTCGCCTTCTTGAGCACGCGGTCCGTCATCTTCTTAAGGTAGCCATCGCGCGAGAGCATGATGGTGACCGGGTACTCCTCGACCTCGGGCTCCAAGCTTACCTCGATAACCTCATGGGGCTCGATCCTGCCCGTGCGGCGCGGCATCACGTACTTCTTATTGACCGCGGCCAGCTCGTCGCTGATGACCTTCTTGATGTTCTCCTCGCTGGAGAGGATCTCCTCGAGCTCGGCAATCTCGCCCTCAAGCTTGGCAATGTCTTTGGTGCGGTTGAGGATGTACTCTTCGTTGATGTTGCGGAGCTTGAGCTCGGCAACAAACTCGGCCTGGGTCTCGTCGATGTCGAAACCCTTCATAAGGTTGGGCACGACCTCGGCCTCGAGCTTGGTGCCGCGGATGATGGCGATGGCCTTGTCGATGTCGAGCAGGATCGCCTCAAGGCCGTGCAGCAGGTGCAGGCGCTCAGACTTTTTGCCCAGGTCAAAGTTGATGCGGCGACGCGTGGACTCAATACGCCACTTGACCCACTCGTGCAGGATCTGGCGCACGCCCATAACGCGAGGGTAACCATCGACCAGTACGTTGAAGTTGCACGAGAACGAATCCTGCAGCGTGGTCGAGCGATAGAGCTTCGCCATGAGCTTGTCGGGGTCGACGCCGCGCTTAAGGTCGATAGCGATGCGCAGACCCGAAAGGTCGGTCTCATCGCGAATGTCTGCGATCTCCTTGACCTTGCCCTCCTTGGAGAGCTTGACGATGCGCTCGATGATGACATCGGTCTTGGTGGTGTAGGGGATCTCGTAGACCTCGATGATGCGCTCTTCGGGAATCCAGCGCCAGCGGGAGCGGATTTGGAAGCTGCCAAGGCCGGTCTCGACGATCTTCTCCATTTCCTCGCGGCGGTAGATGATCTCGCCGCCGGTGGAGAAATCGGGCATGGGCATGTACTCGAGCAGGTCGCAGTTGGGATCCTGCAGGTAGTGCATGGTGGCGGTGCAGACCTCGTTGAGGTTGAAACCGCAGATATCGGATGCCATGGCGACGCCGATGCCCTTGTTGGCCGAGACAAGGATGTTGGGGAACGTGGTGGGCAGCAGACGCGGCTCCTTCATGGCACCATCGTAGCTGTCGACGAAGTCGACCGGGTCCTTGTCGATGTCTTTGAAGATCTCGGCGCTGATGGGGGAGAGCTTGGCTTCGGTATAACGCGAGGCGGCGTAGCTCAGGTCGCCCGAATAGTACTTGCCAAAGTTGCCCTTCGACTCCACGAAGGGGGCAAGCAGCGCTTCGTTACCCGTCGCCAGGCGCACCATCGTCTCGTAGATCGCGGCGTCGCCGTGCGGGTTGAGCTTCATGGTCTGACCCACGATGTTGGCGCTCTTCTGGCGCTCGCCCTTGAGCAGACCCATCTTGTACATAGTGTAGAGCAGCTTGCGATGCGAGGGCTTAAAGCCGTCGATCTCGGGGAATGCACGCGAGACGTTGACGCTCATGGCGTAGGGCATGTAGTTGACCTCGAGCGTCTGCGTGATTGGCTGATCGGTGACCTCGGAGTGCAGGCCGATGACGTTCTCGGCGTTGACCTGCTTTTTCTTTGGCTGGTTCTTCGTCTTCTTCTTTGCCACGATTTCCTCTTGAACTTCTTATGGGCCGTCGTTATCGATTTGCTGCTATTGCAGGTCCAGCTGGTCCAGGTATTCCTTGCCGTGCTCGGAGATATGGCGCTTGCGGCCTGCCTCGTCGTTGCCCAGCAACAGGTTGAACATGTTTTCCATCTTGGTGACGTCCTCGGGCTCCACCTTGATCAGGCGACGCGTCTCGGGGTTCATGGTGGTGAGCCACATCATGTCCGGATTGTTCTCACCAAGACCCTTGGAGCGGTTGATGGAGCACTTCTGGTCGCCGATCTCCTTGAGGATGCCGTTCTTCTCGAGCTCGGTGTAGGCAAAGTAGGTCTTCTCTTTGCAGTTGATCTCGTAGAGCGGCGACTCGGCGATATACACGTAGCCCTCGTCGATAAGTGTGGGCACCAGGCGGTAGAGCATGGTGAGCACGAGCGTGCGGATGTGGTAGCCGTCGACGTCGGCGTCCGTACAGATGATGACCTTGTTCCAGTTGAGGTTGTCCAGGTCAAAGGCACCAAGGTTCTTGATGCGCTTGTCCTTGATCTCCACGCCGCAGCCCAGCACGCGCATAAGGTCCATGATGATGTCGGACTTAAAGATGCGCGGGTAGTCCTCCTTCAGGCAGTTGAGGATCTTGCCGCGGACGGGCATAACACCCTGGAACTCGGCGTCGCGCGACGTGCGGATGGCGCCTGCTGCCGAGTCGCCCTCTACGATGTAGATCTCGCGACGGTTCTTGTCCTTGGAGCGGCAGTCGATGAACTTCTGCACGCGGTTGGCCATGTCGGTCTTTTGCTGCAGGTTGGTCTTGATGCTCTGGCGCGTCTTTTCGGCATTCTCACGCGAGCGCTTGTTGATGAGCACCTGCTCCACAATCTTGTTGGCGGCGTCTTTGTTCTCGATCAAATAGGTCGAGAGACGCTCCTTAAAGAAGGCGGTCATGGCCTGCTGGATAAAGCGGTTATTGATAGCCTTCTTGGTCTGGTTTTCGTAGGACGTCTGGGTGGAGAAGCAGTTGGTCACCAGTACCAGGCAGTCCTGGACGTCCTGCCATTTGATGCCGCTCTCGTTTTTGTTGTACTTGCCCTGTTGCTTGATGTAGGCGTCGATGGCGCTGGTCAGAGCACTGCGGGCCGCCTTCTCGGGCGAACCGCCGTTCTCGAGCCAGGAGGAATTGTGGTAGTACTCCTGCATCATGAAAGTGCGCGAGAAGCACATGCAAGCAGTGATTTTTACGTTGTAATCGGGCAGGTCCTCGCGATCGCGACCGCGACGGTCGGCCTCGATAAAGAAGGGCTCGGTAAGGTAGTCGGTACCGACCTTCTCGAGCACGTAGTCCTCGATGCCCTTGGGATAGCAAAAATCCTCTTCGGAAAACTCGCCATCGTCGCCCTCGATGCGCAGGCGGAAGGTCACGTTGGCGTTGACCACGGCCTGACGGCGCATGGTCTCGCGATACCAGTCGTGGGGAATGCTAATCGAGGTAAAGACCTCAAGATCGGGGCGCCACTTGATGGTGGTGCCGGTGCGGTTCTCGTCGCTGGGCTCAATCTCGAGTGCCTTCTTCTTGGCGCCGACGACCTTGCCTTTCTTAAAGTGCAGGGAGTACTTGTTGCCGTCGCGCCAGACGGTGACGTCCATGTACTCGGAAGCGTACTGGGTCGCGCACGAGCCCAGGCCGTTGGTGCCGAGCGAGAAGTCGTAGTCGCCGCCCTGGTTGTTGTTGTACTTGCCGCCGGCGTAGAGCTCGCAGAAGACGAGCTCCCAGTTAAAGCGCTTCTCGGAAGGGTTCCAGTCGAGCGGGCAGCCACGGCCATTGTCCTCTACCTGAATGGAACCATCGCGAAAGGCGGTAAGGGTGATGAGCTTGCCGTAGCCCTGGCGCGCCTCGTCAACGGCGTTGGACAGGATCTCGAAGGCGGCATGCGCGCAGCCGTCGAGTCCGTCCGAGCCAAAGATAACGGCGGGGCGCAGGCGTACGCGCTCCTCGTCCTTGAGCTGACGAATACTGTCGTTACCATAGTTTGCGGTGTTTTTTGCCATGCTCGCTCTCTCGATGCTCCTTTGCTGCGTTGTAGTCATATAGATAGTCAAGGTAGCATAGCCCAGGCCTTGGGCGATTCCAACCAACACGAATTCCATCGAACAATAGTTCGATTAGATAATGGATGCTTGGGATGCGGGTGGGGTCTGTCCTATTCAAACATCTGCGGCAGGTCGATGAAGACGGTTCGATCGCTTTCGTCAGCTTCGAAGCCCGAACGGGAGAAGAATCCGTAGCGATGGCACTTGAGCCCCGTTGCCTCGACTTGGGTGATTTCCTCGTCGACCATTTTTTGCGTGACGGGGGATTTGCGGAACTTTGCTTCGTAGAATGCGTAGCCCTCGGGGTCTTGCGTTACCACATTGAATTCGCCGCTCGTTTTGTTTGCGGGATCGTCGTACCAGTACTTGCCTATGGCATCGAAAGCCGGTTCGATCTTGCCAGTCCTGTTTTGCCGTACGAGGTATTGACGGCAGATCTCCTCGAACATATGTGGAGTGTAGTTTTCCTCGAAGTCTTGGGAGACGTGACGATCATAGAAGACTTCCGGGTCGAGCAGCTGACGCGCAGAAGCATTGCGGAAGACGTAGCGATAGTAAAAGAGCGAAAGTGGGTCCACCACAAAGTAGCCAGACTTGCGCTTATTCGTAGGGTCGTTGATGGGTGCACGCTTTTGGACGATTTCGAGTGACATGAGCTTGTCGAGTACGTCTGCCATGGCCGGACCGCTCGAGACGTGCGACTGTGCCAGCACGTCCCCCCAACGGGAGTAACCTTGTGCGAGAGCCCCGAAAACTTCGTTGGCGTTGGTCATCTTCGAGATCTCGGCGTTGAGATAGGACGGTACTTCGCTTTCTAAGCGGGCGCCAGGTTCTGTGACGAGCTCGATGATATTGTCGCGTACGCTTTGGGACTGATCGATGAGGCGATTGTAAAAGGGGATGCCGCCAAAAACGCTATAGAGCCGCACCTTGTCCTCGGGTGAGAACGCGGGATAGAACTTTGCAGCGTCAAAGTAATCCATGGGCTTAAGCTCAAGCGCGAGATCAATTCGCCCGTAGAGGGGGCTTTCATGCTCGATGAGAGATTTCATAATCTCAACATAGGAGCCGCACAGGACAATGTTTAAACGTGAGTCTTCCCTGTGAGCGTCGATTGAGGTCTGGAGAATGCTGTCTAAGCCTTTAACCGCATCTCTCAAGTAGGGGTATTCGTCGAGAACGAGGGTAATGTTCTTGTCTTTGGCTTGGGCAAACAGAAATTCGATGAGCTCGCGGATGCCCGTGAAGGCGAGCGGAGGAAAGCTTAGCGCTTCAGCAGCAAGGGCGGACAGACTCTCGAGGTTGTCTGCCTCGGAGGTTTGGCGGCACTCGTAATAGATCGTTGCGACGTCCGATAAATCGGTTAGCGCCTGCTTGATGAGCTCACTTTTGCCGACGCGACGCCTTCCGTAAATGAGAACATTGTGCTGCTCGGGCGCATTGAGTGTTTTCTTAATACGGGCGAGTTCAAGCTCCCTGCCAATGAATTCCACTTACTCGGTTCCTTCCGACTCGGTTTTGTCCGAGTTAATTGTATCGCATGAACAAGTTTATGCTCGAGTTTACTCGGACAAAACCGAGTCGGTTCTGTCCGAGTAAGTTTGAATAGCGAATCGAAATTGTTATGTCCACATGGCGATGGCGAACATGGTTTCCATAAGCGCCGCGTTCGCGCTTGTTATTGCCGCAATGCGCTGTGTCGCTGAGGCGCAGATCGTACCGCTCGAAAGCGTCTTTTGGTTGGCGAACCTGGCCACGGGCGTGTTCTGCGGTGCGACGATTTTCGCGGCCACGTTTGCTGTCCTGTGTGCAACGTTTTTCACGGCGAAAAGACGCCGTGCCAAGCTCGAGGCAGAACTCGACTCCTCAGACGACATCTAATGCGCAATGGGCCGGCTCTGGGTATCCAGAACCAGCCCATTTTGATGTTCGATTAGCCGAGTCGGCGCCTCTCACAAAAGTAAGTAGGAGCTAGCGAGGCCTATCCGAATTGACCTCATTGGCGGTGTCTTTTTCGAGCGCCGTGCGGCGGGCGCTGTAGGCGACAAGGCCGGCGCCTGCCGCGGCGAGTGCTGCAGCGGCTGCCGTAAGGGGAGCGTTGACATCGCCCGTGCCCGCAAGTGCGCCCGCTTTTCCGGAGCGCTTGTTATTGTCGTGGTCCTTGCCACTGCCGGAGCTGCTTCCGCCGGAGCCGCCGCCCTCGTCAGTACCGCCGCCACTTGAGCCACCATCGCCGTCGACCGTCATCGGGGCGTCGTGAAGTCCTGTCGTATCCGCGCTATCGCATACGCCGACCTGAATTTCTGAGCGTTCGCATGCCGCGTCGGGCACATGAAGCTCGTGCAGTACGGCACCCAGCGCCGAGTTTGCGCCCGGTCGGATTTCCTTGAGCGTTACGGGATCGAGCGCCACCAGATTACGTGCCTTCGCATACAGCGTCACACGTTTGCCCACTTCGTCGCTCCAACTCTCGGGGATGGCGAAGCTCATGCGGAACTGTGCCGTGCAACCCGGTGCCAGCACGGCGTTGCCGCTGTCGGCTACCAGCGGGTGCGTTGCAAAACGTGTGCCCAGCGTCTCGAGCGCGTACTTCACGTGTGCCATGTCGTTGGCCGAAGCGTCCTCGGCAAGCTCTGGATCGTAGATCGAAGCCATGCGCGCGTTCACTCCGAATCCGATGGATGCGCTGGAGAACGGCTGGCTGGACCCCTCTCGGTACAGATCGATCGTACCGGCGGCGAGCAGCGTGTTGCCGTCGTTTCGCACCGTGACCATGAAGGATTCGCCTGCTGCTCCGGGCACCACCGCGCCCGAGGTGGCGACCGCGCCCGTCGGAGTGGCACAAGCTACCAGGGGCACTTCGATGCCGTGCAGCTCTGCCTCGCTCTTCTCCGCGCTCACAATGTGCGTGGCGAGCGCGGAGAGCATGCCTCCCGACGTCAAAAATGTCGTTATCTGATCGACGGGATGGTCCAGCTCGCACATCACGAACGGTTCCGTGAACAGATCGCCTGCCAAGGTGCTGGCGAAGATGCGGAAGTGCTTGCCCATCACTGCTACCGGGTTGCCTTCTTCGTCGTAGGTTTGTCCCACCTTGCCATCGGTGTTCTCTACATAGAGCACGCACCTGCCGTTGTTGCTTACGCTAAACGATGCCGGGCCACAGCCTGCGGCACCCACGGGCTGCGTTGCAAATGCCGATGCGCCTCGCGTCCAAGTAATATGCTGCAGTTGCTCGTTGACGGTTGCCAAAAAGCCCGAATGTTGCGGCCACGGCACCGCATGGGGTACCGTGGCGTCTGGTGGCATAACGCCCCAGCCCGCAATGGACTGGCCGATCACGGCGTACGATGCGCAGCCGCAACCGTCTGCGGTCTCGTACGCAACGGGCACCACCATTTTGCCGTTGATATTCTCGGGTTCGCCCAGCTCGATACTCGACGGTGCTTGCGGAAAGCGGAGAACTTGGCGGAACGTCAGGCTGTCGCCCGAAACGTCCGACCACAGGGTGAAGCACTCCAGCGCAACCTCAGCCTCGCCGCCGAGTGCCTTTTCTGCGGTGGCTCCGCGGCGGTGGAGGTAGGCACCCGACAGGCGTCCGTCGACCAGCGTCTTACCCACCGTGATACGCGGGCACTGCAGGCAATGGTAGCCATCCTCTTGCAGGCGGCCGCGCGAGATGCTGCGCCATGACGTGTGCGATATCACGCGAACTCCGTCGTTGCTTATGCGCAGGCGCACAACGGACAGTATGCCGGCTGTGCTTGCCGTATCGAAAAGGGTGTTGTCGCCGGCGGGGCGCTCGCCCGAGACCAGCAGCACGTAGGCGTCCCGGTTTCCTCTACCGTCCGTATATTCCACCACGTCGAAGTCGTAATCGAATATGCCGTCGCGCTCCACGTCGCCCTCGCCAAACCCAAGGGGAAAGTCCACGGGCGTGGGAGCGGACCACGTGCCGTTTGCCTTTGTGTGCACCACCAGTCGCGAGCGGCCATTGTCGCCGTAGCGCACCGAGGCGATACGGAACAGGCATTCTACGCCGGCAATCATCGTTAGCTTCATGTGGGCTTCGCTGAGCACGCCGGAAAACAGCACGTTGTCGCTCGAGGGTTTTATGCCGCCACGCTCGTCCTCCGACACGCCGGCAGAATTGGCGTTCGGGTCCGCAACGGCGTTCGTTGACTGACCGATGTAGGTGTACTCATACATCGGCGCGGCATTTTCGTCGTTCTCCATCAGCGCGTGGACGAAATGTTCGACCTGTCCCGTGGCGTCGCTCTCCGCGTTCGTCTCGAGCTCAATGCGCGTGACCGCTTGATCCCAATCGCGCACGACAGGCGCGGCGTTTACGGCAGTGGCCGTAACCTCGGCGCGTGCGAGCAGCTCGGCGTTGGTGACGATGGTGGCCGATGCGATAAACTGCGGCACACCACCTGCCTCGGCGTTGCCGGCCGAGCCGAAGCAGGCATCCAGCGTATAAGGCGTATCTCCACCCAATGCCAGCTCAGAGCGTTGGAGCACATACTGGTCGCCATTGTTCACCGACATATTCCACGAATCGATGAGTGTGGGCCACGACCCCGACCAAGCCTTGGTGGTCCACTTGAACATTACGAACTGGAGTATCACATCGACATCGACGTCTGCACCCACGCGCAGCCGCGGAAGCTGGTGTCCATCTGCCTTCTCGTACCCAATGAACAGCGTGAGGGATGCGGCACCGCGCACGGCAGACGAAGCGACGCCTGCAACGCCGGCTCCAAAGGTGACGGCAAGTCCGATCTGGATGGTGAACGAGCCCGACGTGTTGGAATAGTCGAGCGAAATGTTCTTGAAAAACGCCGCGCCGCTGCCGTGCGTGTGGGCACCCACAGCGAGCGCCAGCTTCGCCAGCACCCAAGGGTTGACGTTTAGGAAAAATGGCACCGGTCCTAGGGTAAACTGCTCGGTCCAATTGAGGTCGGTTCTTACCTGGAAGAGGGCCTTAATATTGCCGTATGCGGGGTCGTTGTTGTTACCCCAGGTTTTGCCCACCCAATCGTAGGCGAGCGAGCCGTACAGCTGTGTGGCGATATCCATCGTGAACAGCGGCGTGCAATGGTGGCGAAGGAGCTTGGTGTTTCTTGGATCGGTGCCCGAACCGGCACTCATACTTTTGTACTGATTCCACTTCCCCTCCATTTCGTCGAGGTAGCGGTTTGCCTGCTTGGCGCCCGACTCGCGCGGTGACTTCTTCCAGTACTCCGGATCCGGATTGCCCGAATCGTTCATATAGCTGGCTGGTTTGTATCCTCCGCCAAACAGCACGTATCCAGCAAACGAGAAATCGAAGAGGATCGGAAATGTGGGTATCCAGCACGTGAACTTATTGCCGCCGATGCCGGGAAACGCCGCGGGGAAATCAAACGGAGTGACCTCTTGGTCCATGGTAGTGGGGACGATAGTGGTCGAGCCCGATTCCGCCTTTGCGGCCGGCGCGGTGACAACGGCCATGGGGGATGAGAGCGTGTAGGTTTTGCCCTGATAGTCGAGGACAAAGCGCAGCTTGCACCCTTCCTCCAGAAGGCCCGATGCCGCGTCGAGAAACTTGTCTTCGAGTGTGAACGTCGCCAGATTATCCGCGCCTGATGCGCTGGCCTTGATCTGGCCGATCTGCGTGACGGTTTCGGGCGAGCTACCCGTGGCGGGCATTACCTTGTTGATGTGCAGCGTTGCCTGTCCACCCTGTGGCAGATGTGCCTGTACAATAAAGGCATGCGTGTCGGGTTGGTCGTTTGCCGCGTCGTCCTTCGGCAATGCCATGAACGTGGCATCAGCGTACTGGATGTCCCATTCGTCGAATGTGAGCTGGCGGAAGTACGGCTCGCCGTCGGACAGCGGACGCGTGGGCGCGGTTATGGCGGTGCCGCCCTGGATACGCGCAAGGGGAATCTCGACATCGCGGTAGCCCGCCATGCTAATGGAGATGCCGCCGTTAAAGTCGTACGCGTCGAGAAGCGTTGCCTCGTCCACGTAGTCTTCCGAAAGAGGGGCGACCTCAAAGATGGCCGTGCCTTCGTCATCGGTCGTGGCGGTGAGCTGCTTGCCTACGGCATAGCGCGATGTGAGCGTGACCTGGGCACCTGCGATGGGCGTATTCTTGTTGGCGACGTCGACCACGACCACACCAAACATGGTGCGCGAGAGAACGAGCACCTTGAAGGGGTCTTCTTCGTCGGCATAGGCCGCGGTGGGCGCGAACGGCAGCAGGAAGGCATTTTCGCTTCCCGGCACGCGAGGCAACATAATGCTCGCCAGCGAGGACGCTCCAGCAACAAGTAACGAACGGCGATCAAGCATCTTGGGCTCCCATCCCGCAAATATCGGTGGAAATAATCCAATTTTGCGAGAAGACGCTTCGTGGCGGTAGTGCCGTTCAAGGGTCAAAATGTCCAAATTGATCGAGCGAAGCGCCGGGTTCCGGAACGCGTTCGATGCGCTTGGCAGCCCGGTCGCTAACGCAACATGTGCGCGACCAGCTCGGCGCGTGTGCCGATGCCAAGCTTTGCGTATACGCCGGATAGGCGGTTTTTGACGGTGCCCGGCGATACTCCCATATGGCCTGCGATTTCAGCGTTGGTCCATCCGCGGCAGGCGAGCATGGCCATGGTGAACTCTGTGGTCGTTAAATCGTCGGCAACGTCCTCGCCCGAATCGGGGTTGTGGATGCGCCGCCAGCCGTAGCTGAAGCGGTACGTGATCTCGATGATGCGTGCGAAGTCGTCAGGGTATTGCGTTTTTAGGCATGCCTCGATGAGCCCCTGCAAAAGGCCGTGGTGCTCGCCAATGAGCTCGATAAGTCCGTCGGGGCGCGCAATGTCCCAAGCGGCTCCAAAATGCGCTTTTGCGGCGTCGATGTCCTTGAGGCTCATGCATGCCATGGAAGCTGCCAGGTGCAGGAACAGTTCCGAGATGGGATAGCTTCCCTGTTTCATAATTAGGGCGTTTTCCGCCATGCCCAGGCTGCGGCCGTATTCGCCGCGCAGATACAAGGCGTGCGCCATCACGTAGCTGGCGAACAGTCGCAGGCCTTCGGGTAGGTGCGCCGCAAGTGGATAAAACTCTTCGGCAGAATACGGGGAAGGCAAGTGCAGCAGGACGCTCGCGGCCGAGGCGAACAGGATATGCGTGGCGTGGACGGCGGGCGATTCCTCGTCGGCCGGCGTATCGAGGATGCCCGCAAGGCACCGGCGGGCGTCGGCGATACGGTTGAGCGACAGACTGGCGTATCCGCAGATAAAGCATGCGGAATAGCGCAGCGCGGGATCGGTGACGTCAAGATAGGGGTGCGCCGTCTTGGCGGCGAGTGCGGCCTGTCCGCGAAAGTACAGCGCTTCTGCCGTGGCGATGGCGCGTGAATCGGGGTCGGAAATGCCTGCAACCGCAGCGTCAATCTGCCCCGGCACAAAGGCGGTGCACATCAACGGCATGGGAACGCATGGGTAGCCATCGCAGTCCATCTTCCATCTCCCAACAGCTGGCAACACTAGCAGCAATTGTACTCTTGTTGCTCGGGACTGGAATTTGTGGGTATCGCCTACGATTGTGCCGAACGTATAAAGGAAGAGTCTATTGGCGATGCTCCCAAGGTGGCTACCGAAGTCTAGCTGACCTTGGGATATAGAAAAACTGCCGCCTCTGCAAAAAGCTCTGTCGCAGCGATGGGAAACGCATCTCGTTCTGCATATAATGAGGTCATATGACGGTGCGTCTGCATACGCGCGGCGCATTTCCATCGAATCGAGAAGGAGCTCTGCATGGATCCCAACAAGCGTCCCGACGACATGGTGCGTATCACCACTCCCGAACTTGCCCAGGTGTTCATCGATGAGCAGGTCGCTGCAATCCGCGAGCAGATCGGCGACAAGAAGGTCCTGCTGGCTCTTTCCGGCGGCGTCGACAGTTCGGTTGTCGCGGCCCTGCTCATCAAGGCCATCGGCAAGCAGCTCATTTGCGTGCATGTGAACCACGGCCTGATGCGCAAGGGTGAGAGCGAACAGGTCATCGACGTCTTCAAGAACCAGATGGACGCTAACCTGGTCTATGTGGACGCGACCGATCGCTTCCTGGATAAGCTCGTGGACGTCGAGGAGCCCGAGGCCAAGCGCAAGATCATCGGTGCCGAGTTTATCCGCGTGTTCGAGGAGGAGGCCCGCAAGGTTGGCGATGAGGTCAGCTTCCTCGCCCAGGGCACCATCTATCCCGACATCCTGGAGTCCCAAGACGGCGTGAAGGCTCACCACAACGTGGGCGGTCTGCCCGAGGATCTGCAGTTTGAGCTCTGCGAGCCCGTCAAACTGCTGTACAAGGACGAGGTCCGCGTCGTGGGTCGCGAGCTCGGCCTGCCCGAGAACATGGTTGAGCGCCAGCCGTTCCCCGGTCCCGGCCTGGGCGTCCGCTGCCTTGGTGCCATCACCCGCGACCGTCTTGAGGCGCTGCGCGAAGCCGACGCCATCGTGCGCGAGGAGATCGACAAGGCCGGTCTAACCATCTGGCAGTATTTTGCCGTCGTGCCCGACTTCCGCGCAACCGGCGTGCGCGAGGGCAAGCGCGCCTACGATTGGCCCTGTATCATCCGCTGCATCAACACCGTCGATGTCATGACCGCCGAGGTGCCTGAGCTCGACTGGGCGTTGCTCAAGCGCATTACCGCCCGCGTCACCGCCGAGGTTCCCGGCATCTGCCGCGTGTGCTACGACCTCACGCCGAAGCCCGTCGGCACGGTGGAGTGGGAGTAGGCTTCTACTCTTTTGGGCGAATTGCATTGACAGGGAGGGGGTCCCGCGCAAACGTGTGCGGGACCCCTTTCGTTTTACTGTTCGGTTAATGCTGCGGATCGTTTTGGAAGGCTTGCGAGCATAGTGGTCCCGTTCTCGGAACTTGCTTCGACCTCTACAGCGCCACCGTGAAGCGCTGCAATCTCCCAAACGAGCGCGAGTCCGAGTCCTGCGCCGCCGTATGCCCTGCTGCGGGATTTATCCAGGCGAAAGAACGGTTGGAAGATGCTCTCGCGGTACTGCTTGGGTATTCCCGGGCCCTGGTCCTCGACTCGCAGGAACACGCGGCTGTTGTTGTCGCAGATGGAGACGTTGACAGTCGAGCCGGGGCGGCTGTAACGGATGGCATTTTCGACCAGGTTAAACACCAGCCGATAGAGGAGCGTGTCGCTCCCGATTACTAAAGCGTCTCCAGCACAATTGAGGGCTATGCCCTTATTTTCGGCAAGTGGCGCAAGGTCGGTGAGGACCTCTTCGGACAAGGGACCAAGTTCAACATCGTCCTCGCAAGGAACGCTGCGGAGCTCACTCATCTCGAGCAACACCTTGGTCATCCGCGACATCCGCTCAGTTTGTTCTTGTAGCAGGCCGAGCAGCTCGGCTGTTTCGGGTTGCAAACCGGAGTGCTCGGAGATGAATAGTTCAATCTGTGCTTGCATAAGGGCGAGCGGGGTGCGAAGCTCGTGTGCGGCGTTGCCGGTAAACTGACGCTGTGCAGAGAACCCTTCGCCAAGACGAGCGATCATGTCGTTGAAAGAGGCGCTGCATCGTTGTAGCTCGGTGGGCACATCTTCATTGAGTCTGATTTCGCTTAGGTTGTCAGGTTGCACACGCTCAACCTGAGCTGCAAAAGCCCGTAGCGGTTTGAGTGCACGGCCGCTCACAAAGTATGCCAGCGCGCCGCCAAGGAGTGTGACTCCAGCCGTGATGTACCAGGTTGTCGTGCCAAAAGACTCCTGTGCGTCGTTTACGACGATCGTGACCTTTTCATCGAGGGTCGCTTTCGTTGGGTCGAACGCTTGGGGCGAATCTTCACCGGTTGCGTTAAAGGCCGAGATGTCACTGCCGATGGCATCCATGTAGCGCATACCCGTATAGCCGACCAGGCAGTTCGTCAGCACGCACGCCGCGCACGTCAGCAGTGCCGTCATGATCGTTATGCGCCATTGCAGCGAAAGCCCTTTCATTCGCCATCCTCCATAACGTAGCCCTCTCCAATCCGATTGCGAATCGGGTCGTATCCCAAAGCGCCGCGCAACTTTTTTCGGAGCGACGAGATGTGAACGCGGGTTGCGTTGCTAAAGCTGTTCACGGTGCTATCCCAAACGTGCTCTATAAGCTCCTCTTGGCTTACCGGTCGCCCCTGATTAAGCATCAGGTATTCCAAGATTCCCGTTTCCTTGCGTGTAAGAGATAGAGCCTCACTGTCCACGGAAGCGATGCGCGCCTTGGTGTCAAAGTTGAGCTTTCCGCAGGTTAATACTATGTCGCTTTGTGCGAAGCGCCTGAGGGTAAGGCTGCGGATCCTTGCCGCAAGTTCGTCCAGATGAAACGGCTTGGTAAGGTAATCGTTGGCGCCGGCATCGAGTCCGGCAACTTTATCGGATACTTCGCCACGTGCGGACAGAATCAGTACCTTGGTCTCGCAGTCGGTTTTCCTAAGTTCCCTGAGCACGGTCATGCCGTCGATACGGGGGAGATTGAGGTCGAGCACCACGAGGTCAAAGACTTCGACGCCCAGCAGGTCGAGCGCCTCCTGTCCATCGTGACAGCAGTCGACGCTGTACGCCAAGTTTCGCAAGCTGTGCGCGATTGCATCGCACAGTGCTCGCTCGTCTTCGACGATCAAAATACGCATAACAGTCTCCTTGCACATTCCATATCGCGCTTAACACGGATTTTATAGCCGATATGGTCCAATGGTCGCGTAACGAAAGGAGTGGTCGTGTTGTTCAAAGCGGTAAAACCCGTGGTACAGGTCGCTTTGTTGATCGTCGGAATTACCATGGTGTGCTTTGGTGTTATGCGTGGCGAGGCGGATGCCGTGCTGGCCAAAGCGATTAGGCTGTGCTTGGAGTGTATCGGAATTGGATAAAAGAAAAAACACCGGATCGCATCTTTTGGCGCGATTTCGCGGATTGATTCAGGCGGCGGCGACGCTTGCGACCAATATTCATCTGCCCAATTTTGCCAAGGGAGGCATTTACCAAGGGGCGGGCAAGGCCGTCTGTGTGCCGGGACTCAACTGCTACTCGTGTCCGGCGGCTTCGGGTGCGTGTCCCATCGGCTCGTTTCAGTCGGTGGTGGGCTCGTCTAAGTTTAGCTTTTCGTATTACGTCACCGGAACGCTCATTCTGATCGGCGTACTGTTGGGGCGTTTTGTATGCGGCTTTTTGTGCCCGTTTGGATGGCTGCAGGAACTTCTACACAAGATTCCCGGCAAAAAGCTATCAACGAAAAAGCTCAAGCCGCTCACGTACATCAAGTATGCCGTGCTGCTGTTTGCCGTGGTGCTGCTGCCTGTCTTGGTGGTCAACGATGTGGGCATGGGCGACCCGTTCTTTTGCAAGTACATCTGCCCACAGGGCGTGCTCGAGGGTGCGATTCCGCTGTCCATCATGAATACGGGAATCCGCTCCGCGCTGGGAAAGCTCTTTACCTGGAAGCTCGCGATTCTCATTGCGGTTGCGGTGCTGAGCGTGTTGTTCTACCGCCCCTTCTGCAAATGGATCTGCCCCCTCGGTGCGTTTTATGCGCTCATGAACAAGGTGTCGTTGTTGGGGATTCAGGTTGACCAGTGCAAATGCGTTTCGTGCGGCAAGTGCGCCAAGGTGTGTCTGATGGACGTGGACGTTACGCGTACGCCCGACCATGCCGAGTGCATTCGTTGCGGCAAATGCGTGGGTGCGTGCCCCGTCGATGCCATTAGCTTTCGCTACGGGCTGGGCGTGACGGGCGACAAGACCGCGCAGTCCGCGCAGGACTGCGAAAACAAATAGGTACCTATTAAGCTTCGATACAACGGAGGAACCATGAAACTGTCGAAAATTGCGGCCCTGTTGATGCTGCCCGTGCTGGCGCTGACTCTCGCGGCGTGCTCTGCCCCCAAGGGCGACGCGAAGGATGCCACGAGCGGCGATGCGCAGATTGCCGAGCTTGTGGCACAAAAGCCGTCGAGCGCCGAGGAGGCGGCCGAGCTGTACCAGCAGCTGCTGCAAAAGGAAAACGAGATCTTTGCGAGCGATAACGCCCTATGGGAAAAGGTATTCAATGCCGCAAATAAAGACTCGGCAATGATTGAGGACGGTAGCAATTACGGCGACTTTTTGCTTGATACCATCGAGGGCGCCAAGGATCAGTTTACGGCTGACGAGCTCAAGACGCTTAAGGCCGGCGCACAGCAGGTCAAGGAGATCGAGGATAAGCTCATGGCGCTGGAGAAGGAGTTTCCCGGATGCGGCAGCACGCCCGGCGAGGGGGAGAGCGTCGATGCCTCGACCGCAGGCATGACCAACGGCGAGAGCGGGGAGACGAAGTTCCCCAGCTTTAAGGGCAAGGACTTGGACGGCAACGATGTAAACAGCGACGAGCTGTTCTCCAAGAACAAGGTCACCGTCATGAACTTCTGGTTTACCACCTGCAAGCCGTGCGTGGGAGAGCTGGGCGATCTGGAGAAGCTCAACAAGGAGCTTGCCGAGAAGGGCGGCCAGGTCGTGGGCGTTAATTCCTTTACGCTCGATGGCAACAAAGACGAGGTGGCCGATGCCAAGGACGTGCTTTCCAAGAAGGGCGTGACGTATAAGAACATCTGGTTTAAGTCGGACAGCGAGGCCGGAAAGTTCACCTCCAACCTGTACTCGTTCCCGACCACCTACGTGATCGACCAGAACGGCAACATCGTGGGAGAGCCGATCATGGGCGGCATCAACTCCGCCGAGCAGCGAGAGGCGCTCAACAAACTGATCGATCAGGCGCTCGCGAAGAGCGAGCAGTAGGTGCGAATGTGACAAAGGGACAGTCCCTTTGTCACATCATCGATGATAAGTGCGGGACGGTGCGCCACGTGGCGTGCCGTCCCGTTCGTTTTTGGGGCAGTACGTTACATTTCTCACTGGAGCAGGCCAAAAATGGGGATAGAGTAGGGCAAACGCGTCGAATACGAACGGCGGAGGAGAGCGGGCGGGGTGCCTGCGCAGGAGAGGTTGCCGTCTATGCTGGAGCTCAAAGGAATTTGCAAAAGGTACGTTACGCAGTCGTTTACGCAGGTAGCGCTCGACAGCGTAA
>CAJMMA010000003.1 GCA_905214435.1 uncultured bacterium
TTTCCGAGTAAATTCTTGTGGTGGGTACCGTGGTTATCAAGCGAGTTTTCAACAACAACGTCGCAATGGTCACTTCGGACGATGGCTCTGAGCTCATCGTCATCGGTCGAGGCCTCTGCTTTGGCCGTCATGCCGGCGATGCCATCGACGAGGCATCGGTCGAAAAGACCTACGCGTTGCAGGAGGGAACTTCTCAGGATTCGCGTACGATTGACCGCTTGGCACATCTTTTAGAGTCCATCCCCACCGTCAACCTCGTGATTTCCGAGGACATCGTTCAGATGCTTCGTCGAGAGCTCAATGTTGATATCAACGACAAGATTCTCATTGCTCTCGCAGACCATATCAGCCTTGCTTTGGAGCGCGAGCGCAAGGGCGTCCCCTGCGAGAATCCGTTGCTGCTCGAGATCCAGCAGTTCTATCGCAAGGAGTATGCGCTTGCGGGCCGTGCGCTGCAGATTGTCAAGGAGTATATGGGCATCCAGATGAGCGAAGAAGAGCAGGGTTTTATTACGCTGCATATCGTCAACGCCACCATGCCGCAGCGCTCTGACCGTCTGATTGTTTCGGTCCAGCTTGTTCGCGACGTGCTCGCGATTGTTTCCGAGCACTATGCCACGACCCTTGACGTCACCTCGTTGCCGTACGAGCGTTTCGTTCGCCATCTGCAGTTTTTTGCGCAGCGAGCGCTCGATCCCGCGGCGGGGCAGGTCAATGGCGACGCGCTGTTCCGTATCGATGAAACGGCGTATCCGAGGGCGTTCTCGTGCGCGGAGTCAATTGCCGACCACTTGGCGTCTACCTATAACGTTGTCGTTACCGATGCCGAGAAGAGTTATCTCGCATATCACATTGTTAACCTGCTTGGAGAACCTGGTCTCTAGGCATAACGTGCCCACACATCGATTGATATAAGGCAAGGCTCACGGTCTTGTCCAGGGCACACCTATCTCAATTTGCGGAAAAGGAAGGGGAGTACCGCTATGACCGCAAAAAAGAAGTTCAATTTCAAAGCGCCGTTGGAGGTGTTCGCGAAGTCGATCGTTCAGCCGATGATGTATCTCTCGGTTGCCGGCATCCTGCTCATCGTGGGCATCATTCTGACCAACAAGACCATCTGCGCCGTGGTCCCCGTGCTGGGCTCCGGCCCGTTCCAGCTTGTGGGCGCCGTTGTCTATCAGTCGCTGATGTTTATCATCAACAACCTCTCGATTCTGTTCTGCGTGGGCATCGCCGGCGCCATGGCAAAGAAGAACAAGGGCCATGCTTCGTTGATTGCCCTGATGTCGTTCTTCCTGTTCCTGCAGGCTAACAACATCGTGCTCAACGCCACCGGCTCTCTTGCCGAAGCGAGCGGCATGCTCGGTCTTACCGGAACCGGCCAGAGCACCGTTATGGGCATTCAGGTGCTCGATACCGGCGTGTTTGGCGGCATCATTCTTGGTTGCATCACCGGTGCCGTGTTCAACAAGTACTCGAACAAGCAGTTCCCCATTGCCCTTTCGATGTTCTCGGGCGTTCGCTTCCCGTTCCTGATCATGATCATCATCTCCTGGATCATGGGCGCTGGCTTCTGCATCGTTTGGCCTCCGGTTCAGGGTGCCATCTCCTCCGTTGCCGGCATCATTAAGGAGTCGGGCAACATCGGTCTGTTCATCTACGGCATGCTCAACAAGCTGCTCGTTCCCACCGGTCTGCACCACCTCATCTACACCCCGTTCCAGTTCTCCGATGTGGGTGGCACCCTGACGCTGGGTGATCAGGTTATCGCCGGCGCCTATCCCATCCGTGTCGCCGAGATGGCAATGACGGGCCAGCCCTTCTCTGATAGCACCTACTTCAACAGCTACACCTTCAACAACCTGTGGCCCTACATCGGTATCGGTCTCGCCTTTATCTTCACCGCCTACAAGGGGAACAAGGATAAGACCAAGGCCGTTATCATCCCGCTGATCATCACCGCCGTGCTCTCCTGTGTCACCGAGCCCATGGACTTCCTCTTTGTCTTTGCCGCTCCCGTGCTCTTTGTCGTTCACTCGGTTCTTTCCGGTATCTTCCTGGTCCTGCTCAAGGTCCTCTCCGTGCCCGCTTCGACGGCAGGCGGCATCATCAACATCGTGGTTTCCAACCTGGTTCTTGGTGTCGATAAGACCAACTGGCCGATGATGCTCGTGCTCGGAGTCGTCAACGCCGCTCTGTACTTCTTCCTCTTCACCTTCCTTATCAAGAAGCTCAACCTCCACACGCCTGGTCGCGAGGAAGAGTCCGAGCTTGCTGAGTCCGTTGCCGAGGGCGAGGCCGCCGCGTCTGTCGCGGTGAAGCAGGGCGCTGTTGACGGGAGCCACGCAGAGGGCGTCGATGCAGGTATTGCCGACCTGGTCGCAGGTCTTGGTGGCAAGGACAACATCGAGGAGCTCGAGAACTGCTTTACGCGTCTCCGCGTGAACGTTAAGAACCCGGACCTCATCAATGAGGACCTCATCAACCACGTGCCCAACAGCGGCATCAACCGCAACGGCAATAATATCCAGATCATCTTTGGCATGAAGGTCGCCGAGATGCGCGACAAGGTCGAAAACGCAATTGAGAAGGAGCAGTAAACAATGATCATTACTCTGTGTGGTGGCGGATCCACCTTTACCCCCGGCATCGTCAAGTCCATCGCTCTGCGCAAGGACGAGCTCGACGTTGACGAGATTCGTCTGTACGACATCAACGAGGAGCGCCAGCGCAAGATCGGCGTGCTCGTGGACTGGATTTTGCACGAGGACCTTGGCCTGGACATCAAGCTCACGGTGACCACTGACAAGGAGACTGCCTTTACGGACGCGAGCTTCGTGTTTGCCCAGATGCGCGTGGGCGGCTATGCCATGCGCGAGCAGGACGAGAAGATTCCGCTGCGTCACGGCTGCGTGGGCCAGGAGACCTGCGGTTGCGGCGGCCTTGCCTACGGCATGCGCACCATCTTCCCCATGGTCGAGCTGATTGACGACGTTGAGAAGTACGCCAAGAAGGACTACTGGATTCTCAACTACTCCAACCCTGCTGCCATCGTGTCCGAGGGCTGCCGCGTGCTGCGTCCCAACGCTCGCATCATCAACATCTGCGACATGCCGATCGCGATCATCGACGTGGTTTGCGCCGCACTCGATATCGACAAGAAGGATGTCGAGTACGATTACTTTGGCCTCAACCACTTTGGTTGGTTCACCTCGATCCGCCACAAGGGCGAGGAGGTGCTCCCGCAGCTGCGCGAGTACATCAAGGAGCACGAGATTCTGCTGCCCGACTCCTACCTCAAGGGCATGGGCTCGCTCATGGCAAAGAAGCCCGAGGAGGCCACTGACGAGCACCCCGAGCAGAACCGCCACACCAAGGGCAGCTGGTACTACGTCTGGAAGGGCGAGTACGAGATCATGGAGTGCTTCCCGGAGTACCTGCCTAACACGTATCTGAACTACTACCTGCAGCAGAAGGAGTTCGTCGAGCATTCCAACCCCGAGCGCACCCGTGCTAACGAGGTTGAGGAGACGCGCGAGAAGAACCTCTTCGACGGCATCGACCACTACGAGAAGACCGGCGAGATCGACGAGAGTACGTTCTATGCGGGCAGCCACGGCGACTGGATTGCCGACCTGGCCATCGCTCTGAAGAACGATACCAAGCAGCGCTTCCTGGTCATTTGCGAGAACAAGGGCGCTATCCCCAACATGCCCTACGACGCCATGGTCGAGCTGCCTGCCTACATTGGCAAGAACGGCCCCGAGGTCATCAGCCGTGACAACATTCCTCTGTTCCAGCAGGGTCTTATGATGCAGCAGCTGAACTCCGAGAAGCTCGTGGTCGAGGCCACGATCGAGGGTTCGTACGAGAAGGCGCTCAAGGCCTTTACGCTCAACAAGACCGTGCCTTCGATGAAGGTCGCCAAGGAAGTTCTCGACGACATGATCGAGGCCAACAAGGGTTACTGGCCCGAGCTTAAGTAAAAGCAACAGGGTCGCTGGCCGCATACCTGGAGCAATGCCCCGTCCACGTGATTGCGTGGGCGGGGCATTGTCATTTGGTAACGCGTTTTACCAAATATGGCATTTATCTGCGGTAATGTTCTATTTCACCGCCGAGGGTGACATTTCATACCGCCTGCCGAACTGCGTGGAGACCTAACAACTTTTTAGGTCAGTGTTGTGCGTGTAGCAACTTCGCTCGGTTTCGCCTCCGGGCTGCCATGTGAGAGGGGATCTTATGGCTCGACTGCACGTAATGGAACGCAGCCACGCTCAGGCCGTCATGGACGACCTGCACGATGCGCTCGGACGCCGTCTGGCGGTGAGTTCGCTCGCCCCGTGTCCCGTTGAGTTTACGGCAGCGCTCGTTAACCTGTGCTCCACCCAGAGCTGCGGCAAGTGCACACCCTGCCGTGTGGGCCTGAGCGCGCTGAGCGACTTGCTCGCCGATGTGCTCGAAGGGCGCGCCGATGAGTCCACGCTCAACCTGATTGAGCGCACGGCCCGCACCATCTACCTTTCGAGCGACTGCGCCATCGGCTACGAAGCCGGCGCCATGGCACTCACGGCCATTCGCGGCTTCCGTGACGATTTTGAGCGTCACATCCGCGAGCACTCCTGCGGCTTTGACCGCGAGGCCCGCGTCCCGTGCGTCTCGGGCTGCCCGGCGCACGTCGACATTCCCGGTTACATCTCGCTCGTCGAGGCAGGCCGGTATGCCGACGCCGTCAAGGTCATCCGCAAGAACAACCCACTGCCGCTCGTCTGCGGCTTGGTGTGCGAGCATCCCTGCGAGATGCATTGCCGCCGCGGCATGGTCGACGATCCCATGAACATCCTCGCCCTCAAGCGTTTTGCCGTTGAGCACAGCGACCTCAACGACCACAAGCCGCATGTAGTGGACGACACCGGTAAGCGCGTCGCCGTGATCGGCGGCGGCCCGGCCGGCCTTTCCTGTGCCTACTACCTGGCCGTGATGGGTCATAAGGTGACCATCTTTGAGCAGCGTCACCACCTGGGCGGCATGCTGCGCTACGGCATTCCCAGCTACCGTCTGCCGCGCGAGCGCCTGCAGGCCGAGATCGACTGGATCTTGAGCGCCGGCATCGACGTTGAGCTCGATCACTCCGTCAACGGCGAGGAACTTGCCCGCCTGCGCGACGAGTTCGATGCCGTCTACCTGGCCATTGGCGCCCACAGCGATAAGAAGCTCGGCCTTCCGGGCGAGGAAGCGCTCGGCGTGGAGTCGGCCGTCAAGATGCTGCGCGCCATCGGCGACGACGAGCTGCCCGACCTGAGCGGCCAGCGCGTGTGCGTCATCGGCGGCGGCAACGTGGCCATGGACGTGGCGCGCTTCGCCGTGCGCTGCGGTGCCGAAAAGGTGAGCATCGTCTACCGCCGTCGCATCTGCGACATGACGGCCCAGGATGCCGAGATCGCCGGCGCCCAGGCCGAGGGCTGCGAGGTACTGGAGTTGACCGCCCCGCTCGCTATCGAGACGGGCGAGGAAGGTCGCGTGAGTGGCCTGCGCGTGCAGCCGCAGATCATCGGCGAGCCCCGTCGTGGGCGTCCGGCCCCGCGTGCCGCCGCCACGCCCGAGCGCGTCATTCCCTGCGAGCGCGTGTTTGTGGCCATTGGCCAGGACATCGATTCCAAGCCGTTTGAGGACATGGGCATCGCCTGCAAGTGGGGTCGCGTCGTCACCGATTCGGATGGCGCCGTGCCTAACTTCGATGGCCTCTTTAGCGGCGGTGACTGCCAGACCGGCCCCGCCACCGTCATCCGTGCCATCAACGCCGGCCGCGTTGCTTCGGCAAATATCGACCGCTATCTGGGCTTTGACCACAAGATCAAGCTCGACGTTGAGCTGCCGACCGTGCAGTTTAAGGGCAAGCACGAGTGCGGCCGCTGCGAGCTGGGCGAGCGCGAGGCCGGCGAGCGCATCCACGATTGGAATCTGGTCGAGCAGGGCCTTACCGAGGAGGAGGCACGCCAGGAGGCAAGCCGCTGCCTGCGTTGCGACCACTTTGGCTTTGGCGCGTTCCGCGGAGGGAGGAACCTGGAATGGTAGAGCCCAACAAAACCACTGTCAGCGACAACACCGAAAGCGGAGCACTCAACATGGTCAAGCTCACGATCGATAATTGCGAGGTCGTGGTGCCCGAGCACACCACGATCCTGGATGCGGCCAAGTCCGTCGGCATCCAGATTCCCACCCTGTGCTACCTGCGCGATCTGAACGAGATCGGCGGTTGCCGCGTGTGCGTGGTCGAGGTCGAGGGCTGCGACCAGCTGGTTGCCGCCTGCAACAACTACGTGCTCGACGGCATGGTGGTCCATACCAACAGTCCCAAGGCCCGCGAGGCCCGTCGCACCAACGTGCAGCTGCTGCTGTCCCAGCACGACTCGCGCTGTACGAGCTGTGTGCGCAGCGGCAACTGCAACCTGCAGACCATCGCCAACGACCTTGGCATTTTCTATCTGCCGTACGAGCAGCACCTGGCGCGCGAGGGCTGGGACTTCGATTTCCCCATCATCCGCGATAACGACAAGTGCATCAAATGCATGCGCTGCATCAAGGTGTGCGAGAGCGTGCAGGGCTTAGGGATTTGGGACCTGACCAACCGCGCCACGCATACCGCCGTGGGCACCCGCGGGCGTGCACCGATCGGCAAGACCGATTGCGTCGCGTGCGGTCAGTGCATCACGCATTGCCCGACGGGCGCCCTGCGCGAGCGTGACGATACCGAGACCGTGTTCGATGCTCTCGCCGATCCTGACAAGATTGTACTGGTGCAGATTGCGCCGGCCGTGCGTAGCGCCTGGGGCGAGGAGCTCGGCATTCCGCGCGAGGAGGCTACCGTCGAACGCCTGGCTTGCGCGCTGCGCCGCGTGGGCTTTGAGTACGTGTTCGACACCGACTTCTCGGCCGACCTCACCATTATGGAGGAGGGATCCGAGCTGCTCGAGCGCCTGGGCGCTGCCTCCAAGGGCGAGGGCGACAGTCGCGGCTGGCCCATGTTCACGAGTTGCTGCCCGGGCTGGGTGCGCTTTGTGAAGGCGCGCTATCCGGAGTTTGTCGACAGCCTGTCCACGTTCAAGTCGCCGCAGCAGATGTTCGGCGCCATTGCCAAGACGTACTACGCCAAGGTGTTGGGCGTGGAGCCCGAGCGCCTGTTCGTGGTGTCCGTGATGCCGTGCACGGCCAAGAAGGCCGAGTGTGCGCTGCCGAGCATGGTGGGCGAGGGCGGCGTGCCCGATGTGGACGTTGCGCTGACGGTGCGCGAGATGGTACGCATGATTCGCGCGAGCCACGTGAGCGTCGACACGCTTACCGAGGAGCCGCTCGATACGCCGCTGGGCTTTGGCACGGGCGCGGGTGTGATCTTTGGCGCCACGGGCGGCGTGATGGAGGCCGCCGTGCGCTCGGCATATTACCTGGTGACGGGCAAGAACCCCGACGCCGAATTCTTTACCGACGTGCGTGGCCTGGACGGCTGGAAAGAAGCCGTGGCCGATATCGATGGCACCAAGGTGCGCGTCGCCGTGGCACACGGGCTGGGCAACGCCGCCCGTCTGCTCGACGCGATTCGCGACGGTCGCGTGAGCTATGACTTCGTTGAGGTCATGGCGTGCCCGGGCGGCTGCGTCGGCGGCGGCGGTCAGCCCATCCACGACGGCTGCGAGCTGGCAGCTGAGCGCGGCCAGGTGCTGTGGGGCCTGGATGCGAAGGCGGACATTCGCTTCTCGCACGAGAACCCCGATGTCCAGGCATGCTACCGCGAGTTTTTGGGCGAGCCGCTCTCGCCGCTGGCCGAGGAGCTGCTGCATACCGACCATCACGCATGGACGATGCCTAACGAAGGGACGTGCTAACGATGCGCGCGTTTACTGTTGAGATGACGCGCCGGGGGTTTGCCTCGGCGCTTGCCGCCGGCGCGCTGTCGCTTGCACTGGTTGGATGTGGCGGCGGGGCCGCGGAGGCTGGGTCTGCTGCGGGCTCGGCTGCCACGGACGGCGCCGGTGCTGCTGCAGGGCCGGTCGAGGTGCGCGTCGCCTCGCTCAAGGGGCCGACCTCGATTGGCCTGGTGCAGTTTATGGACCAGGCGGCGAGTGGCGAGACGGATAACGAGTTCGATTTTGCGATCAGCGCCGCGGCCGACGAGATCGTGCCCAAGGTCATTCAGGGCGATGTCGATATCGCCCTGGTGCCCGCCAACGTGGCGAGCGTTCTCTACAACAAGACCGAGGGCGCGGTGCAGGTCATCGACATCAACACGCTCGGCGTGCTGAGCGTGGTGACGGGCGACGCGAGTGTGACCTCGTTTGGCGATCTGGCGGGCCATGCCGTCTATATGACGGGCAAGGGCACCACGCCGGAGTACGTCATGAACTACCTGCTGGAGCGCGCGGGCCTGACCGGCCAAGTGGCGCTCGAGTTTAAGAGCGAGCCCACCGAGGTGCTGTCGGCCCTGCTTGCCGATCCGTCTGCCGTGGGTGTGCTGCCCGAGCCGTTTAAGACGGCGGCCGTCGCCAAGAGCGAGGGCAAGCTGTCGGCACCGGTGAGCCTGACCGATGCGTGGGACGAGCTGGTAGGAGACACGGGCTCGCGCTTGCTGACGGGTGTGACCGTGGTGCGCCGCGCGTTTGCCGAGGAACATCCCGAGGCCGTGGCGGAGTTCTTGAGCTGCCATGCGGCGAGCGTTAAGGCTGTCAATGCGGCGCCAGCAGACTGGGCGCAGGCCGTGGTCGATGCCGGCATCGTGGATAACGCCAAGATCGCCGAGAAGGCGATTCCCGGGTGCACGCTCGTGTGCCAGACGGGGAAAGATATGAAGGCGGCGCTCGGTGGGTACCTGCAGGTGCTGGCCGATGCGGACGCGAGTGCCGTGGGCGGTAAGCTCCCGGCTGACGATTTTTACTACATGGAGTAGCCCGTGCGTGCGTTTGCTCGACACATGACTGAGCGTGCGAAGGCGGTGGCGGCAGTGGGTGCCGTCGCCGCCTTTTGGCTTGCCGTGTGGATCTTTGCGGCGTCGCTGGTGGCGCAGCCGCTGATCTTGCCGGGGCCGGGTGCTGTTGCCTTGGCGCTTCTGCGCCTGGTGTGCGATGGCGGTACCTGGGCGATTTTGGCGGGCTCGGGCGCGCGGATACTGGGCGGGCTGGCGCTTGCCGCGGTGTGTGGTGGTGTGCTTGCCGGGATTTCGTCACGTTCGCGGGCGTTTGCGCACCTGGTGGCTCTGGCGCTGTCGTTTGTAAAGGCGACACCGGTCGCCTGCGTGGTGGTCCTGTTGCTAATCTGGCTGGGGTCGGCGCGCGTGAGCATCGCGGCAGTCTTTTTGATGGCGCTGCCGGGCGTGTATTTTTCGCTGGCCGAGGGCTTGGCACAGGTGAATAAACCGCTGGAGCAGATGTTCCGTCTGCATGGCGTGCGCGGCTGGCGACTGTTTTGCGCCCATATCTGGCGCGAAGTCCTGCCGTTTGTGCTTTCGTGTGCGCGTGCCGTGATTGGCATGAGCTGGAAGGCCGGCGTGGCAGCCGAGCTCATCGGCATGGCGGTGGGCACCGTTGGTGAGCGCATCTATCAGGCGAAGCTTTTGATCGAGACGGCTGATCTGCTGGCGTGGACCGTGCTGGTCGTTGCCGCCTCGTGGGCGTGTGAGCGCGTGCTGGTGTGGCTGCTGCGGGTTTCGGGACCCGTGGCGTGGCGCGTGGCCGTGCGGGCGCATGGGCGCGGCGCTCGCGGGCGTGCGGGGGCTGCCGGGGGCGGCGCTGCGGCGGAGCTTGCGCTCGCCGTGGGCGAGCGGGCGCCCTGGGCTCCGGCGCTCGACGGACTGACACTCCGTGTGCCCGCCGGTGGGCGCGCCTGCGTGATGGGCGCCTCGGGTGTGGGCAAGTCGACGTTGCTTGCGCTGGCTGCGGGGGAGTGCGCGCCGTGCTCCATGGTGTTTCAGGACGTGCGCTTGGTTGAGGACGTTTCGGCTTTGGAAAACGTGCTGGTGTGCGCCGACGCGCGCGTGGACGCCTCGGGTGCCGCGGCCCTGCTGCGCCTGTTGGTGCCGGGGGTCGATTTGCATGCTCGCGTGGCCGAGCTCTCGGGTGGGCAGCGTCGTCGCGTCGAGATTGCCCGAGCACTGCTGTGCCCGGGCGGCGCGGTGATTCTGGACGAGCCCTTTACCGGCCTGGATGTCGTCGCGCGCGATGCGACGGCCGAGGTCGTGCTCGATCTGCTCGACGGTCGCATGCTCCTACTCGCCACACACGATGCCGCTGACGCTCGGGCCCTCAATATCTCGGACATCATCACGCTCTAAATACTAACTTAGCAACAAAATGATCCGTTTTTCTCCGTCCCCATGGGGTCAGGTGTGGTATTCTATCTGCGGGGTAATACTTAGGAATACCAAGTAATACCAACGCCGCAGAAACAAACTCCGGATGCGGGCCAATCGGGTTGCCTTCACAGCCCGTCGCCCAGCCGCGTGGCCCGCATCTATCCGCACCACCGTCGTTTCAAAAAGGAAGCGCCATGGCAGAACACATGACCCCGGTTGTCGCGAAGGTCTTGCCCGAGGAAAAGGCGGCCTTCGCGGCGGCAACCCAGCTCGTGGGCACCACGCCGTCCAACGCCATCCGCATGTTTATCGCCGCGTTCAATCGCTGCGGCACCTTCCCGTTCGACATCTCGCCCAACGGGGCCTTTGGCAAAGACTGTCCCCAACAACTAGTCGTTGAAGAACGTCCCCAATGACTAGTCGTTGGGGACGTTCTTAAATGACTAGCTGTCGGGAGGAGGTTGGCATGCTCAATGCGATGATTTGGGCGCTTGCCTGTTTTGGCGTCGTCGCTGCCGATATCGCCCTGAGCGTGGTTTTGTTCTCCGCTCTGGGCGTCGCATCGGTGTTCATGGGCTTTTCGATTGACGACCTCGATATTCAATTGCTTCAGGCTGCCGCGCAGATGGCATCGTTTTTAATGGCGCTGCTGTGGTGGCGTTATCTGTGGCCGCGTTCATTTATGGCACGCCGGCAGGGCGAGCATCCGCTCGGCGGGGGAGCGCGTGGGGCGTGGAAGCGCATCGCCTGCGTTATCGTGATCGGCCTGGCCCTGCAGGTGGTCGTTGGCTACGTGACCGATGCCGTGCTGTCGCTGTTGCCCGATGCCGCGGCCGACTACAGCGAGCTTGTCGAGGAAACAGGCATGGGCGACACCAGCTATCTGGCCGTACTGACTACGGTGCTCGGCGCCCCATTTTGTGAAGAGCTGCTGGTGCGCGGCATTATTTTTGAGTTTTCGCTCCGAGCGTTTAATCCGCAGTGCCGCCCACTTTGGAAGCGCCGGCGTCGTGCGAGCGCGCAGGGCGGCACCATGGTGCCCTGGGCGGCCCCAAGTACGTGGGGTATCGCCGCGGCGATTGTGCTGCAGGCGGCAATCTTCGGTTTTATGCACATGAATTGGGTGCAGGGTTGCTACGCGGGTGCCGCCGGCCTCATCTTTGGTTGGGTGCTCGTGACGACCGGAAAGCTCCGCTACACGATCCTGCTGCACTTTGCCTTTAATGCCGGGTCGTATTTCATGACGTTGCTCTGGTTTGTGAACACGCCGTTCGACGTGGCAATTACGGTCGCTATCGCCGGCGTCATCCTCGTTGAGGCAATGCGGTCGCTGCGCCGCGCGTGTGGGATGGACGCGGCGAGCGCACCGCTGCCCTAGTTGCGACGCCCGCCTCCGTTGGCGCCCTGCCGTCCCTGGGCCGCGCGATTGCGACCGGCAGTGTTCTGCGCACGCGACATGCCGCCGTGCCCCTTGCTGCCTTTGGGCCCCTTGCCGGCACCGCCAGCGCCGCCGTGGGCCTTGCCGCCCTTCTTGCCGGTGCCATGCCCCCCGCCAGCAGATGTCTCGCCCGGGCGTGGCGGCACGGGGCGAATCAGGCAATGCTTGGTGTAGCCGATCAGGTCGCGACGGCCGGCTTTTTCCAGCGCCTCGCGTACGAGCTTGTAGTTCTCGGGCTTGCGGTATTGGATGAGCGCACGCTGCATGGCCTTCTCGTGCGGGTCGCGTGCCACGTAGATCGGCTGCATGGTGCGTGGGTCCACGCCGGTGTAGTACATGCAGGTCGACATGGTGGACGGGGTGGGGTAGAAGTCCTGCACCTGCTCGGGCATGTAGCCCATGTCGCGCACGGCTTCGGCCAGGTCCACAGCTTCCTTCATCGTCGAGCCGGGGTGGCTCGAGATCAGGTACGGCACCACATACTGCTTGAGTCCGTATTCGCGGTTCAGGCGTTCAAATTTACGGCAGAACGCGTCGTAGACGGCGCGGCTCGGCTTGCCCATCACGGAGAGCACCGCGTCGCTCACGTGCTCGGGCGCTACGCGCAGCTGGCCCGAGACGTGATGCTCCAGCAGCTCGCGCAAAAACTCGTCCGAGGCGTCGGCCATGGTGTAGTCAAAGCGGATGCCGCTGCGGACGAAGACCTTCTTGACGCCCGGCAGCTGGCGCAGGTCGCGCAACAACTGCGTGTAGCCGCTCTCGTCGACCACCATGTTCTTGCACACGCTCGGCCACAGGCAGCGCTTGTTCTTGCACACGCCGTGCTTGAGCTGTTTGTCGCAGGCAGGACGGCTAAAGTTTGCCGTCGGTCCGCCCACGTCGTTGATATAGCCCTTAAACTCGGGATCGCGCGTGAGCAGCTCGGCCTCGCGCATGATCGAATCGTGGCTGCGCATCTGCAACACGCGGCCCTGGTGGAAGGTGAGGGCGCAAAACGAGCACTCGCCAAAACAGCCGCGGTTGGAGCTAATGGAAAACTTGATCTCGGCAAAGGCCGGTACGCCGCCCGCTGCGTCGTAATCGGGATGCCAATCGCGTGCGTAGGGGAGCTCGGCCACCTCGTCCATCTCATCGGTCGTTAACGTCGCCGACGGCGGGTTCTGCACCACATAGACGCTGTTGGGGTAGGGTTCTACCAGGCGATGTCCGGTGATGGGGTCCATATTCTGCTGCTGCACGTTAAAGCTGCGCGCGTAGTTGAGCTTGTCGGCGGCAAGGTCGTCCCAGCTGGGCAGCAGGTCGTAGTCGTAGACCTCGTCGAGCGAACCCGTGCGGTAGACGGTGCCGTTGATATAGGTGATCTGGTCGACGGGCAGTCCCGCGTCGAGCGCGTCGGCGATCTCGACAATCGCGTGCTCGCCCATGCCGTAGATGAGGATGTCGGCGCCCGAGTCGAGCAACACCGAACGCTTGAGCTTGTCCTGCCAGTAGTCGTAGTGGGCCAGACGGCGCAGGCTTGCCTCGATGCCGCCGATGATGATGGGAACGTCCTTGAACGTCTGGCGGATGAGGTTGCCGTAGACCGTGACGGCACGATTGGGGCGGTGCCCCTCCTCGCCACCGGGAGTATAGGCGTCGGTGTGGCGGCGGTGCTTGGTCACCGAATAGTGGTTGACCATGGAGTCCATGTTGCCGGCGCTGACCAAAAAGCCCAGGCGCGGCTCGCCGAGCACCGTGATGCTGGCGGGATCGGTCCAGTCGGGCTGGCAGATGATTCCTACCTTGTAGCCGTGCGCGTCGAGCACGCGGCTGATGATGGCCATGCCAAAGCTCGGATGGTCCACGTAGGCATCGCCGCAGATGTAGACAAAGTCGCACTGGTCCCAGCCGCGCGCATCCATGTCGGCGCGGCTGACGGGGAGGAACTTATCGCGGCCCGGGCGCCAGGGGCGGGCGGGCGCTGCTGGAGTATGAGTGGTGTGCCCACCCTGCGCCTTGCCGCCGCGCTTTTGCTGCTGGCCCTGTTTGCCCTGCTGACTGCGCTGGTTGTTCTGAGCGTGCTGAGGCTTTTTTGCCACGATCCCTCCCGGTGTTTGTATGCTGCACGTAATTGTAACCAGTCTTTTTGGGACGGGGCTAAAAAGACTGGTGGAGAACATGAGCTGGCGGATTGGCGCGTCGGTGCGGGTGTCGTTTGTTTCCAGGCTGTGTATCTGCGCGTTGGAGAACCCGTCTCGCGCGCACGCCATGTTGTCAATGGGTTACAGTATGAACGGCGGCTATGTTTCCGCCAACGCACGAGAGAGTCGTCAACAAGGAGGATGCACGACGATGCAGCGTGCCAAACAGATATCGGAATCTATTGAGCTGGGCATCATCTTGGCGCTCGCCGGTGGCTTTATGGATGTGTATTCGTACATTGGGCGCGATCATGTTTTCGCCAACGCGCAGACGGGCAACATCCTGCTCGTGGGCGTGAGCATCTCGGAAGGCAACTGGGCACTGGCGGGGCGCTACTTCTTCCCCGTGGTGTCGTTTGCTGTGGGCATTATGCTTGCCGACCTGGTTCACGAGCGGTTTGGCAGTGTGATTCACTGGCGCCAGGTGACGGTGTTTTTTGAAGCCGTTATCTTGCTGGGCGTGAGCTTTATCCCGGGCGGCGGTTACAACCTGCTCGCCAACTGCCTCACCTCGTTTGCCTGCGGCATGCAGGTCGAGAGCTTCCGCAAGATCCACGGTCACGGCATCGCCACGACCATGTGTATCGGCAACCTCCGTAATGCCTTGCAAAACGTGGACGACTACATCATCACCCACAAGCGCGGCTTTTTGGAAAACGGCCTGCTGTACTTTGGCGTGATCTTTACCTTTGTGTTTGGCGCCGTGTTGGGCAACTGGTGTATTGAGCGCATGGGCCTGCACGCCATCGTCGTGGCGAGCGTGCTGCTGTTTGTCGCGTTTGCCATCATGTTCATCGACCGCGAGCGCGATTTGCGCAGGAAATGGGCCCGCATCATAGCTGACTGGCAGACCACGAGTCTTAAGCGCTAAGGTGCATGTTCGTAACAACATCCAGGAGCCAGAAAAACTATCTAGCTCCTGGATGTTGTTACGAACTGCTTTTTGCGATTTATTCGAGATGCTCTTCAATCCGAGCCCTAAGAAGGGCAATGGCTGTAGGTATTCCAATTGCGACGGCTAATTCGGCTTTATCCAAAACCTGTATGCTAAAGCACGATTGTTTATCACATTGAAGGACGATAACTGAAGATAGCTTCACTTCCTGTTGGCTGAATATATCGTAATCTCCAAATAGGAAGTTACCTTTTATTGCGTAATTCGGTATGTTCGTTACGCACTTCATCTCAAGTCTGTTTAGACCATAATCGAACACCGCAACTTCCTTGTGTTCGATGATGAGCGCAACCCTGGGCATGTTGCTAAAGCCACCGTCGACGACAGTGAAGAGTTTTTCATTCGCATCGTCATAAACGGTATATTTAAGACTCGATAGCTGTCCTAGTGGACCCGTGAACCCATGTCTTTTGATGTTGAGGTTGTCTCCCGCTGGGTTGATGAGAGCCAGAGTATGCGGATAAGGATTACCTTCAATTGAGATTCGATATTCGTTTGTAGCCGTCTTGCTCGATTTAGGACCAGTAGCCATCACGCGTCATCGCCTCGATCGAATTGGAACCGTCTTCTGCTTCGTGCGGAGAATTGCGCTGTACGTTGCAGTACATGCAGCTGCAATAACCGCATGGGCAATTTCTAACAAAATGAATGACACTATTTGCTGCATGCAAATTATTTACTATAAAGTATTCTTTTATAAACGTATTGTCAAACATATATTGCTAAAACAGAAACAATTTATAGACTGAGTTGGTCGTATTCTTTGGGCGATTGCTCCTATAATCTAGCCTTCGCTGCTGTCGGGAGGGAAGGGCTAAGGCCCCGTTAGTATGTTGAAACGCTTTAACACTTTTGACGTTCTCACGTGTTTTTTGTTTCAAAAGCGTTAGGATGGGACATATAGCGCGGGGCGTAACGGGTGCCCCGCACACGATAGGAGGCTATCAATGTCTAATCGTTTCGTTCTCAATACCATCTCTTATCATGGTTCCGGCGCCATCAAGGAGATCCCCGGCGAGCTCCAGCGTCGCGGCTACAAGAAGATCTTCGTCTGCTCCGACCCCGATCTGGTCAAGTTTGGTGTTACCGCTAAGGTGACCGACGAGCTCGACGCTGCCGGCATCGCTTGGAGCCTCTACTCCGAGATCAAGCCCAACCCCACCATCCAGAACGTCAAGGACGGCGTCGAGGCCTTCAAGGCCGCCGAGGCTGACGCTATCGTGACCATTGGTGGTGGCTCCTCCATGGACACCGCCAAGGCTATCGGCATCATCATCAACAACCCCGAGTTCGCCGATGTCCGCAGCCTCGAGGGCGTTGCTCCGACTAAGAACCACGCCGTGTTCACCATCGCCGTGCCGACGACCGCCGGTACCGCCGCCGAGGTGACCATCAACTACGTCATCACCGACCCCGAGAAGGTCCGCAAGTTCGTGTGCGTCGACACCAACGACGCCCCCGAGGTCGCCGTCGTCGATCCCGACATGATGGCCTCCATGCCTGCCGGCCTGACCGCCTCCACCGGCATGGACGCTCTGACCCACGCCATCGAGGGCTACACCACCAAGGGTGCCTGGGAGCTTTCCGACATGTTCCACTTTGAGGCTATTAAGCTGATCAGCGAGAACCTGCGCGATTCTGTCGCCGAGGCCAAGTCCGGTCAGCCCGGCTCCGGCCGCGAGGGCATGGCTCTTGGCCAGTATGTCGCCGGCATGGGCTTCTCCAATGTTGGCCTGGGCATCGACCACGCCATGGCTCACACCCTGTCTGCTCACTACGACACCCCGCACGGCGTCGCTTGCGCCATGCTGCTGCCGATCGCCATGGAGTTCAACAAGCCGGTTTGCACCGAGCGCCTGGCCAAGGTTGCCGTCGCCATGGGTGTTGACACCACGGGCATGAGCACCGACGAGGCCGCCGATGCCGCCATCGCCGCCGTTAAGCAGCTCTCTGCCGACGTGAACATCCCGCACGTCTGCGAGGCCATGAAGGCTGACGAGATCGAGGTCCTGGCCAAGGACGCCATGGCCGACGCCTGCTTCCCGGGTAACCCGCGTGAGGCAACGCTCGACGACGTCATCGAGCTCTTCAAGAAGATCTGCCCGGCTGCCTAGCCCAGTTTGGTGGTCCTTCGCCCGTAGGCGTATGGTCTTTTGACTTGCTGCTGGCCCCGCCGTGCTACGCACGGCGGGGCTTTTTGTGCTGCGTCGATGCCCTGAGGCGAGCAAAACTAAGGCATGCTGCCCGCTGCGGATAGGTGGTGCACTTCTCAGCGTGCATTTTTGGGAGTATTCAGCAAGCTCTGAAAAATGCATAACGTTGTGAATGGGCCGCAGTGGCCCGCAGGCGCCCATCGACAACCATTGCGGGTGGGCTATCGATGAGCGGAGGGGGCTGTCACCGCGTTTTTGGTTTGCGACGACCTGCAACACTGCTGTAACCGCGTCGCTTTGCCGTTTGCGATGGGGCTGACGGGGTCCACGGTGCTGAATACTCCGTATTTTGCACGGTCCAAGGTGGGGTACCCTGAGACGAAGCAAATAGATGCCTCATATTTATGCAGATACCGATAGGATTTATGCAAGATTGGAACTGTAAACCGAGCGCGTGCACAAAACCGGTGCGGGGACGTCAGGAGTCGGCTCGGTTTCTAGAGTATTGCACGTGCAGAACGGTTAAAATCGGGGCTCGGTCTTAGTTTTACTTGGAAGGATGCATATGGCTTCTAATGTTGATGCTTCTCTAGAGGAGACGCTCTCCTATATTACTGACCAGTTGAAGACGCTGACTTCTATTGCTTCACCTACGGGCTATACCCGTGCGGCTACTGACTATCTAATGGAAACGTTGCGCGATATGGGCTTTGGCCCCGAGCGCTCCAATAAGGGCAACGTGTTGGTTGAGCTTGGCGGCGAGGGCGAGCCGCTCGTATTGGCGAGCCATGTCGATACCCTGGGCGCCATGGTGCGTTCCATTAAGGACAATGGTCGCCTGCGCCCCACGACGCTCGGCGGGCATCAGTGGTCTACGGCCGATGGCGAGAACTGCACCGTCTACACGCGTGACGGCAATGTGTACACGGGTGTGGTCCTCAATACCGAGCCTTCGGCGCATGTGGCCGATGAGCCGGTCAAGACCATCGAGAAGAATATGGAAATCCTGCTCGATGAGAACGTCGACAGCAAGGACGATGTGCTCGAGCTGGGTATTCAGACCGGTGACATCATCGCTATGGATCCTCGCACGACGGTGACGGAGAGCGGCTACATCAAGAGCCGCTTCCTGGATGACAAGCTGTCGGCGTCGATTCTGCTGGGTCTGGCCCGCGCCGTTGCTGACGGCGAGGTGTCGCTTTCGCGCAAGGTGTCGCTGCTCTTTACCGTGTACGAGGAGGTCGGCCACGGTGGTGCCTTTGTGCCGGCCGACACGCGCGAGATGATCAGCGTTGACATGGGTTGCGTGGGCGACGACCTGGGTTGCACCGAGCGCATGGTGTCGATTTGCGCCAAGGATTCGGGCGGTCCGTACAACTACGACCTGGTGACCACGCTGTCTAATATCGCGCGCGAGCTGGGGCTCGATTACGCCATCGACGTGTACCCGCATTACGGTTCCGACGTCGAGGCCACGCTTTCGGCCGGTTACGACATTCGCCACGGTCTGATCGGTCCCGGCGTGTACGCGAGCCACAACTACGAGCGCAGCCACATCGACGGTGTGCGAAACACCTTCGAGCTCGTCCGCGCCTACGTTCAGCGCTAGGGAAGCAGTTTGCGACTCGGCTGACCAATCGCTAAGGCCCGATTTCTCGGGCCTTTTTTCGCTTCAGTCTGTTTAGTATTATACTGTATGCAAATAATTAACTTAACGTTTGGAATACTTAACGAGGTTATGCGGCATATGAATACATCTGAGTACTTGTCTATGGGTGATGCCGCCCGCCTGTTGGGTGTTACGAAAGCCCGCATATCGCAACTTGCCGCATCGGGAACGCTTGTGTGCGATCTTGTGGGCGGACGGAAGATGGTTGAGTATAATTCTGCGGTCGCTTATCAAAAGGTCCGCAAACGTGGACGCCGTCCTGCGGCCGATGTGGGGCGCAAGTTTACGCTGATGTCCGCCGATTACGAGGTTGCGCGTATTTCGTTTGATCCGACGCGCGAGTTTCCCTTCGAAATCGCCAAGGTCCTCGATACGCAACGAATGCCGTTTGGCACATGCTCGAGCTCTTCTCCAACGGTGAATAAGCGGGAGCTCAACGCGTGGTGGGGGCATCGGTCGGTACCCGATGTTCGCCCCGGGCTTATCTCGCGCTACCGCGAGCTGGGGATTGTCAGCGGCGTTGAGGTACCGGTTCAGTGCCTGGGCCTCTCGCTTTCGGATTGCTATTGGCTGCGGCCGGCCGATTGCGCCGAACTCAAATGGCAAAACATCAATTACTTTGAGAACGAATTTGAGCGATCGGCGCCCGAAGAGCGTTCGGGTTGGCTGGAAGGCATCGGTCTTAAAAATCCGGATAACACGTCCGAGGGCGAGCTCCCTAAATCGTGGATGATTCGCAACGGCGTTCGCGTTCTGGTCAAGGGATGCGGCGTGGACGACCAGCGTTCCTTTAACGAGGCGGTTGCAACGGCTCTACATCGTCGCTTGCTGTCGGAGGGTGAGTTTGTTCCTTATACGGTTGAGCGGATGCTCGATGGCCCTGTGTGTCTGTGCGACGACTTTCTTGACGGCCGCGAGGAATACGTTCCGGCTGTTTACGTTAAGAACGCTCTTGGCGGTCAGCGAGGAAACTCGACGTACGACCGGTACTGCCGCTTCCTTGGTAAGCATGGAGCAGACGAGGCTGCCGTGAGAAGGTCTATGTCGCAGATGATTGTCTGCGATGCCCTTTTGGCCAACAGCGACCGCCATTGGCGAAACTTCGGCATCATCCGCAATGTCGACACCCTGGAGATAAAACCTGCTCCGCTGTTCGATAGCGGCAACTGCCTGTGGTACAACGTGCCAACTGCCGTGCTCGCAGCTGGGGAGTTTGGGTTTTCCGCTAAGCCGTTTGGGCCCGACCCTTCCGTCCAGCTGGCGCTTGCGGACTCACTCGATTGGTTCGACGCATCGCGACTCGACGGATTTGTTGATGAGGCAATCGAGATTCTTTCACAGAGCGAATGGGCGACGGCGGAGGGTCGACTCGAGGCCATTTGCCGCGGCCTCGAGCGTCGCGTAATCGAGGTTGGTGCCGCTGTTGAGGTACTTCGACACGTGCAGCGATAAACCCGCGGCTACTTAAGTGCGCCGGTCACGGTGCCACCGCCCAGGACGATGTCGCCGCGATAGACTACAACGGCCTGACCGGGGGCGATGGCGCGCTGCGGCTCGTCAAAAGTCAGCAGCATTTGCCCGTCTTCGCCGCGCGTAAGGGTCGCTGCCTGGTCTTTCTGACGGTAGCGGTACTTGGCGCCCACGCGAATGCCGCCGGACGTGAGCTCTGCCTCCATGCGGTCGGCAGGGGCGCTCCAGATCCAGTCGTTGGCCGTGAGGGCAGCGGCGGTCAGGTCCTCGGCCTCGCCCAGATGCACGGTGTTGTTGGCGGCGTCGACGCCCGTCACATACACGGGATGTGCCATCGCGACGCCCAGGCCCTTGCGCTGGCCGATGGTATAGCGCAGTGCGCCGCTGTGACGTCCGACCACGTTGCCGTCACGCCATACAATATCGCCCGGTGCAGCGGCATGTCCGCAGCGGCGCTCGATATAACCCGCGTAATCTCCGTCCGCGATAAAGCAGATATCCTCGCTCTCGGCTTTCTTGGCGTTGATGAAGCCCTGCTCGGCGGCAATGCGGCGCACGTCGTGCTCTTTGTCCAAGTCTGCCAGCGGAAAAATCGTGTGCGCCAGGCGCTCCTGCGTGAGCGAATACAAAAAGTAGCTCTGGTCCTTTTTGGGGTCCTCGCCGCGATGCAGCTGCCAGGTGCCGTCTGCCGCCTGGCTTGTTTTGGCGTAATGTCCCGTTGCGATGTAGTCGCAGCCCATGTCCAGCGCCGTATCGAGCAGCGCGCCAAACTTAATGTGGCGGTTGCAGATAATGCACGGATTGGGCGTCAGCCCCTCCTGATAGGTGTTCACAAAGCGCTCGATCACGTTGCGGTCGAAGGTTTGCTGCAAGTCGAGCACATGGTGGGGTATCCCCAGGCGCTCGGAAACTGCCTTCGCGTCGGCGATGTCGCGGTCGACTTTGCTCATACCCGTGGCGGGGTCGGGTGCGGGGCAGGTGAGGCGCATGGTGGCACCGACGCATTCGTAGCCCTGACTTTTGAGCAGATACGCGGTCACGCTGGAATCGACGCCGCCGCTCATGGCGACGAGCACGCGCTTATTGTGCATGGGGAGGTTCTCCTTGGTGGCATGTGGCCAAAAAAGAAAAGCGGCGCGGGAGGCTGGTTCCGCGCCGCAGACATTGTAGCAAGTTCGGACGACTCGTGGGACGCCCTGATGGGATGGGCTCAGACTGCCGGGAGAGAGGAGACCGGCTCGTCCCTGGGCTCAACCTATGGGCGACGGGCCCTAGTCCTGGAAGAGTGCCGTGGACAGGTAGCGCTCGCCGGTGTCGGCGAGCAGCGCCACGATGGTCTTGCCCTCGTTCTCGGGGCGCTTGGCCAGCTGCAGTGCGGCCCACACGGCGGCGCCGGACGAAATGCCCACGAGCACGCCCTCCTTGTGGCCCACGCCGCGGCCGGTGGCAAAGGCGTCGTCGTTCTCGACGGGGATGATCTCGTCGTAGACCTGGGTGTCGAGGACGTCGGGCACAAAGCCGGCACCGATACCCTGGATCTTGTGCGGGCCGGCCTGGCCTTTAGAGAGCACCGGGGAGGTGGCGGGCTCGACGGCGACGACCTGAATCTCGGGGTTTTGCTCCTTGAGGAACTCGCCCACGCCGGTCACGGTGCCGCCGGTGCCGACGCCGGCGACGAAGATGTCGACCTTGCCGTCGGTGTCGTCCCAGATCTCGGGGCCGGTCGTGGCCTTGTGAATGGCCGGGTTCGCGGGGTTCACAAACTGGCCGGCGATGATGCTGTTGGGGGTCTCCTTCTGCAGCTCCTCGGCCTTGGCGATGGCGCCCTTCATGCCTTTGGAGCCGTCGGTGAGCACGAGCTGTGCGCCGTATGCCTGCATAAGCTTGCGGCGCTCGACGGACATGGTCTCGGGCATGGTGATGATCACCTTGTAGCCGCGGGCCGCCGCCACCGAAGCAATGCCGACGCCGGTGTTGCCGCTCGTGGGCTCGATGATGGTGTAGTCGCCGCCACGCACGAGCTTGCCGGCCTTCTCGGCCTCGTCAATCATGTTTTTGGCGACGCGGTCTTTAACGGATCCGGCGGGGTTGAAGTATTCCAGTTTGACGAGCACGCGGGCCTTGAGGTCCTCGTCGGCCTCAAAGTGGGTGAGCTCCAGAAGCGGGGTGTGGCCGATAAGCTGATCGATGGACGTGTAAACATTGCTCATGGTGAACCTCCAAAGTGTTCAAATGACTGGATACCGTGTGGTTTTACGGTGCGTGTAGCAGCTAAACCCATAAACCTTATAGGTTGTTCGTTTTGCTGTTGGCAAGCATAGTAGACAGTAAAGCCTAGTAACGCAATAGGAAATAGAAGATTATTACGAGTCGATTAACCATCTTGACGGGAATAGGTATTTTCAAAACCAATTTTTCGGCTAGAATTTCTACGAATTAAAAGACCGAAAGGCAGCTATATATATGTTGGTTTCCACAAAGGGCAGATATGCCCTGCGCGTTATGGTCGACCTGGCCGAGCATCAGGCGGCCGGTCGCATCCCGCTCAAAGAGATCGCGGCGCGCCAGGGGATTTCGGAGAAGTACCTCGAGAATATTCTGGCTACGCTCGTGCGCGCCAACATGCTCTCGGGCATGCGCGGCAAGGGCGGCGGCTATGTGCTCACGCGCCCGCCCGAGCAGTACACGGTGGGCGAGATCTTGCGCCTGACCGAGGGCAGCCTGGCGCCGGTCGCCTGCCTGGATGGCGACTGCAAGGGTTGTTCGCGCTCTGACGAGTGCCCCACGCTCGACGTGTGGAAGAACCTGGACAAGCTCATCAACGACTACCTCGACGGTGTGACGCTTGATCAACTTGTCGCTCCCAACGAAGGCTACGACTACGTGATCTAGCCCACCTGCCATTTGGGGACGGGGTGGAAATGGCAGATTCTCTCGCCCTTTGAGACTTGGCAAATAAGAAGGCCGCCCATTTTTGCGATGGGCGGCCTTCGTTTTGGGCTGTTGAGACGGGCGCGGCCGGAATGGCCGTTTTAGCCCTCGGCGATGCTGTCGAGGATGCTGCGCATGATGGACACCAGGATGCTGCCCATAAAGGCCGAGCCAAAGCTTGCGATGGAGATGCCGACGCCCAGCAGGTTGACCGACAGGTAACTCGCGAGCTCGAGCATAAAGCTGTTGACGACAAGCTGGAAAATGCCCAGCGTAATGATGGTGAGCGGCAGCGAGATGACCGTCAGGAACGGTTTGACGAGCGAATCGACGATGTTCAGGAACAGTCCCACGAAGGCGAAACAGACCCAGGCCTCGGCAAAACCGAAGGGCTGGATGCCGGGAACGAGGAACGTGGCGATCGCGATAGCGATCGAGGTGAAGAGCCAGTTAAGCATAAAGCGCATGGCGTGAATCCTTTCTTGCGCCGGGGTTGCTGGCGTCGCGTGAAGCGGCTTGCGGCGGCGACCTGGATGGTTGCGCGGGTGCGCCGCGGTGTTTGGGCGCCCATTGTCTCAAATATTCGTGGAGCTTACGTGCGCATTCGGTTTCTAAACGGCGTTCGTCCTGAAAAACGCGCCGCTGACAGAGAGTCTTGTCGCTTTAGTTTGGTGGTGTGCTACACTGCTACGGGCAAAAGCCACAGGCGTTGCCCTATTGCATAGAACGGGCGAACGATGCCCGATGTCAGTATCAACTTCGATGCCTTTTGGCGGGTTTGGCGGTGATCGATGAATATCGAGAACATGTTTGACAAGCCTGATGTCAAGCAGCTAGTCCACGCATTTAGTCTTTTGGATGACGAGAAGGATATCCAGGCGTTTTTAACCGATATCTGCACGCCGCGCGAGATCTGCGATCTTTCGCAACGTCTGCAGGTTGCGCGTTATCTGGATGAGGGCGAGCCTTATGTTGAGGTTCAGGCCCGCACCGGCGCTTCGTCCACCACGGTGAGCCGCGTGTCCAAGGCGCTTAATGGCGAGTACGGTGGCTATCGCAAGATCCTCATCAAACTGGAGGATGGCGAGTAGGCCATCGGCGACAAACGAATTGCGCAGAACCGTCCCTTCGGGGGCGGTTTTTTGATCCCTTGGGGACGGAGGAAATCTGTTGGCGTGGGGCAAATCTGTCCGCGTGGGCGGGTAGGATGGAAGTATTGATTATTGCGAACGGTTTGAGTGGAGGACCATGCCTGTTCGAATCTATACCACCAACGCCGGCGCGGATTTGAGCGATGCCGAGGCGGCGCTGCTCGCCGGCCTGGTTGCCCGCCACGGGCGTGCCGTTTTGCTGGTGCCTACGTTTGCCGAGCTCGATCTGTGCCGTCATGATGCGGCGGAAGCTGGGATTTCACTGGGTATCGATTACAAGACCCCTTCGTCGTGGCTCCGTTCGCTGTGGGAGCTTATGGGCGATGGCCGCAGCTTTGTGGATAACCTTCAGCGCCAGATGCTGTTCTCGGACATGATCGACCGCCGCGACGACGCTGCTCTGCAGCCGCTCTCGCGCAGCCAGGGCACGGTGCGCATGCTTGCGCGTATGGCCCGCGATGTGTTGCCGGGCGTGGCGGGGGCGGGCGACGAACGCTGCCGCGGCGACGTTTGCCAGCCAAAGCCCAAAAGCGACGCCGAGGCCCGTGTGTTCGAGCTTCTGTGCGCCTATGCGAGCGGTTTGGACCGCCGAGGCATGGTCGAGCCTTGCGAGGCGGCTGACATGATGGCCGGTGCCCTGGCCGATAACCTGCCGGGGTGCACCCGTGTCGTTTGCGTGCGCGGCGTCACGTCATTTACGTATAGCCTGCTCGAGCTGCTGTCCGCCGTGGCAAACAACGGGGGAGAGGTTGTCGTGCTGCTCGCCCGCGAGCAAGCGGCGATGCGTGAGGAGCTGGCCACGGCCCTTGATGCCTGCGGCGTGCTGTTTGAGGTTGCACCGCTGGATGAGGATGCCGGCGCTCCCGCGACTGCTCCAAAGTCCGTCGCACGTCCTGCCTTTGTGGAAGTCGCCGGGCCCCATGCCCGTGCCCGTGTCTATGCGGACGTCATCGATAAGATGGTGAAAGCGCACGAGGAGTCCAAGGTCAACGATGCCGCCTCCGCACCCGCCGATCCCGTGCGCGTGCTCGTGGTGTCCGCCCGGGCGCCCCAGCTGTTCGGCGAACTCGCTGCCCGTTTGGCGGCGCGTCACATTGCGGCCGAGACGACTGAGTTCACGGCGTTTTCCCAGTCCATCGCAGGCAGGCAGTTTACGGCGCTCGCCAACCTGATCGAGCGTATGAAAGCCGCCGATGAGGGCATGGCGTCAAAGACCGAGTGGTGGCCCGCGCCGGAGCTTACCGACTGGATCTACAGTCCGCTTTCGGGCGCTGATGCCGTCAATGCCCGTACCTTCGATAAGAATATGCGTCTCTCGCGCAGCAAGACTACCGCGGGCGTTAAGAGCCTGCTGCAGAGCGTTCAGGGCCAGGTGAGGGGCGCGCGCAAGGCGGCGAGCGACGAAAACTGGTTTAAGAATGTGCCGTGTGTGGTCTCGGACGTGTTCCAGGCGCTGTGGCGTGACAGGCCCGTGACGGCGCTCAAGGCCATGCTTGCCGTTGCCGAGGCGTTGCCCGATCGCTCGCTGGGCAGCTTGGATGGCCAAGCCCGTCGCCAGGCGGAGGTGGCCCTGCTGCGCCATGTCATCGACATCCTTATGAACGATGCTCGCGCGCTCGACGTGTCGCAGGCCGCGACCGTACCGGTTCTCGATGGCGTTCGAACCAAGGTGGACAAGCGCAGTACGGCATATGACTACGAGACATTTGAGGTCGACCGTGCGCCGCGCGCCCAGGTGCGCTTTGCATCGCTTGCCGATGCAGCAGCTCTGCGCCCCGGTAGCTATGATGCCGTCCTGTTTGCCGATGTCGATCTGGACAGCTATCCGCTCTCGCATGAGGAGGGTCCGCTGGCCACGCTGACGGCGAGCCTTGGTCGCGAGGGCGTGACGCTTGAGCCCGCGGCCTTGCTGCGCGTGCGCTTTGGCCACGCGATGCAAGCGTCGCGTGGTCCGGTTACGCTCGCCCGTGTGACCCACGATCGTCAGGCGCGCGAGTGCTATCCGGCGGCCGTGTGGACCGAGTTGCGGGCGCATGCCGAGGCCGCTAACGATGCTAAGGCCGCTGACGCCGACAAGGCCGCTGACGACGCTAAGGCCGTTGGCGCCGACAAGGCGAAGTGTGTGGGTGAAGGCGATATCGTAAGGGACTTCGATCCCGCGGCAGGCGAAGGTCTCAAGCGCGAGCGCGTGACCTGTGAAGCCCCTCAGCATCTGAGTGCCGAGGCCGTGCCGTATTTGGTCCTGCGCCGTCGTGACGGCGAGGACGAGGACGCGCCGCTCGTGCCGCGTCTGACGTCCGCTTCGCAGATCGAGGCCTATTCCACCTGCCCGCTGTGCTGGTTCGTGTCGTATCGCGTCAAACCTCAGTCCATCGATGCGGGCTTTGGCAACATGGAGAAGGGTAACTTTGTCCACGACGTGCTGGAACACCTGCACGCCCGTCTGCCCCAAGAGGGCATGGAGCGTGTGACGCCCGAGAACCTGCCGCGTGCACAGGAGCTGCTGCGCGAGGTCTTTGCCGAGACCTTGGCCGAGCATGCGGGCAAGCGCGGTACCGAGGGTCCGCTGGTGCCGCTCTCCCCGGTGGAGGAGCGCCAGGTGGCCGAGATTCTGCCGCAGTTGGAAGGCGTGCTCGCCTACGAGTCCGAGGCACTCGCGCCCTTCGCGCCGCGCTATCTGGAGTTTGCGTTCAACGAGCTCCAGGTCGAGTATGCCGGTTGGCCGCTCGGCGGGCGCATCGACCGCGTGGATGTGGATGCCGAGAATCGCGCCGTGGTAATCGACTACAAGCATCGTTCGGGTGTCGAGGAGTTTAAGCTCGCCGACCCCACGGTGCGCGACGAGGAGTCGGGCGAGGCCGCCATCGACGATCCGCGCTGGTTACCGCCACATACCCAAACGCTCATCTACGCCCAGGCCATGCGCCGGGCGCTGGATTTGGACACCCGCGCGGCGCTCTACTTTTCGACCAAGGGCGGCAAGCCGGCGTTGCGCGGTGCCGCGAGCGCCGAGCTACTCGAGGAAGAGCGCGGCGACGGTCGCATCCCGGGCCTTAAGAAAGGTTTCCCCGGCGAGGGTGGCAGCATGGACTTCGACGCCCTGCTCGATCGCGTGGAGGCCGGCATCGCCGGGCGCCTGCGCGAGCTCGAGGCAGGCAACGTTGCCGCCGTCGACCCGACGTCGGCTCAGGCCGCGCATGCGCGCTGCTCGTATAACCACGAAGGAACGTTTGTAAGGAGGGACGTGTAGACCATGGATCTTTCGACTTTGATGCCGCAACAGCTGCAGATCGTCAAAACGCTCGACCGTCCGCTGTTTGTCTCGGCGGGCGCCGGTTCGGGCAAGACCTTTACCCTCACGCGCCGCATCGTCTACGCGCTTTCGCCCGAATCCGGTCCGTTCGTTGAGCATCTGGACCAGGTGCTCGCCATTACCTTTACCAAAGATGCCGCGGCCGAGATCCGTGACCGCGTGCGCCGCGCGCTCATCGACGAGGGCATGGACGAGGAGGCCCTGACCGTCGACGATGCGTGGATCTCGACCATTCACGGCATGTGCTCTCGTATCCTGCGCGCACACGCGTTGGAGCTGGGCATCGACCCCGAGTTCACGGTGCTCACCGATACCGACGAGCTTATGGACCAGGCTGTTGAGCACGTGCTGGCCCGCGCGACGGCACCCGATGCCGTCCCCGAGCTCGCGGCATCGCTCAACGCCCTCTACGCCTGGTATCCCATGGCGGGCGAGGGCGGGCCGTTTGGCGCCGGCACCACCATTAAAGGCCTGGTGCGCGACCTGTTGGAGCTATCGAGTCAGCTGCCGGGCGGCATGGACGATGTGCGCGTGGCGCGCGGCCAGGCCGATACCTCGGCACTCGCCGATGCCTATCGCGCGGCGTTGGGTGCGAGCAAGGCCGCGACCGAGAAGGCACAAGTGGCACTCGACGCCATCGACGCGTTTGAGGCGAGCGGCAAAACCATGGCCGACGCGGCGCGACTCATGATGTCGTGCACCATGCCGCGGGCGAGCAAGGCGTTCCCCAAGGAGCAGGTCGAGCTGCTCAAGGCCGAGGCCGCCGATGCGTTTATCAATATCGTGCTTGCCTGTGGTGGCCCGGCGCTTGATGCACTGGTGGGCTTGGCCCGCTCTGTAGAGGCTGAGTATCGCGCGCTCAAGGCTGCCCAGTCTGCCCTCGACAACAACGACTTGCTGCGCATGGCCTATGAGGCCCTGCGCGATTACCCGGCCATCCGAGCGGCATACGAGGGCCGCTTTAAGATGGTCATGATCGATGAGTTTCAGGATACCGACCAGATGCAGGTCGATCTGATCCGTTACCTGACGGGTGCGGGGGAGCGCGCGCTGTGCACCGTGGGCGATGCACAGCAGTCAATCTACCGCTTCCGTGGCGCCGAGGTCGAGGTCTTCCGTCGCCAGGAGCGCAAGGTGGGCTCCTCTGCTGCGCCCGAGACCTCCGTCGCATCCGATGCCCCTGCCGGCGAGCTCGTCAAGCTCGTGCGCAACTTCCGCAGCCACGACGAGGTGCTGCGCTATGTGGCACGCGTCTTTGACGGCGATACCGGTGGTTTGATGCAGGGGTTCTTGGATCTTGAGCCGAGTGACGATCGCGAGGACAAGCTCAAGGCAAAGGCTTCGCGCCGCCAGGCGCTGCTCGTTGCCGGCGGCAGCACCCAGGAGCGAACGCAGGCGAAAGCTCGTGCGATTGCGGAGCGGTTCCAAGCGCTCGTTAAAGCGGGCCAGCCCCAGGGCGGCATGGTGCTGCTGCTGGGCCGCATGACCAACGCCGACGTCTACGCCCAGGCCTTCCGCGACCAGGGGCTCGACTGCGTGATCGCAGGCGGTTCGGTCTTTGCCCAGGCTGCCGAGGTCCAAACGGTGCGTGCCCTGGTGTGCGCGCTTGCTAACCCGGCCGATACGGCGCAGGGTCTTATGCCGCTGCTGGCCTCACCGATGTTTGCGCTCGGCGCTCAGGAATTCCTGGCGCTGGCGACCAAGCTGGACGAGCAGACGGGGGAGACGTCGCGCCGCAACATCGATGCGGGCATCATGAGCGATTCCGATGTGCCCGGCTTGCAGGGCTTGCCACTGGTGACGCGCGCCCGCGAGGTGCTGCGGTATGCGCTTCGTCGCGTGGGCCGCGATTCGTTCGCCGCCATCGCGCGCGATACTGTCAACGCCTCCGGCTGGTTTGTGCGTCTGGCACAGCGTGGTCCCGAGGGCAAGGCCATTGCCGCCAACGTGCTTAAGGCGCTCGATGCCGTGGCCGAGGCGGAGGCCGAGTTCGGTAACTCGCCGCGTTCCATTGCGCTTGCCTTCGACCGCTTCTTGGCGGGCAAGGAGGCCCCAGGTGCCCTCAACGAGGAGGGCGACGGCGCGGTGCGCATCATGACGGTGCATGCCTCCAAGGGCCTGGAGTATCCGGTCGTGGCGGTTGCGGAGTGCTTTGGCGTGCGTAAGTCCTCGGGTGCGGCTCAGATGGGGCGTGTCGAGGGCGGAGCGCAGGTCGTGGCGCTGCCGGCGCGCTTCGACGGCGTTAAACTCGCGGACGGCACGTTCGTAAAGGGCGATGACGTCAAAAAGCAGTTTGAGCATGCGTTTAAGGGTAAGGGCACGTCGCTATGGTTGCCGCCGGAGCTCATGGAGGATGTCTGCGCGACGGGTTCTCCCGCCGAGGCATTCGTTCGCCTGCGCAACCACGACCTGCAGCTTTCGCTCGAGGAGCGGGCTCGCTTGCTCTATGTCGCCATGACGCGAGCGCGCGAGCTGGTCATTCTGGCGATGGATGTCGGCGTGAGCCGCGGCAAGCTGTGTGCGCCGACCTTCGATGTCGAGACGGATCTGACCTACGACGTGCTGCGCCGCATCCTGCCGACCGACAGCCTGGACATGCCGCAGCTCGATAGCGACCGTTTGGTGTTCGACAACTCCAAGCCGGGCGACTACGAGCTCATCTCGCTGGCGGACTTTACGTTTGGCGAGCAGACGTTTGAGGTCAACGCTTCGCTGGATGTCGAGGGCAGGCTTGTCCGCGGCGATGCGGAGCCGGAGGGTGCCGGTGCGGATGCCCACGCCGCTGTTCCCGGTCCTGCCGACCCCGAGCCCGATGCGTTTGAGCTCGTGTATCCCCAGGCGGTGGGCGTGCGCATGGGCACCTGCCCGTATCCGGCGCGCGATTCGTACAGCTACTCGTCAATTGCCGCGGCGCTGCATGCCGAGTCCGAGGACCGAGCCGCCGAGGCGCATGTGCCCATGGACGAGGCTGGCGATGATGCGGAGTCGGATGGTTCCGAGATGACGGATGCAGGCGTGGCCGCCGTTGAGCCCGCCGGCAACCCCATGGCGCTGGGCTCGGCGTTCCATGCCGCCTGCCAGTGGCTGATCGAGATGGGTGCCGATGCGCTGCCCGCTGAGCGTGCCGATGCGCTGGCGCGCCTGTGGTGCCTGACGCCGGAGCAGCGCGAGCGCTTCGACGTTGCCCTGGACCGCTGGCTCAAGTCGGCTGCTCGTGCCGACCTGCTCGCGTGGCCGTGCGTTCGCGCCGAGGTGCCGTTCTTCTCGCTGGGCTGCGAGGACGAGGACATCGCCCGCTACGGTGCATATGCCGAGGGCGCCATCGACGCTTTGGCGACGAACCCGGCGGATTCGTCATGCGCGCTGGTCATCGACTACAAGACGGGCGGGACGCCGGACGAGACGCCGGAACAGCTGCAGGAGAAGCACGCCCTGCAGGCGCGCGTCTACTCCGATGTGTTGCACAAGGCGGGCTTTGAGGCCGTGACCGTCAAGTTCGTCCGCGTGGAGCAAGTCGACCCCGCCAACCCCTGCGAGCCTCAAGTAGTCACCTACAGCCTCTAGCCACCTCAGGCTTTATGGTGCTATTTGGTTGGTTTTGCGGCCGTAAGGCCCTCAATCGTCCAAATGGCACCGCAACGCATGGGAGAGCTTGGGGCGGTACAATGGCCCGAACGGTTCAAACGAATAAGGGGCCATCATGCAGCTCACCAAAACGCTTAAGGTGACGCCGGAGGAGCTTTTTGACGCTCTGGCGGGGTCCATCATGCAGGATATCGAGAACGTCACGGGCAAACGTCCTAGCCGCAATAAGCTCAACGGCTATAAGTACGAGAAGCGCGCCCAGTCCGCAAAAGGCAAGACCAAGGGCACGGCGATCAAGGTTAAGATCAAGCACTTTGACTACCCGTGCCTCTATGAGGTCCGTTTTCAGTATGCGGCGGGCATCAATACCATGCGCTATGAGACTGCACCTGCTGGCGATGGTGCTTGCGAGCTCACCTATACCGAGGATTTTCAGGGTGCGGGTGGCAACACGTCTGGCATGCGCGGCAAGCTCGGCCTCTTCTTCTACGAGCGCAAGCTCAAGAGCCACGCCAACCAGACGATTGATCAAATCGTCAAATACATCGAGGGTGAGCGCCGCGTAAAGGCTAATCCCGCCTTCGCCGATGATACTGCCGAAAACGCTTCGGATGTATTCCATTGATACCCTGTGCAAAAGCTTTACCGCTCTTCACATCAACTGTGAACACTTCAGGCTTCGAGTCAGTAGCGAGCGGCCCGACAAAAGTAGTTGATGGAAGTGCCAAATGAATAAGAATGCCGCTACGCAACTGCACATCTATTCCGCCTTTTTCGTTCTCGCGGGATTTGTTTTAAATCGGGGAGTGTTTCTACTTTTCCTTGCGGAGAAAGGAATGCCTGTCACGGAAATCGCGCTTTATCAAGCCCTGTTTAACATTGCAACGGTCGTCCTCGAGCTGCCAACAGGGCTGATAGGCGATTTCTTTGGAAAGAAGTTTTCGATTCAAGTGGGCGTGCTGCTGCTTTTCTTCCATACGGCTGGCATGCTGTTGCTCTCAGGCCCCTTTCTTGTCGTTCTTTCCCTTGTTGAGGCACTCGCCTACTCCCTTCAATCGGGATCCGAACAAGCACTTTTATATGAAATTGCCCGGAATGCCGGTCAAGGAGAGCGCTTCCTCACCATCAATGCTCGGCTGCTTGCCGCACAATCAATCGCTACGGGAATGGCAATTGTGCTCGGATCTTTCATTGCCCAAGTATCTTGGAGCGCCCTCTACGTATGTGTCTCCGTTTTCTATCTCCTGCAGCTTTTCCTTCTGTATCCCATTGAGAGGACGGAAGCGACCCGTTCTGAAAGCTCTGAAAAGGGAAGGTTTGACGTAGCCAAGATCTTCAGACGCGAAACCTGGTGCATTGGAGAATCCGCTTTTGCGGTGTTGCTTCTTCTAATCGGCACAAGCATGCTCGATGGATTCTATGGGAGTTATTACAACTTGAATCAGTTGGTATTCGACGCATTTGATGCTCCCGTCTCCATAATAGGAATCTTTTTCGGTGCATCCTATGCAGTAAATGCGACGGCCTACATTGCAGCAGATTTCTTCTCATTGCGTTTCGGGAAAAGAAATACCATGCTCGGCTCGATGCTAATCGAGGCTGGCCTTTTCATGATTCTTCCGTGGTTCGCTTCAAATCCGCTGTGTTTGTTTGGCCTTAGCATGGTGCTTTGTTTTCTCCCAGAAGTGGTGTACATCACTTCGGAAAACTTAATCCAAGACGCTATAGCGGACGATCTCCGCGCGACGATCCTTTCCGTCGCGTCTCTGGTAAGGGCTCTCTTTTCTGCAGTGTTTTTCTCCATATTTGGACATGTGTTGGGGTTATATCCCATTCAGATAGCGCTCGGTATTATTGGTGCAATCGCGATAGCAATTACCGCCGTTGTTTCATTAAAAATGGTTGGAATACAGGTCTCCAAGAATTGATATATCGATTGACGAGCTATCCGAAGCGTCGAGCCTTCTTGATGGACATGACTATTCGTCACAAATCATTCCGCGCATCGCCGGGGTTCCAGTAATACTCGATATATCTGGATGCCCTCATTCCCCTTTTTGAAGGTCCCAAATTGACTACCCGTGTGGGTTTGGCTAGGTTCGGGTGCTGTCCGTGCCGTGGGGTAAAATCGTTCAGTCAGAACACGAACCCGCATCGGAGCTCATCACATGGCATTTGTCCATCTGCACAATCACACTGTTTTCTCCATGCTCGACGGCGCAACCCGTATCCAGGATATGGTCAATCGTGCCGTTGAGCTTGGCATGCCCGCCGTGGCCATTACCGACCACGGCTACATGTACGGCGTGCCCGACCTGGCGCTGGCCTGCGACGCCGTCAACCACAACACGCCCGAGTACAAGACGTGGAGCCACGACAAGGCCTTCTTGGAAAAGGATCGCCGCGACGAGCTGGTGGAGCCCGATCCCGAGGCAAACCCGCGCGAGCATGCCCAGTATGTGAAGGACATGGCCATGTGGGACGAGAAGGGCAACATCGACGAGCTCAAGCCGCCCCTGGTCATCAAACCCATCTTTGGCTGCGAGGTCTACTTTACGCCGGACGAGACGCTCGCCCGCGACCACAAGCCCGAGCTCTACCACATGATCCTTCTGGCCAAGGACCAGGAGGGCTACGTCAACCTGATGCAGACGGTTTCCGAGGCAGCCGTGCAGGGCTTTTACTACAAGCCGCGCGTGACGCTCGACAACCTGCGCCGCCACGCCAAGGGCATGATCTGCACGAGCGCCTGCATCGCGGGCATCATCCCCAAATACATCGACCGCGGCGACATGGAAGGCGCCATCAAGTGGGCCGAGACCTTCCGCGATACCTTTGACCCCGGCGACTTTTACATCGAGATTCAGGAACACGGCATCACCACCGACAACGGCCTGACCGATGAGCAGATGGACCGCACGCTCATCGATATCGCCAAGCAGGTGGGTGTCAAGGTCATCGCCACCAACGACTTCCACTACCTGCGCCGCGAGGACGCGCCGGTGCAGGACGTCATCATGTGCATCGGCATGAACGCCAAGGTCGATGACCCCAACCGCATGCGCATGACCGGTTCGGAGTTTTACATGAAGACCGAGGAGGAGATGCGGGCGATGTTCCCGTATTGCCCCGAGGCCTGCGACAACACGCTCGAGATCGCCGACAAGTGCTACGTTGAGCTGGACTGGGACTCCATCATCCTGCCGCGCTTCCCGTTGCTCGATCCCGGCGAGACGCACGAGAGCCAGTTCCGCCGCGAGTGCGAGAAGGGCCTGCGCCAGCACTATGGTGACGACTGGGCCACGCGCGAGATCGGTGGCGTCAACATCAAAGAGCGCTTTGAGTACGAATACAAGGTCATTTGCGACAAGGGCTTTGCCGCCTACTTCCTCATCGTCGCCGAGTACGTGCAATGGGCCAAGGACAACGGCATCGGCGTCGGCCCCGGTCGTGGCTCGGCCGCCGGCGCTATCGTCGCCTACGCCATGAACATCACCGCGTTCGACCCGCTCGAGAACGGCCTGATGTTCGAGAGGTTCCTGTCCCCGCAGCGTACCGAGATGCCCGATATCGATATGGACTTCGACGATGAGCGGCGCCTCGAGGTCGTGGAGCACGTTCGCCAGCTCTACGGCCCCGAGAAGGTCACCCACGTCATCACCTACTCGACCATTAAGGCCAAGCAGGCCATCAACGACGCCGCTCGCGTCCTGGACTACCCGGTCTACATGGGCCAGCGTCTGTCCAAGATGGTCTCGAGCGACCCCAAGGTCAAGCTCAAGCAGGTGCTCGAAAAGCAACCCGGCAAAGAGGACCTGTTTAACCCCGATTTTGCCGAGGCCTATAAAAAGGACGACGACGCCCGCCGCATCATCGACACGGCGCTCTCAATCGAGGGCCTCACCCGTGGCGAGGGCGTGCACGCGTGCGCCGTTCTGATCTGCCGCGACCCCGTCAACGAGCACGTGCCCACCAAGCTCGACACCAAGGGCGGCGTCGAGATTACCCAGTACGAGGGCCATACCGTTGCCGACATGGGCCTGCTCAAGATGGACTTCTTGGGCCTGCGTACGCTGACTGTTATCTCCAAGGCCAAGGCAAACATCAAAAAGAACTTCGGCATCGACATCAAAGAGGAAGAGATCCCCTTTGACGACCCCGAGATCTTTAAGCTCATGGGCTCCGGCCATACCGCCGGCGTCTTCCAGGTCGAGTCCGCCGGCATGACGGCCACGATCAAGAACATGAAGCCCACCGAGTACAAGCACGTCGTGGCATTGATCGCCCTGTACCGCCCGGGCCCGCTGGGCGCCGGCATGGTTTCGTCCTACATCAACCGTATGAACGGCAAGGAGCCGGCCGTCTCCTACGACGACCGCCTGGACGACATCCTGGGCGAAACCTACGGCACCATGGTCTACCAGGAACAGGTTATGCTCATCTCCGTCGAGATGTGCGGCTTCTCCAAGGGCGAATCGGACTCGCGTATCCGTAAACCCGTGGCTAAGAAAAAGATCAAGCTGCTCACGTCGACGGTGCTGCACTGGGAGGATGGCTCGGACGAGACCACCTACGACCACTGGATGAACGGCGCTATCAAGAACAACTACACGCGCGAGGTCGCCCAGAAGATTTGGGACGATGTTCTCGAGTTCGCATCTTACGCCTTTAACAAGTCGCACTCCGCCGGCTACGCCATCCTGGTTATGCAGACGGCGTGGCTCAAGGCGCACTATCCGCACGAGTACATGGCGGCCGTTCTGACGTCCTACACGGGCAAGACCGACAAGATCGTTCATTACGTCTCGGCGTGCCGTCACGACGGCATCCCCGTGCTTTCGCCAGATGTCAATGAGTCCGGTACCGAGTTCACGGCTACCAAGGAGGGCGTGCGCTTTGGTCTGGCCGGCATCCGCGGCGTGGGCACCGGCGTGGCGCAGGCGATTATCGCCGAGCGCGAGGCGGGCGGTCCGTTTAAGACGCTGCACGATTTTGTCGAGCGCGTGGACTCGAGCCAGGCCAACCGCCGCGTGATCGAATCGCTCATCAAGGCAGGCGCCTTCGACTCCACGGGGTATCCGCGTCGCCAGATGATGCACTTTGTGGACAAGAACAACCCCGAGAACATCATCGATGCCGCGGTAAAGCGCCAGAAGGATCGCGCGAGCGGCCAGACGTCGTTCTTCGATATGTTTGGCGACGTTGAGGGCTCGGGCTTTGAGGTGAGCGTGCCCGATCCGGATGGCCAGGAATGGGACCGCCACCTTAAGTTGAGTCAGGAGAAGGAGGTTCTGGGCATCTATGTCTCGGACCACCCGCTACGCCCGTTTGAGTATGCACTAGCCAAGGCGCGTGACTTCTCGTTCTCGCAGATCGACACCGGCTACGAAGTTCAGAATCCTACGGGCGGCACCATCAACCAGGAAATTCCCGAGGGCAAGGCGCTGTGGTGGGCCGGCATGGTCTCGAGCGTGTCCAAGCGCGTGACCAAAAACGGTGACCCCATGGGCATCGTGCAGCTCGAGGACATGGAAGGCGAGGCCACCGTCGTCGTGTTCCCCAAGACCTACAAGGAGGCCGAGGGGTACCTGTACGGCGAGGTCGATCCCGAGACCGGCGCGCAGCTGTCCGATGCCTTTGTGCGCATTAAGGGCAAGCTCGAGCGCTCGGACCGCGGCGACCAGATCATCGCGCAGGAGATCGTGCCGCTCGAGCTCAACGAGGAGAACAACAAGCCCAAGGTGTTTGAGGTCATGGTGCCCAACAGCCGCTTTAGCCAGGGCAATATGGCGCGCCTGGCCACGGTGCTCACCGCTAACCCGGGCGGCGACCGCGTGGAGATCTTTATCGAGCAGGTGGACGGGCGCGTGCTGCGTGCCGAGGTACCTGCCAAGGTCAACGCGCGTTCGATTCCGCTGCTGGCCGAGGCCAAGGCCATTGTGGGTAACCAGGGCCGCGTGACGGTGATCTAAGCTACCCCGGGTGAGATTGGAGGAAGTGATGGCGCAGGGGACGTTTGTGCAGGCGCTTCGCAAAGAGGCGGCGTTGAGCGGCACCTTTATGAAGGGGCGTTCGCTCATGCTCAACGGTGCCGTGCTGTCGATCGAGGACAGCGGCTCGCGCTTCTCCAAAAACGTGACGGTCGAGGGCACGGTGCGCGGCTCGCGCGGTGACCTGTACAAGACGCACGTGGCGCTCGACATGGACGAGCACGAGGTTATCGACTACGACTGCGACTGCCCCGCCGCATACCGCTATCCCGGTATGTGTAAGCACGCTATTGCCACGGCGCTGGCGTATTTGGATGCCAGCGGCGCCGAGCCCGTCGAAGGTTTGCGCACGCCGGTTCGCACGTTTACGGCGCAGCCGAAACAGCCCGCGCGCGCCATGTCCGCCGCGCCGGCCGTCAACCCCAACTTTCCCTTCCCGGCGCCCGTCCCCACGAGCCCGAGCCTTGTGGCGGCGCTCTCCGATCTTTCGGACGCGCGCATGGATGAGCTGGCGAGCATGCGCCGCAAGCTTGCCGGTGCCGTTGATCCCGACGCCCCCAAAGCGGCATTGGAGCCCTCGTTGGTGCCGTACTACAATCCGCTGTTCGCTGACCGCTTTAGCTGGGCGCTCGAGTTCCGCATTCGCTGTGGATCGGTCTCCTACGTGGTCAAGGACATCGACGGCATGGCCGATGCCTACGTGCGCGGCGGCACGTTCTCCTATGGCAAGAAGCTCACGTTTGTCCATTCACCTGAGGCCTTTGACGAAACATCGGCAAAGCTGCTCAACCTTGTTGTGACGACAGTTGCCTATCTCGATGACATCACAAGCTCGCGTTCGGCGTCGTACGACTTTGCCCGCAGCGGTTTTGTTGCCGAGCGTCAGTTGCCGCTGTCCGAGCATAGCATCGTATATGTGCTGGACCTGCTGCGCGGCCAGACCATCTCCTTTGAGCCCGCCTGGTCGCGGGGGATGACGACGCATCGCACCTACGACGTGGCGGTTGAGCTGTCTCCGCAAGGGGAGGACGAGGCATCCGCTAAGCGCCCACCGCTGCTTGCCGCCAAAATCGCGCCGGCGGCTGGTGGTAGCTATGACCTGCGCCTGCCCGCCGATATGTACTGCTTTGCGTCGGGCGATGCCGCCTACTTGGTTGACACGCGCCGCGCGCGCCGTACCGACGCTGCATTTGCTCAGCATGCCGCACCTTTTTTGTCGCGCTTGCTGCCGTGCCGCACGCCCGCCCATATTGCCGCCGAGCAGGTGGGTGAGTTCTGCCGTATGGCGCTGCCCATTTTGCGCGACTACACCGACCTCACCGCGCCCGCCGCGCTCGATACCGTGGCACCCGAGCCGAGCTTTGCTATGGCGATCGGTGTCGACGATGGGCTCGTGACCTGCAAAATTACGGTTACCTACGGCGATTGGTCGGCGGATCTCTTTAGCCTGGGCGCTCCGGGCAGCCCCTTCGAAGAGCAGCGCCCCGGTGTGCCGCCCCGCGACGAGGTGGCGGAGTTTCGCGTTATGGACACGGCGGCCCTGTATTTCGACTTTTACGAGGGCGGCCTGGCATTTGAGGAACGCGATGACGAGAGCCTGTTCCACTTGCTGACCGAGGGCCTGTCCGCCCTGTCCGAGCTGGGCGAGGTCATGCTCAGCGACCGCCTGCGCCAGGTCTCGGTCCGCCCTGCGCCCAAGCTTTCGGTGCGTGCAACCGTCAAGAGCAACCTGCTCGACGTCGAGCTGGGCGCGAGCGGTCTTTCGGCGGCAGACCTTGCCATCTACCTCGACTCCTACAAGCGTCACCAGACGTTTGCGCGTCTCACGTCGGGCGACATCATTCGCCTGGACGAGGGTGCCCGTGCCGCGTTTGGCCTTGCCGAGGACCTGGGCGTTGATGCCGTCGATCTGCTCGACGGCGTGTCGCTTCCCGCGTCGAGCACCCTGTTCGTCGACAGCATGCTCGCACGCACGCCGGCGCTCGAGGCCGATCGCGACGCTGCGTTCCGCCGTACCGTCGAGCGCCTGGGCACGCTCGGCAAGATGGACTTTACGGTGCCGGCATCGCTCAAGGCAACGATGCGCGGCTACCAGGTCGACGGATACCAGTGGCTCGGCTCGCTCGAACACCTGGGCCTTGGCGGCATCTTGGCCGACGACATGGGCCTGGGCAAAACGCTCCAGATGATTGCGCATATTCTGGCGCGCGTGGAGGCGGGGGACACCAAGCCCACGCTCGTGGTATGCCCGGCCTCACTCGTGTACAACTGGACTGCCGAGCTGGAGCGCTTTGCCCCGTCGCTCGATGTGTGCGCCATTGTGGGCGCCAAGGCTCAACGCCGCGTGCAGATCGCCGGCGTGGCCGAGCATAGCGTGGTTGTGACGTCGTATGATCTTATGCGGCGCGATATCGACGAGTACGTCGAGCAGGATTTTGCCCGCGTGGTGCTCGATGAGGCCCAGTACATTAAAAACCCGCTCACGCAGGTGGCGCGCGCCGCAAAGCGCCTGCCTGCCGGCGCGCGCTTTGCCCTGACGGGCACGCCCATCGAAAACCGCTTGTCCGAGCTCTGGAGCATCTTCGACTTTTTGATGCCGGGCCTGCTTGGCACGCGCGAGTCGTTTGCCAAGCGCTTCGAAAGCCCGGTTGAGCACGCCGAGGGCGACAGCGCCGCTCGCCTGCAGGCGCTCGTGTCGCCGTTTGTGCTGCGCCGTGTTAAGGAAGACGTGGTGGCCGACCTGCCCGAGAAGATCGAAGACACCGTCATGGCGCAGCTTACCGGCGAGCAGCGCAAGCTCTACCTGGCCAACCAGGACCGCATCGCCCAGCAGGTGCAGCACCGCGAGGCTGGGGAGTTTAAGAAGGACAAGCTCAAGGTGCTCGCCGAGCTCACCAAGCTGCGCCAGATCTGCTGCGACCCGCGTCTACACTACGAGGATTACAAGGCGGGGAGCGCCAAGCTCGATACGTGCATGGAGCTCGTTCACGGCGCCCTCGACGGCGGGCATCGCATCCTGTTGTTCAGCCAGTTTACGGGTATGCTCGATATCATCGGTAAGCGCTTGGCCAAGGAGGACATCGCCTTCCTTAAGCTCACGGGCGCTTCGTCTAAGGAGAGCCGCGCCAAGATGGTCGCGCAGTTCCAAGCGGGCGAGGTTCCGGTCTTTTTGATTTCGCTCAAGGCGGGCGGCGTGGGCCTCAACCTGACGGCGGCCGACGTGGTCATTCACTACGACCCGTGGTGGAACGTGGCGGCGCAGGACCAAGCGACCGACCGCGCGCATCGTATTGGCCAGCAACATACCGTGACCGTGTACAAGCTCATCGCCAAGGACACGATCGAGGAACGCATTATGCAGATGCAGGAGTCCAAGCGCGACCTGGTCAACAGCGTGCTTGGCGGCGACGGCATCTCGTCGGCGCTGTTTACCCGCGAAGATGTTCTGGCACTGCTGGGCGGCGACGGGCGCTAGCCGCGCGCGGGGTGGGACTGCTGGAGTGGGCAGGACGGTCGACGCATTTTGGCCCGACCGCTTGCCTGATCCGTTATGTGTTCATTTGCAATGCCGTGGATGGTTTGCCTGCCTTTGGGCATAAGAACCATCAAGAACATTGGCACATCAGAAAAGGAGAACATCATGGCGAAATTCTTTAAGGACCCCGACGGTAAGCTCATCGCCGCTCTTGGCAACGACGTTGCAACCCCTGCCGGCTGCACGGAGCTGACCGCGAACACCGAGGACGCGGCGCACGAGAAGCACGTGCCTGTTGTCGAGACCGAGCGTGATGGTCACGTGATCCGCGCACGCGTGGGCTCGGTCGAACATCCCAGCCTGCCCGAGCACTATATTGAGTGGATCGCCCTTGAGGCTGAGGGCCGTCTGGAGATCCATTACCTTGAGCCCGGCATGAAGCCCGCGACGTTTTTTGCCGGCGGTTCCAAGACCGGTACCGTCTATGCCTACTGCAACCTGCACGGGTTGTGGTCCGCGACGTTCTAGGAGCGCGCCCCCGCTCGGGGTATCATAGCTAGCATATGCACATGCGAGCGCCGACTGCATTATGCGGCCGGCGCTTTTACTGCGACAACGATGGTTTACGACGGAAAGGGCTGAGCCATGAAGCTCGCGCTTGCACAGATCGATATGCGCCTGGGTGATATTGAGGGCATTTGCGGCCGCATCGAGGACCAGGCCCGTCTGGCCCACGAGCGCGGGGCGCGCGTGCTGTGCGTTCCGGCTCCGCTCTTTATGGGCGCCATGCCCGGTGGCCTGGTGGGCACTGCCGACTTTGAGCACGACATGCTTGCTGGCTTGACTGGTGTCGCCGAGCGTATCCAGGAGCTTGACATGATCTGCATCGTGCCCGCGGCGGTTTCGTTTGAGGGCCAGCCGCTGCTCGACTACATGATGCTCAAGGACGGTCATGTGGTGCCGGCGCGTTCGAGCATTGCCCTGCAGCGTGGCGAGAACAACGACACGCGTTGGGCGCCGCCGGTGTTCGACGTGGACGGCGTGCGCATTGCCGTGATTTTTGACTTGGACCGCGAACTCGAGATGTTGCCGACCGGTGTTGACCTCATTGCGTATTTCCAATTCAACGCGTTTGACATGACCGACCGCGAGACTGCTGCCATTGCCGCCGTACGCAGCGGCGCCTACCGCAAGATCGCATCCAAGCGCAGCGTGTGGTTTGCCTGCATGGCGCCGGTCGGTGCCTATGACGAGTCGGTGTATACCGGCGGTTCGTTTGTGCTCGACGACTGCGGTCGCGTGGTGGCCCAGGCGCCGTGTTTTGAGGAGAGCCTGCTGGTTCAGGAGATTCAGCGCGGCGTGATGCTCGATGCCCTGGAAGATCACGAACTGCCCGAGTTCCGTTCCGAGGAGTGGCTGTGGCAGGCGCTGGTGCTCGCCGTGCGCGATAACGCCCGAGCCCACGGTGCGTCGCGTGCTGTGGTGGCACTCGAGGGTGACTTGCCGTCGTCCCTGCTGGCGGCACTGGCCGTCGACGCTCTGGGCTCGCGCAACGTGATCGGCCTGGTGCTGGACCGCAACCGCATCTTTACGCCGGCACAGGAGGAGGCCGAGGCCGCCCGTTGCGCCGCCGTTCGCGCGATTGCCGAGCGCCTGCATATTCGCACGGTTGAGCGCGATGCGCCGGATGCGGCGCGCGTACTCGACCGCGATGTGTCGGCGGGCGATGCCGAGCGCCTGCGCTCGCGTACGCTGGGCCTCATGTTGGAGGACACGGCGCTCGAGCTGGGCGCGATGGCTCTGAGCCCGCTTTCCAAGACCGAGTACGCGTTGGCGGCACCGGCGCTTTGCGGTGGCTACCAGGGCGATTACGCGCCCTTTGGCGATGTGTATATGTCGACCCTCGAGTTTGTGGCGCGTGTGCGCAACCGCACGTCTGCCGTGGTGCCGCAGGAGCTCGTGACGCTCAACGCGGTGGAGGATTGCATGGAGCGCGTGCTGGCGCGGGCGCTCTCGACGCTCGACGGCCCGGTCGACATGCTCGATCGCGCGGCGCAGCTGCTCGGTGGGCTCGAGCCGGGCGAGGTCGATGGTGCGCTTGAGTCGCACGTGGACCGCAGCCGACCCTTCGACGATATCCCAATGGCCGCCGGCAAGCCCGAGGCTTGCTCGCTGCTGCTGATGCTCGTGCGTCAGGGCGAGGCCGCCCGCCGCATGCTGCCGACGGCGCCGATCGTCTCGGCCCGTTCGTTTGTCGAGCGCGCCTGGCCGTACATGCTCGCGTGGTCCGACCTGGGGCTGAGCGGCAAGGAACGCATGACGGTCGATTCGCTGGCGCGCGCTGAGGTGAACCGCTTTGCCGACGAGGATACAAGCGAGCGCATGCGTGGCGAGATGATGGGCATATTGGGTGACCTGTTGGGTATTTCGCCCGAGCAGATGGAGGAGCTGCGCTCCGAGGATGGCCAGCGTCGCCTGCATGAGGGTATGAAGAAGTTTGAGGGCGAGGTCCAGGACGCCATCGAAAAGATGATGGGCGGCCAGGGCGGACCGCAAGGTGGTCCTCAGGGTGGCCCGATGCCGCATCCGCCGGTTAATCCCCGACAGTTCCCATTCTTCTCGCAGAACTAAACTGGGGATGGGATTCGCTCTCAACCCCGATACTTCAACTAAGCATCTTGACCCCGTTGTGTTATTCTAGAACAGACGTTCGTGAGTAGTGCGCGGGGCCTTGCCTTGCGCTTGGTAAAAGACGAGGGGAGGTTGGCTTGGTTATTTTGGGCATCGACCCCGGTTTGGCTCATACGGGTTGGGGGATTATCGAGGAGCGGCGTGGCGAGGTTCGCTGCCGTGCCTATGGCTGCATCGAGACCAGCGCAGGCAGTCCGCTCGCGGTGCGCCTGTCGCATATCGCCCGCGACCTCAAGGGTGTCGTGGAGCGTTATCGACCCGATACCGCTGCCATCGAGAGCATCTACTTTGGCGCTAATGTCCGCTCGGCAATCCCCACGGCACATGCCCGCGGTGCCGCGCTCGTGGCGCTTTCGGAGTGCGCGCTCGAGATCGGCGAGTACACGCCTATGCAGATCAAGCAGGCTGTGGTGGGTACCGGTGCCGCAGATAAGCGGCAGGTCGCCTACATGGTGCGCACGCTCACGCAGCTCGATCACGACCCGCATCCCGACCATGCCGCCGATGCCCTGGCCTGCGCCATCTGCCACGTTAACCTCAGCCGTACCCGGGCGCTTACCGGCGGCGAGTTCTATCAACAGAGAGGAACCGGATACTGATGATCTCCCAGCTCCACGGAACGCTTGTCGAGGCCACGATGAGCTCTGCTGTCGTCGATGTGTCGGGCGTTGGCTTTGAGCTCGGCATCTCGGGCAGCACTGCGGCCACGTTGCCGACGCCCGGCGGCGAGGTCCGCCTCTACACGCGTATGCAGGTGCGCGAGGACGCCATGACACTTTTCGGTTTTTCCTCTAAGGATGAGCGCACGATGTTCGATCGGCTCGTGTCTGTCTCGGGCGTTGGCCCGCGCTTGGCGCTCGCCGTGCTTTCCACCTATACCGTGGGGCAGCTGTATTCGCTGGTGATGGCCGAGGACGACAAGGGCATGGCCAAGGTGCCCGGTGTGGGCAAAAAGACAGCTCAGCGTCTGATCCTGGAGCTCAAGAGCACCTTTGCCAAGGACAAGGGCTTTGTGCCGGTCGACGTGATTCCCGGCCAGGTTGCGATGCCCGTGCCCGCTGCCGCTCCCTCGGCCATCGATGACGCCCGTGCGGCGCTCCTTTCCATGGGCTTTAGCCCGCAGGAGACCGATGTTGCCCTGAGCGGGTATGATGGGCAGAATATGCGTGTCGAGGATCTGCTCGGCGCGGCGCTTAAGCGACTCGGAATGGATGCGTGATGTGGGAAGCCGATGACTCTCAGGACCTGTGGGCGACGCCCGGCAACTCGCCGGCGGCATCCATGGCGCACGGCGAGCGCATGGTGGGCTCGGAGCTGACGGCCGAGGACCTCGATGTCGACCGCACTTTGCGCCCCCAGCGCCTGGACGACTACTGTGGCCAGGAGCATATCAAGCAGAGCCTGCGCGTGTTGATCGAAGCGGCGCAGAGCCGTGGCGAGACGCTCGACCACGTGATTTTCTCGGGTCCTCCGGGCCTGGGCAAGACCACGCTGGCCACCGTTATCGCCAACGAGCTGGGCGCTCAGATCAAGACCACGAGTGGCCCCGCCATCGCGCGCACGGGCGACCTGGCGGCCATCCTTACTAACTTGCAGCCGGGTGATGTGCTGTTTATCGACGAGATCCACCGCCTCAACCGTTCGGTCGAGGAAGTCCTGTACCCCGCGATGGAGGACTTTGCCCTCGATATCGTGATTGGCAAGGGTCCGGCGGCGCGCTCGATTCGCCTGGATATCCCCAAGTTTACGCTGGTAGCAGCAACGACCCGCTCAGGCATGTTGACCGGCCCGTTGCGCGACCGCTTTGGCATTTCATATCGCCTGGATTACTACACGGTCGAGGAACTCGCGCAGATTGTGACGCGCTCGGCAACCATTCTGGGCGTGACGATCGATCATCTGAGTGCGCTCGAGATCGGCTCACGTTCGCGTGGCACGCCGCGCTTGGCCAACCGTCTGCTCAAGCGTGTGCGCGACTATGCGCAGGTACGCGGCAACGGTCCTATTGAGCTTGACATTTGCCGTCAGGCACTCGAGTTCTTCGAGATTGATGAGCTTGGTCTGGACTGGATGGATATTCGCATTTTGGAGACACTCGCTAAGACGTTCTCCGGACGTGCCGTGGGCCTGACAACGCTTGCCAGCGCGGTGGGCGAGGACCCGGGAACGCTCGAGGATGTCTATGAGCCCTATCTGCTGCAGTGCGGCTTGATGATTCGCACGCCCCAGGGCCGCCAGGCAACGCTTCGCACCTTTGAGCACTTGGGGATTGAACCTACCATTTAGGGCGCTTTGTTTTGGCGGGCTGTTAAGCTATCGCTGAGCATTGGATAAACATATCGCCATTCATCGGTTACGGGTGTTTTACTATTGCGCGCCCGTGCTATGCTGAATTGGTCTTTTTCTCATTCGGTAACGAAAGGACCTCCCATGCCTACTGACATCGAAATCGCACGTTCCGTCACACCGCTGCCCATTACCGAGGTGGCCAAGAACGCCGGTGTCGACGTAAAGCACCTGATTCCGTACGGCTTCGACAAGGCTAAGGTCGACTACTCTCTGCTTAATGAGCCAACTGATCACCAGGCCAAGCTCGTCCTCGTGACCGCCATCAACCCCACGCCTGCGGGCGAGGGTAAGACCACCACGACCATCGGTCTGGCCGATGGCATGCGCCGTCGCGGCGTCAAGAGTGCTGTGGCCCTGCGTGAGCCTTCGCTCGGTCCCGTCTTTGGCGTCAAGGGCGGTGCCGCCGGCGGCGGCTGGGCGCAGGTCATCCCCATGGAGGACATCAACCTGCACTTTACCGGTGACTTCCACGCTATCGGTGCCGCTAACAACCTGCTGGCCGCCATGCTCGACAACCATATTCAGCAGGGCAACCAGCTCGGTATCGATGTTAAGCGCATCACCTGGAAGCGCGTCGTCGACATGAACGACCGTCAGCTGCGCCATGTCATCGACGGTATTGGCGGCAAGGCCCAGGGCGTGCCGCGCGAGGACGGCTTCGATATCACCGTTGCCTCCGAGGTCATGGCAATCCTGTGCCTGTCCACGAGCATCAATGACCTCAAGGAGCGCCTGGGCGAGATTGTTGTCGGCTACAGCTATGCCGGCGAGCCCGTTCGCGCCCGTGACCTTAAGGCTCAGGGTGCCATGGCGGCCCTGCTCAAGGATGCGCTCAAGCCCAATCTGGTGCAGACGCTCGAGGGTACGCCCGCGTTTGTCCACGGCGGTCCCTTCGCCAATATTGCCCACGGCTGCAACTCCATCATGGCCACGCGTATGGCGATGCGCTTTGGCGATGTCGCCATTACCGAGGCCGGCTTCGGTGCCGATCTGGGTGCCGAGAAGTTCCTCGACATCAAGTGCCGCATGACGGGCGTTCGCCCCAGCGCCGTCGTGGTCGTCGCGACCGCTCGTGCGCTGAAGTACAACGGTGGCGTCGCCAAGGCCGACCTCAACGAGGAGAACCTCGAGGCACTCAAGGCCGGCATGCCCAACCTGCTGCGTCACGTCGACAACATCCAGAACGTTTATGGTCTGCCCTGCGTAGTCGCCATCAACCGCTTCCCGACGGACACCGAGGCCGAGCTTGCGCTCATCGAGTCCGAGTGTCAGAAGCTCGGCGTCAACGTTAAGCTTTCCGAGGTTTGGGCCAAGGGCGGCGAGGGCGCGCTCGAGCTTGCCGATGAGGTCATGCGTCTGATTGAGCAGCCGAGCGAGCTCAAGTTTGCCTATGAGGACGGCGCCGATGTGGCCGACGCTCTTGAGGCCATTGCCACCAAGGTCTACCGCGCCGACGGCGTCGACTTTACGCCGGCCGCCAAGCGCCAGCTCGCCGAGCTGCGCGAGAACGGCTTTGGCAACCTGCCGGTGTGCGTGGCCAAGACGCAGTACAGCTTTAGCGACAACGCCAAGGCCCTGGGCGCTCCCGAGAACTTCCGCATCACGGTGCGCGAGCTCAAGGTTTCCGCCGGTGCCCACTTTGTGGTCGCATTGACTGGCAGTGTTCTGACCATGCCGGGTTTGCCCAAGGTCCCCGCGGCTGAGAACATCGACGTCGACAGCGACGGCAACATCACCGGCCTGTTCTAAGCCTGTTGCCCCTAGCTGCCTGCCCGCCCCGCCGTGCCCCCAAGGCCCGGCGGGGCTTTTTTATCCTTAGGCCCGCGCATGTCTTGTAGATACCGACGGGCTCTGCCCATCATAGGCTTTTGCGCGGGTAGAATGCATGGATAACTTGATGCTCACGCGCGACGGAAAGGAATCGTTGCATGGATCAGGACAAGACAACCGTGATGGGCGGCTACGGTTCCGCGCAGGCTGGCGATAGCGCCGATGCGACCCGCGTTGTTCCCAACCTCGGTTATACCGACCCCGCCGCGACGCAGCCTTCTGCCGAGCCCACCCGGGTTATGGGCTATGGCGACACGGCGCAGGATTCTTACGCTGCATCTTCGCAAGGCCCCTATGGCAACGCAGCTCCGGATCCGTTTGATTACGCGCCGCAGGATTCTTATGCTGCCTCGACGCCGAATCCCTATGACAACCTGCCGCAGAATCCCATTCCGCAGCCTCAGCAGACGACGTATATGCCTCGCACGGCGCAGCCTCGCTACGAGTCGCGCGAGCCGTATCGCGAGTACCCCAAGTCGATTCCGCAATATGGCGAGGACGAGGAGAAGAAGCCGTCGCGTTCGTCGAGCGTGATCAAGAAGATCCTCATCGTACTGGCGATCTTCTTTGCGCTGTCGGTTGTGTTTGCCATCGTGTCGGGCATGCTTAACAAGCGAGGGAGTTCAACGGCCGATGCCACTGTTGAGCAAACCGAGTCCGCCTCGTCTAGCACCGTCGATCTGAGCGATATCCCGGGGCAGTACTGGTCCAACGCCAAGAAGCTCCTTAAGTCGCGCGGCGCCGATCTTTCGAATGCCGTGGTCCTGACTGATGATGGCTCAACGCCCGTCGTCGATGCCAACTGGATCGTTACTTCTGCTTACTATAACGACAGCGGCAACCTCGAAATTCAGCTCACGCACAAGAACAGCTCGGGCAACTCGTCCGGCGGCCAAAGCGGTACCGACGGCTCGAGCTCCAATACGCTGGAGGACTTGAGCAACAAGGCACAGGAGCTTGGGGATAAGGCCCAAGAGCTGGGTGATACGGCTCAGAACCTGGGCGACACCGCTCAGAACTTGGGCGACATGGCGACGGATGCCTGGAACGCCCTACAAAACGGCATCTCGGGCGCGCAGGGAAACTAGCGGACGAGCGGAGCGGGGCTACAACTGCTCGGCCGGACGGTCGGGCGAGCTAAAGCCCGAGTCAAACGTAACGACGCATGAGGCATTGGGTCGGCGCTCGTGCACGATGCGTGTCACGCGTTCCAGCAGCTCCTCGTCGGATATGTCAAAGCCGTCGGGACGCACCAAGTCAAACGAAACAAAGCCGTCGTGCTCGTGCAGGTCGTGAATGGAGAGCGCGGGATCGATCTGCATGATGCCGCGCTTGACCCAGCCGCGCAGGTCGTCGCCGGTGGTGGCAATGGGGTCGCAGTGCAGCGTGATACCGATGCCCATCTGCCGTTTGATATCGTGCTCGATGGTGTCCAAAATCTCGTGGTGCTCAAATGCGTCGCCCTCGCCGGGCATCTCCACGTGGGCGCTGGCAAACTGACGACCGGGGCCGTAGTCGTGCACCATGAGGTCGTGTGTGCCCAAGACCTGGGGGTACGACATAATCCTGTCGCGGATTTCCTGGACGAGCTTGGGGTCGGGCGCTTGTCCTAACAGCGGGCTGATGGCGTCGCGCACCAGGCCCAGGCCGCTGATGCAGATGAAGATGCCCACACCCAGGCCTGCCCAGCCATCGAGGTCAAAGCCGGTCGTCTGCGAAATAAGCGCCGCCACCAGGACCGAGCCCGAGGTGATGACGTCGTTTTTGGAGTCCTGTGCTGTGGCGATGAGCGTCTCCGAGTCGATGCGGTCGCCCAACGTGCGGTTGAACGCGGCCATCCAGAGCTTAACGAGCATGGACAAGACGAGGGCGGCTAAGGAGAGCACCGAATATGCAGTGGGGGAAGGCTTGATGATCTTAGTGACCGACTCGAGGATCAGGTTGATGCCGACGGCGCAAACCAGGACGGCGACGAACAGACCGGCGAGGTACTCGTAGCGGCCGTGGCCATAGGGGTGGCCTTCATCGGCCGGGCGGCTGGCAAGGCGGAACCCGAGCAGACTCACGATGTTGCTCGAGGCGTCGGAGAGGTTGTTGAAGGCATCGGCGATAAGCGAGACGGAGCCAGCGAGCAGGCCTGCGATGCCCTTGGCCAGGCACAGCGTGATGTTGAGGCCGATGCAGATGAGGCTTGCGGCAAAACCCGCGTTGGTGCGACAGGAGGTATCGACCGGCTCGCTTTCGCTGCCGGGAACAAGCGTGTCTACCAGCCGATTTACAAATAGCATAACGATCGTCCTCACAATCATGTTTAAGGGGATAGTGTAGCTCGCGCGGGGGCGCCGTGCACCGATGCTCAGAAAATGCAGCAATAGTCTGCCGGTGCTAACGAGCGAGCCTTCTCGTCTGCCTGGGTGGTCCATTTTGGGCCACATGGGTATGGGCATGTGCCTGTTTGCTCGACATACTTAATGTCGACAGCTTTGTGCAAAGGAGGACGTTTCCATGGACGAGATGTTTGCCATTAAATGTCAAAACTGCGGCGGCCCTATGTACTCGCACCAAGCTAAGCGCAGCTTTGAGTGCGCTTATTGCGGTGCGGTCATTCCGTGGCAGGCGGACGCCGGAGAGCCCAAGAGCGCTTTGGGCATTCGCCATACGCCGTTGACGGTAGTGGATGGACTGCTCAAGCTCACGCATGTGTCGCAACTCGAGCGCCCGGAGGACCCGGACTGGTATTTCTTCAATTCGCACTGGCGCAATCAGTCGGTCCTGGAACATCTGCTGTGGGAGGACCGCGGCACGGCGCAGGAGTTCCAAGAAGCGACGCAGGTGAGCATTCCCTGCCCCTTCTGCGGAGCGTCCTTTGAGGGCGAGTCAACGCAGCGTGTGTTTGAGTGCCCGTCCTGCGGCAACAAGATCGGCATTGCCGACCTGCTCAAGCCCGGTACGTTTAGCAAACGTCTGACCATGGGCGTGGGTGCGGAGTATGTGCCGGAGCAGGGTATTCCCTGCGAAATTTCGCCGCAGCAGGCACGTGCCAACGCGCTGCAGCTGGTGCGCCAGTACCCGGATGCCTTTGCCGGGCACGACGTGGAAGACGCGATCCAAAACGACATGATGCTCTTCTATTTCCCCATGGCGCTGGCGGACCTGCGCATGATGGCGAGCTTCCCGGGCAAGGGCCTGAGCAAGGAAACCCTGGTGTACTACGAGGTGCTCGACTGGGCGTATCCGCGGGCAAACTATCTGGATGTTCGCCTTATGGGCATTTTGGAGCCGTGGGACTTTGCCAAGGTTGGGCCGTTTGACCCGGCCATGCAGGAAGGTGACTTTCGCGTTGTCTCCGTCGATGCGTCTACCAAGGACCAGGTGGTCATTGATAAGTTGGCGCTCGACATTGCCGGCAACGATGCCGAGGCGGTGCTGGGGCTCAATAAAAAGAGCATCCGCACTTGGGCGCGCAAGGCCCGCAAGCATAAGGACGGCCTGGTGATGGTGCCGGTGTACTTTGTCGATCGTCCGGCGACGGACAGCCGCGATGGCGAGCAGGTGCGCATTGCCGTAAACGGCCAGACGAGCCGCGCGGCAGCGGTGGTGTTTAGCGACAAGCGCGAGACGCATGTGGTGGCGTCCCTCAATCCGAGTCTGCATCTGTCCGGCGAAAGTACCGTGCATGCCACGCCCATCGAGGTCAAATACGTTAAATCGCCCTTCCTATACCAGATCGTGCGCCGTGGAGGTGGCGAGCAACCGCGCCAGGTTGCAGCGGCAGCTGAGGGTTCCTACCGAGAAGAAAAGCCCAAACGCAAGGGATTGTTCGCTGCGATTTTTGGTAAGTAGGGGGGTGGTGCCGGGGCGTCGGGCTGCATCGCAAGGTCATGAGACGAACTTAAGACTGCTGGGAACGTGCTACCATTGCCGATAGCCTTAATCTTGTAAGAAGCGGAGGCCAGATTATGGGTTTTGCGGATCAGCAGCTTCAGCTTCAGGTACCGTATTCTCCTGACGACACGTTTAATGCCTTGAAGGCAGCTATGGAAAAGCTGCCTAAAGTAAAAGTTGATAGTGCATCGCCCACAACAAGAACAGTTGCAGCCGAGATTGGTATGAGCCTTTGGTCTTGGGGCGAAAATATCAGTATTTCGGTTGTTCCAGTTGAAGGCGGATCTGGCGTTACTGTCAAGTCGTCATCTAAGGTCAGGGCAAACGTATTAAACGGGGGCAAAAATGCAAAGAATATTGCCAAGATAGTCGATGCCCTATCGAAGGAGCTCGAGCGGTATCCGCAGGTTTCACAGACTATTGAGACGCTGGCGGATAGTGGTTGATGTAGTTGCAAGGCTTGAGAGGCTTGCAGCACTGCGTGAGAGTGGAGTACTTACCGAGGAAGAGTTTGCTGCAGAAAAGGCAAAAATCCTTTCGTAATCAGACACGATGGTTGGATTTGCATTCTATTATTGAACTTGTTTATACCAGGCTGAAAACATCGTGTGTAATAAAGGTGCGTAGTAGCCTCGTCTTGATTGGCGGATGTAAATAAACGGTGGAACGGCTGTAAAAGAGCCTTGCCACTGGGTAAAATCAGGATGTGCCGCGGAACCCGCTCCTTAGCTAGTCACACTTCGGAGACGCGGGCAACGCAGGTATTATCGTCTAAAGGGTCGGTTGCAGCCGGCCCTTTTCATGACTCCCTTCGCTATCCGTTACTGCTTATATTCCCGCCAGATCGAGTAGAGGTTCCGGACGATGCCGGTTACATACATCGAGAGGCGCAGGATTTCAAGAAACAAGTTCATAGGCTTCACCCCAATCGGAGATCGGAGCGTTGCCCGCAGGCGGATTCCGCGGCAGTCGTAATTCTACCTCACAGGCCGCGGCGGGAGACATCCTACCCGCCCCATGGCTTGGAGCAGTGTCGATCTAACGGGCAATCAAGCCTCTAGTTCTCTTTGAATTGAGCAAGCATCTGCCCGAAGAAGCTTAGTTCGGATGGCTCATAAATGATCGAACCGCCGCCCGCGGTCCTGTAGACCCCGCAGGGGAGGTAACGCCCGTCGGGAAGGACGTAAAGGTTTTCTTCCTCCATCAGTCCCGTTGGGAGTATCGGGGTCTCGTTTTCGCCCATTTGGAACTCATCGATATTCGCGATCTTCCTCTCCATGATGCCTCCTACCTTATTTCTTGAATGGCGCCCTAAAACAAGCAGCTCTCAATCAACTCTTTACCGCGCAGGGTGTCGATCCATTTCTGCGGAATTGCGTCCATGCCGTATGCTGCGCCGGCGAGGGCGCCTGCGACGGCTGCGGTGGTGTCGGTGTCGTCGCCCAGGTTGACGGCGGCAAGCACACAATCATCGTAGCTGTTAGTGTTGACGAAGCACCAAGTGGCTGCCTTAAGCGTGTCGCGCACGAAGCCGCCGGATCTGATTTCGTGCTCGGGTGCATCTTTCAGACAGAGTGTCCATTCGGGGAGCGCGCCGTCCATCTCGGACCTCAACAGTTCGATGAACTTGACACATGACTCGGTCGATGTTCTATGAGCGTGGGTGATTGCAGAGACCTCACGGATCTCTTTGTCTGTTGCATCGGCAAACGCCAGGGGTGCGATGCGCATGAGCGAGCCGTTGCCGTTGTCGCGCTCGCCGGAGCCACCCTTGCCGGAGCGAAGGGCGCGGGCGGTCGTTCCTCCGTAGTCGAAGACGCCATCAATCGTGTACTCGTCGTTGGCGATCCAGCTCACGAATTTGTCGCGCATGTCCTCGGTGTCAATGCGGCCGAGCTCTCTGATGGAGTCGCAGGTGGCGAGCGTCATAGATGTGTCGTCGCTCCAGGTGCCGGCGGTCTGCTCGTGCGTGCCGTAGCCGATCATGTCGGTGCATTCGAACGTGCCACGAGGTCTGAACTCGTAGGGAACGCCCAGCGCGTCACCGACGGCAAGCCCATAGATGCAGTCGCGCAGTGTTGTTTTCGGTCTGTGTGTCATGGAAAGCTCCTCTTTTCCCGGGTGATGTGGAGCGCCGTCGGGGGTATCGGTCGCAACGTGCTGCTATCCTTGCACTTCGCCATTAGTCGCTTCGTTGATGGCGCGGTACTCGGCACTCAGCTCGCGTGCCAGCTCTTCCTTGCTTGGAAGATACGGCAGGTATTTGGCGGCAAACACTTGGTCGTTGTCTTCGGGCAGCGTGTACTCGACGATCGAATCGCTTTTGTCCGCGCAGAGCACGATGCCTATGGGCGGATTGTCGCCTTCGTTCATGAGCTCACGCGTGTAGTAGTTCACATACATTTGCATCTGGCCCAGGTCCTGATGCGTAAGGTCATCGGTCTTAAGGTCGATGAGCACGAAACAGCGCATCAGATAGTTGTAAAACACAAGGTCAATATAGAAATGGCGTCCATCAAAGGTGATGCGCTTTTGGCGCGCTTCGAAAGCGAAACCACGGCCAAGCTCCAGCAGGAACTTCTGAAGATGCGTGATGAGCGCCTGCTCTAGATCGCTTTCGCGAAACGCAGTATCGTCCGAGAAACCTAAAAACTCCAGCACATATGGGTCGCGGATGATATCCTCGGGGCGACGAGCCGGGGCGCTCTTTTGGATTTCCTGGGTAACGGCCTCCTTGTCCTTGCTGGCAAGCAGACGCTCGCGGAACATGGTGTTGATCTGGCGCTCGAGCTGACGCGTGCTCCAACGAGAATCGGCGCATTCGCTCATGTACCAGGCGCGAGCATCAGGGTCGGGAATGCGCATCAACCTGCGGTAATGAGTCCAGCTCAATTCGCTACGCAGTGCGTCGCGAATTGGAAACGCAAGAAAGAACTGACGCATATTGCGAAGGTTTGCGATGCCAAAGCCTCTTCCGAAATCCGCGGTAAGCCTTCTGGAGAGGCCTGCAATCAATGCCTCTCCATATGCTGCGCGCTCCTCTCCGCCCTGCTCATCAACAATGCTCTTGCCGATCTCCCAATACGCCTCAACCATCGCAAAGTTAACGGCGGTATAGGCCTTGTCGCGAGCGGCGTTGAGAATCGAGGAAACCTGCTTGTAAAAAACTTCTGGCACGATTGCCGATTCTCCACGGTTTACCGGTTCGCCCATCACTGTCGCCCCACTTTCCTCTTGTGGAATGCATCTTTATCGCATTTAGTTTAAAGCCTCGCGCGGACACGAATTGCTGTGCTGTCTGGCACCTTCGCATGGGAGCCTTGCGGTGACTAAAATGTGGCCATAGAGGCAGTTTTAGCGAACCTCGCGGGAGTGACACGCATGGATAACAACACTTTGCTACTCCTTCATGTCAAAAATAGGGGCACAGAACGGTATTCCGCGCCCCTGATTGAGCCGATGCGTCTGAAAACCGGCTTGCCTATTCGCTAGCGCCTTCGTTGTTTTCGCGGTCGCTGGCAAGCATTGCTGCGCCGGCGACCGTCGTCGCCACGGCGGCAGCGGCGAGCCCGGCGGCGATGCCAGAGCCGTCGCCCGTGCCGGCGAGCTTCTCGCCCGAGCCCTTGCTCTTGTTGCCGCCGCCGTTCTTGTCGGCGCCGCCTGCGTTGGAACCCGTACCGCTGCCGGTGCCGCCCGCACTGCCCGAGGCCGCTACGGTAAAGCTTGCGGATCCGTCGGTGGCAAGCGTGTAGTTTTTCGCCGCGTCGCCCAACAGGCCTTTCGCACGCACCCAATACGTCCCTGCGGCAAATGCCTCGCCCTCGGCCATCGCCGTTCCCGGAGCGCCGTTCGCGTCGTGCACAAACTCGAGCTGGGCCGTGCAGGCATCGGTTTCGAGCTTGCCCTCGAGTGATGCCGCAACCTTGGCGCGCACGTCTTCGCCGGCCTTAAGGCCTTCAAGCCCCTCAAAATGGGGCGTCAGCGCGCGCGGGTCGATATCGATGGGCACGGAACCCTGCAGCCCCGTAACGGTCTCGTTGCCCAAGGCATCGACATCAACGTATTCGATGGCAAACGTATGGCCCGAAGCCGCCACGTTGAGTACGTTACTGCTGTCGACAAGGCGGAAATGACCCTCGCCAACGGTCTTTCCATCCTGGAGTGAGGCATCGCTCAACGAGTCGCCATATGTCATGTGCATGCGGGCTGGGAGGTAGCACGAAGCTGTCTGCTTGTGCTGTGTATCGTAATCGTAATTGCGCTGGTAGATGCTTCGGGCCAGTGCCGCATCAACAAAGTCGGACGCAATGATGCCAATGTGCTTACGGCAGTCCTCTTTTGTGCCCTCAACTCCGGTATTGTTTATATACGAGCTCTTGTACAGGTGCTCGTCGACCACTCGCGCCGCGGTAAAAGGGTTGTTTTGCGTGCAGCTCGTGTAGTTGATAAACCAGCAGCGCTCCGTTGCCTGCACCGTTGTCCCGTCCGCGGCAGTGATATCTACGGTGCCGCGCTTGAACTCGGCCGCCGCCTTCAGGGCCATATCGACCCAGTCGATTTTACTGGACCCCGTGCAGTTGTAATGGTCTTGGGCATATACCGCTGTGCTATAGGGCTCTTTGTCGCCCGTATTGCCCGCAGCCTCAAAGCCTTGCTCGTATTTCACGAGGCACATGGACTTTCCGGAATGCGCCTTGATTTTGTCGTCCCATTCGGCGAGGTCGAGGCCCCACGTGTGGCCGTCTACGCTGTCGCCGGCGAGTTTAAATCGACGCAGCAGGACGATCTTTCCGCGCACCTCGTTCAGTGTGGGGACATGGCTCGACGTATAGAACAGATCGGAGTTATTGTCCATAACATTGGCGAAAGCCGTCGTAACGCTTTCGTCGGTAGCTTCGTCGTTGCCTCGTGACACCGCATGATGAGCGCTTCTGACGGGTTTTCGTTCAAAAATGTTTTGAAGTAACCGATGACATCGGAGAGATGTATAAAGCCCCCGTCTTTTTTGAGCAGGTAGCATATTCCATGGTCGATGCCGGGGTCGCCTTTATCGTTGTTCTTTCCAAGTCGGATATCAAAATAGCGAATGCCTTCGAGCAACTGCGTGGGGATGTAATCCTGCTGGCACTTTGCAAGCGAGGTTTGGGGCTCGGTGTCGTTGTCGACGCTGCAGGTGCTCGAATCATGCGTGCCCGGGATGCTCAGCTCGTCGAGGTATTTGTTGCCGTCGACGTATTTCATCCAGCATGGTCCGTCGACGTAGCTGCTATGCGTGATCCAGTCGATACTTCTAACCGTGGTATTGATCTCGCCCTTGTCGTAACCGACAAGTTCGAGCTCCCACGGAATGCTCTTCCTCTTGTGGCAGATCTTGTTGTTGTCTTGGTCTTTGCCGTCCTTTTCTATGGCCAGGTAATTAATGTCTTTTTTCTCGTTTGTGCGGTCTCGGATGATGTAGGTTCCGTTTTGCTGGCGATCGAACGCAAAAGAGCGGCTGGGCTTGTCGTCATGCTCGCCACTCCATACGTGGATGACCTTTCCATCTTTGTCCGAGTCGCCATCGACCGACCAAATGCTGTAGCCCGTCTTCTTGTGCTCTTCGAAATTGAGCAGGGTGCGGATGGCATACCAATTTCTATTATCTGTATCGGTCGCCACGTGCTCGAGGATGAGCTTGTTGGACGTGCCGTCATTAAACAGGTGGCAGACGTTGCCGATGACGTTGCCGTCTTCGTTGACGCTCGCGGTGCGAAAATAGCCCGCGGGGCGAAGGCGAATGACGAACTTGTCGAGGGTGGCCGCCGGTGTGGGCGTGTCTTCTGCAAATGCCGCGCGCATGGGAAGGCCCAATCCCGCGGTTTCGGGCAGGCTTACAAATGGCGACAATGCTGCGAGTCCAAGGCCCAGCGTAAACGCTCGGCGACTGATTGCGTGGTGTTCGGTCATAACTCCTCCGTTCGCAGGGTGCGGCTGTGCGCTCGTTTTGGTCAATATACTGCCCAGATGTTTAAAGACGCCGGTTTAATTGTCTGCGCGGCGCAATAAATCGGCGGGCGGACGTGTTGGGGTACTTGCTGTTTTCGTATTGTTGTCACATTTGGGTGGTTCCGGCGTCCGGCACCCTCGCGTTCGCCGGCTATCGGCATAAGAAAGGGAGGGCCGGCGAGCCGGTCCTCCCTTAGTACGAAGCGCTGGGGCACCGCCGCTTATTAGCACTGCGCTCGTGTTTCCCGTTGCGCTCGCCAGTCGCTTAGCGCTTGATCTTGATATCCTCGAGCTTGACGTCCATGGCTTCGGTCTTGGCCTCGGCGATGTCGTCGGCAAACTCCAGGGATTTCATCATGGTCTCGACGGCGTCCTTGTGCTCTTCGACGTTGTCGATGCGCACGTACACGCTGCCGCCGTCAACGTCGGTGAAGTACTCGGTCGTCACGCCGCCAGTGTGCGTGTAGGAAGCGTTACGCCAGGACTTGCCGTTGTACTTGACGGGATCATTCTCGGTCCACTCAAAGTCGGTCTTCCACTTGGCCTCGTAGTCGAACAGCTCGTCGGCGTTCTTGTCAGAGTCGAAGATGGGGATGAAGCGATCGCTGGCGTGCTCGCTCTCGGTGAACTTAAACTGGGCCCTATCGGCCGTGTCGCCGGCAACGTCGGTGATCTCGACGCCCTCGGGGACCTCGACCTTAAACCAAATGAAGTCGGTCCTCATATCCACGGCTGGCTTTTCCGCGCCGCCGCCACCGCCACTGCCGGTAGCGCCGCCGCTGCCACCGCAGCCCACCAGGGCAAACGCGGCAAAGAGACTGATGCAGAGGGTGAGAATCGCAAAGGCCTTCTTTTTCATGGTCGTGTCCTCCTCGATCTGTAACCGCCCATGGATTACCTGCCTTTACTGTACGCGCGAGTGACTCGTAAGGGTGGGCCATGTGTCCCATTCTGATGGTTTGATTTGCGCCGTTAAGTGGCAATATGCTCGGGCGCAAAAGAGGGGAGGGCCGGTGCTGCCGGCTCTCCCCGGGGTTGGGTGCCCGTTGCTTTAATGGGGCGCATGTGCGCAGGTGCGCGTAGGCGCGTGCGGGTGTCCCGTTACTTGATCTCGATGCTCGAAATCTCGACTTCGCGCGCCTCGGAAACTGCCTCTGCCATGTCATCGGGGAATTCGATGGAGTTGAGGAGCGCCTCGGCTTCTTTCTCGTGCAGGTCGAAGTTCGAGATAAGGACATAGATGCTTCCCGGCTCAACGTCGGTAAAGAGGAGGGTTGTGATGCCACTGTTGTCCTCGTACGTTCCGACGAGCCACGTCCTGCCGTTATACTCGACGGACCCGCCATCCTTCCACTGGAACGTATCCCCCTTCTTTTCCGCCTGGTCGGCGTGGGATTCCTCGGCAGTCAGCGCTTTTTTCCAAACGGGGATAAAACGATCGGCCGAGGCGTTCTCGTCTTCGGGGAAGGTGAGCTGGACCCTGTCGGCGTTCTTGCCGGCGGAGTCGCTTACGCCGACGCCCTCGGGCATCTCGACCTTAAACCAGATAAAGTCGGTCTTCTTGGCGACGGGGACCTTTTCCTTGCTCTCGCTCTTGGGGGCGCTGCCGCCGCCCGATGCGCTCCCGCCGCAGCCGACAAGGGCAAACGCGGCAAAGAGGGCGATGCAAAGGGAGAGGATCGATAGGGTCTTTTTCTTCATGGTGGCGTCCTCCTTGTCTGCCGATGACATCACGGCGCCGCATGCTGTTGGGGTACTGATTGCGCTGGCGGCGGATGTCTCTGTGTACTGTGCGGCTTATGCCTCCGTTCATCGCTTATGGCCGTTGCTCGGCCGTGCCCCAACGGGTCCCTTACTTATAGATATGCCCCAGTTTGTGCCGTTCGGGAGTCTCGAAAGGTGGGCCATGTGTCCCATGTTTGCGGCGCCGACGCCTATCGTTCGTCATAGAAATCCGCGATGGCCAGGTGTGCTGACGCTCATGTGCTTATGGGCTAGACTTAGCATCATTACGTGTTTGATGCGGTTGGTCGGCGGTTGCCGCCCGACCGATCTATATGACTTGAAGGTGCATACGTATGAGCCAAGAGATGATGGACAAGACCTGCCGCGGGTTTGCCGAGGCGCTGGCCGCGCGCGAGCCGGTTCCCGGCGGTGGCAGCGCGAGCGCCTTTGTGGGCGCGCTGGGCGCCTCGCTGTGCGGAATGGTCGCACGCTACGGGGCGACCAATCCCGCGCTTGCTGATCGTGCGGATGACCTGACGCGTGCGTTTGCCCATGCTGATGGGCTGGCCCAGGAGCTTGTCGAGTTGGTTGCCGAGGACGTTCGTGCCTATGGGCAGGTGTCCGCGGCATACGGTATTCCGCGTGACGATCCGGCTCGAGCGACCGCGATTCAGGATGCGCTGCATGTGGCCGCTATGCCGCCGTATCGCATTATGGATGCCTGCGGGCGTGCACTGGCGCTGCTCGAGGACATGGCCGACAAGGGTTCGCGTCAGCTGCTGTCCGATGTGGCGTGCGGCGCCGTGTTCTGCCGTTCTGCTATGCAGGGCGCGAGCTTGACGCTCTTTGCGAACACCACGTCTATGAAGGATCGTGCACGCGCCGAGGAGCTCGAGGCAGCGTGCGATGAGCTGCTGGATACGTGGCTGCCGCGCGCCGATGCGCTGGCGCGCCGCGCCGCCGACGCTGCAAGGAAGAGAGGATAGCCATGGCTGAACTGCTGAAGGGTGCTCCCGTTGCTCGCGCTTTGACTGAGGAACTTGCTGCTCGCTGCGCAGTCCTGCGCGAGCGGGGCGTTGTTCCGACGTTGGCTATCGTGCGTGTAGGCGAACGCGAGGACGACCTGTCCTACGAGCGCGGTGCGCTCAAGCGCTGCGAGAAGGTTGGCATTGAAGCTCGCCGCGTTTTGCTTCCCGCCGATGTTTCGCAGGACGAGCTGTTGGCGGCCATCGAGGACATCAATTCCGACCCCGCTGTTCATAGCTGCCTGATGTTCCGCCCGCTGCCCGCCGGCCTTGACGAGGACGCGGTTGCCTCGGCACTCGATCCCGCCAAGGACGTTGACTCCATGACGCCGGCTTCGCTGCTCACCACGCTTTCGGGGCGCGGCGAGGGTTTTGCCCCCTGCACAGCCGAAGCCGTGCTTGCTTTGCTGGATCATTACGGCGTTGAGCTGGATGGAGCTAAGGTTGCTGTGGTCGGTCGGTCTCTGGTGATTGGCCGTCCCGTTGCCGCCATGCTTACGGCTCGCAATGCCACTGTGACGACGTGCCATACGCATACGCATGACTTGGCCGCTGAGTGCCGTGCTGCCGACATTGTGGTTGCGGCCGTTGGACGCGCGCGTACGATTGGCGTGGATGCCGTTCGCGAGGACCAGACGATCATCGATGTTGGCATTAACTGGGATGAGGACGCTGGCAAGCTGGTGGGTGACGTCGATTTTGTTGCCGCGGAGCCGGTCGTTAACGCCATCACGCCCGTGCCGGGCGGCGTGGGCGCCGTGACGACGGCGATCCTCGCCAAACACGTGATCGAAGCGGCCGAGCGCGCATCGAAATAGGCGTTTTGGGCTGTTTGAGGGGTTAGTTCTATACCCCGTGGACAAAAAATGCCAAATATGAGTAGTGTTGCCAAGATACTCACATATATTTTAGGCTAATTTGGCTCTCTAACGATATTTATTATCGATAGAGAGCCTATTTTATTGGACCTATGAGGAATTACATCATCTAATTTTTGAACAAATGTAGACTTTCGACACCCATGCGTAGCAAAATTGCTGTTACTAAATTGGTGACAGTACTCATATTTGGCATTTTTTGACCACAGAGGTCTCGAGGGGGCTCGAGGGGTCGCGGTTTCGCCCTTTTTGCGCCGAAGCGATACACTGTTACCGTTTGATTTCTTCGCTCAAGGAGGATGCGCATGCCGTGCACAACGATTTTGGTTGGTAAGAACGCGAGCTACGACGGGTCGACCCTGGTCGCGCGTAACGAGGACTCGTCCAACGGGGTGTTTGAGCCCAAGCGTATGCGCGTGGTGCATCCCGACGAACAGCCGCGCGTCTACACGAGCGTCCTGAGTCACCTAACCGTTGAGCTGTCCGACAATCCCATGCGCTACACGAGCGTCCCCGATGTTGTCCCGGGCCACGGCATCTGGGCCGAGGCCGGTTTCAACGAGCTCAATGTCGGCATGTCCGCAACCGAGACGCTCACCACCAACGAGCGCGTCCGCGGCGCCGACCCGCTTGTGGACTACCTGCCCGCCAAGGGCAACGAAGGCGAGGATGGATACGTTCCGGCGCAGCCCGGTGGCTTGGGCGAGGAGGACATGGTGACCCTGGTCCTGCCGTATGCCAAGTCCGCTCGCGACGGCGTTCGTATCCTGGGTGATCTGCTCGAGCGCTACGGCACCTACGAGAACAACGGCATCGCCTTTAGCGACGTGGACGAGATCTGGTGGCTCGAGACCATCGGCGGCCACCACTGGATCGCCAAGCGCGTGCCCGATGACGCCTATGTGACCATGCCCAACCAGCTGGGTATCGACAGCTTTGACCTGGACGACGCCGAGGGCGCCCAGACCGACCACATGTGCTCCGCCGACCTGCGCTCCTGGATGGCCGAGTGGCATCTGGACCTGACGCTGGGTGTCGAGGGCGACGGCCCGGCGACGGTATTCAACCCGCGCGAGGCCTTTGGCTCGCACAGCGACAGCGATCATGTCTACAACACGCCGCGCGCCTGGTACATGCAGCGCTGCCTCAACCCCAGCGATGTGTGGGACGGCCCCGACGCCGACTACACGCCCGAGAGCGACGATATCCCCTGGAGCCGCGTGCCCGAGCGCAAGGTGACCATCGAGGACATCAAGTACGTGCTTTCGAGCCACTACCAGGGCACGGAGTACGACTGCTACGGCAGCAAGGGCACGCCCGCTACGCGTGGCGCCTATCGCCCCATCGGCATCAACCGCAACAGCCAGCTCGCCGTGTTGCAGCTGCGCCCCTATGCGCAGCCGGCCTACCGCGCCGTGCAGTGGATGGCCTTTGGCTCCAACTCGTTTAACGCGCTGGTTCCGCTGTACGCTAACGTCGAGACCATGCCCGAGTACTATGCCGACACGCAGGCTCGCGTGACGTCCGAAAACTTCTACTGGGCCAACCGCCTGATTGGCGCGCTGGCTGACGTCCGCTTCCATGAGTGCGGTCGCGCTGTGGAGGATTATCAGGAGAAGGTCGGTGGCATGGGCCACAAGCAGATCCATGACGTCGACGCTGCCGTAGCCGTTCTGCCCGAGGCCGAAGTGCCTGCCGAACTTGCACGCGCCAACGAGGCCTTTGCCGAGCGTGTTCGCGTGGAAACCGATGCTCTACTGGGCAAGGTGCTCTACACCACGAGCTGCGCTATGAAGAACTCTTTCGCGATGAACGACAACGTGAGGTAGGGATTTCCCGTCGATCGAATAGCGCTAAAACGCTTTGTCGCTTTCACTCGATCTTGGGTACAAGAACGCCAATGCAGTTGTTTATGATTGGAGACAACCATGGTTATGAAACTCGATCAGCTTGTTAACGGCGCCATCAACGTTGGCTTTGGCGCTGCCGCCGTTGCCGTCGAAGGCGGCAAAAAGGTCCTCGACGACCTTAATACCAAGGGCGAACAGGTCCGCAAGGACACCGCCACCCCCGATATCGCCCGCAGTGTGTCCGACATGTTTGAGCAGGCCGGTGGCACCATCTCCGACCTGACCGAGCGTCTGGGCACGCAGGGCGAGACCGCGGCCCAGCGCGTGCTTGACGAGCTCATCCTTGCCCGCGTCCGCGTCATGACCGCCCCCGAGCGTACGGCCTTCCTGGCCCATGTGCGCGACATCGTCGATTCGGTCGAGGACAACGTGACCTCGGTGCCCGTCGAGTCCGTTGAGCCCGACGATGCGAAGGACACCGAAGAGGCCGAGTAGCAGCGCAGATGGCAGATTCCACCACCGATTACAACAATCTAGATCCCTTGGGTGACGAGGCGGCGGTTGTCGATGAGGTCGACGCCGCCGTCTCGGGCGCTCGCAAGAAGCCGCGCGCTGTCGATATGGTCCCCGAGGAGCCCGACGCGATGGCGCCGGACGAGGAATATCAGCTCACGCCGGCGGGTCGCCGCGAGCGCATCGGGCAGATTGTTCGCCTGGTCAAAAAGTACCGCGTGTGGGATAACCTCACGCCGGTTCGTTTGCGCCGCCTGCTCGAGGAACTCGGCCCCATGTTCGTCAAGATGGGGCAGATTCTGGCCAACCGGTCCGAGATTTTGCCGCAACGCTTTTGCGACGAGCTACGTCGTCTGCGCTCCGACGTGGAGCCGGTGCCGTACGAGGTCGTACTCAGTTGTCTGGAAGAAGAATACGGCCTGCGCCTGGGGGAGATGTTCGATGCGATCGACCCCAATCCGCTTGGTAGCGCATCGCTCGCGCAGGTGCACCGCGCTCGTCTGGTGACGGGCGAGGACGTGGCCGTCAAGGTGCAGCGCCCCGGTGCGCAGCAGGTTATGGCACAGGACATCGATATCATCCGCTCGGTGGTGCGTATCGTTTCCAAGTTCGTCAACACCGATCAATTCGTTGACCTGCACGGCGTAGTCGAGGAGTTGTGGACCTCGTTTCGCGAGGAGACCAACTTTTTGGCCGAGGCCAAAAACCTCAACGACTTCTACGAGTTCCATAAGAGCGTTCATGGCGTGACGTGTCCTAAATCCTATCTGGACCTGTGCACCGAGCACGTGGTGGTTATGGACTACGTCGACGGCATTTCGATCGCCGATCCTGAACGCTTGGTGGCCGAGGGCTATGACTTGGAAAAGATCGGTGCCGCAATCGTCGAGGATTACTCGACGCAGGTGCTCGATGACGGCTTTTTCCATGCCGACCCGCATGCGGGAAACATTATTCTCAAGGACGGCATCGTTTACTTTATCGACTTGGGCATGGTCGGACGCATGTCGAGTCACGATCGCGGTATCGTCAAGGACATGATTTTCGCCGTGGCCGAGGGTGACGTGCCCAAGCTCAAGGATTCGCTCATGCGCTTTGCCGTGACGCGCGGCGACTCGGCCGAGCTCGACCATTCGGCCTTTTTGTCCGACTTGGACTTTATCGTCGCCGACTTTGCGGGTCTTGATCTTAAGGACCTGGATATCGGCGAGTTTTTGACCTCGCTGCTCAATCTGGCACGCAAAAATGACGTTGAGCTGCCGAGTGTGGTGACGATGTTCGCCCGTGGCATGGTGACGCTCGAGGGCCTGCTGACCGAGTACATGCCCAACGTCAACATGATCCAGATCATCCAGACGCACATCAAAAACGAGAAGAGCACCTATGTGCGCGTCCGCGAAATGGGGCGCGATCTTGCCGCGAGCAGCTATCGCGCAGCAAAAGGCTCGCTCGAGGCGGCCGAGTATCTGGGCTTGGCGTCGCGCATGCTCACGCGCGGCCAGCTTAAGGTGAACACGCAGATCATGAGCAGCGATAAGGCGCTGCGACAGCTGGGTGGAATTATCGACCGCATGTCGATGGCAATTGTGATCGCCGGTCTGTTTATCGGTTCGTCGGTGGTGTACTACGCGCGCATCGAGCCGGTTGTCCTCGGCATTCCGGTCATCGGCTTCTTTGGCTACGTGAGCGCGCTGGTGCTGGCGCTTATGCTGGGTCGCAATATCTGGCTCAACAGCCACGGCGGCAAGCACTAGAGGCTGCGGCCGTCACCGCATTCTCCTATCGCAAACAATAGCTTTTACCTTGGGCTTCGCCTGCGTGCGAGGCCCTTTTGCGTGATACCATACTGACGGTAATAATCGATGGCCTAGATGGTGGTGCGGAGACGCACGAATGCGCGGTTTTCCTGCGCGTTTGGGAGAATCGGGGTGCAAGTCCCCGGCTGTACCAGTAACCGTAATTCCTCTTGGCTCGGGATGTTCGCGTCGCAGATCGGACGGCGCGCCTGAGCCGTTAAGGTTAAGTCGGATCGCCTCCCATCTTGCATGCGGCTGCGGCGTATGCTGCCGGTGTGCATAGGGCTCTGGAGGGAAGAGAGATCCCAATGGGGGAACTCGAGCGCAACATGCGCGATGACGTGGGGCAGCCTCAAGGCAACGCTCCAAGTACAGACAATGGGGGACAAATGGATATGTTTGAGGACGAGCGCGAGCGCGCCTCGTTGCATCGCCGTGGCGCGATTGCACGCGGTGTAGCCAAGCGCGGCCTGGTGGCATTCCTGACCTTCGCGATGGCCTTTGGCACCACGCCGGCTCAGTTGTGGGCCGAGGGCGCCGAGGGCATTGCCGAGGCTGTGGCTCAGGCTGCGACGTCGGGCGAGGACGCAGCGCTTGCGGGCGGTGCCGCTGAGCAGAGCGGCGCCGAGGTTTCGGATTCCGAGGACGCGCCTGCAGCTAGTGCAGCCATAACAGAGGCAGCAACTGGCGACGAAGGCTCGGCGACGGGGGAGAGCCCTGCTACGAGCGAGCAGTCTTCGACGGCATCCGCTGGCCAAGCAGGATCTGCCGCCGCGGCTGCCGTTCAGACGGAGAACCCGACAGAAACTGGCGATGTCGCCAAGAAGCAAGTCGAGGTCTCGTTCTCGATTATCGGCACCGATGCCGACGGCAAGGCTCAGACCTGGGTGGCACCTACGCAGCTTAAGCTCGACGAGGGCTCGACGGCTGCGGACGCCTTCGTTAAGCTGCAGGAGAAGACGGGCTTTAAGGCGAAATACGATCCGAACACGGCATACGGTTTCTACCTCGAAAGCATCACGTCCCCGAGCGATGGCCGCACGCTTGCCTTCGATCCGGCGACTTATGCCTACTGGCAGCTGTTTGTCGACGGCGCGTCTTCCTCGGTTGGCGCGAGCGGCGTCAAGCTCACCCAGGGGCAGAAGATTGAGTTTGCCTATACGGCTGGTAGCTCGTCCCCTGTCGTTAAGGACCAGGTTGCCGCAAATGTGACCGTCATTGGTCGCGATGCCCAGGGCAAGACTCAGACTTGGGTCGATAACGCGCAGTATGTGGTGACGTCCGGCTCGAACGCACTTGACCTTACGAAGGTCGCGCTCGAGGCGAATGATATTGACGCCGTTGTTGCGGGCTCCTTCATTCTGAGCCTTAAGTACAATGGCGTTGAGCTGGGTACGCCGCTCGATTATTCGACCTCTTGGCAGCTGTTCATCAACGGCAAGTCGAGCGACTACACGGCGGACAATGTCACCATTCATGCCGGCGATACCGTTACGTGGTTCTACGGTGGCTGGGGCGACCAGTTGCCCTCTGATTCCGTCCATGCTTCCGTTCAGGTGCTTGGCAAGGACAAGGACGGCAAGCAGCAGGTGTGGGCCTCGACGGGCCAGACGAGTCTCAAGGCGGGCTCTACTGCCAAGGACCTGTTGGAGCAGACTGGTCTTGATCTCGTTACTAGTGAAGAGTCTTGGGGCTGGTACCTCAGCGGCATTAAATCGCCGCTTGACGGTAAGACCTATAAGTCTGATCCTGCGACCCGCAGTTATTGGCAATTCTATGTAAATGGCAAGTCCGCCACGGTCGGTGCCGGCAACTACGAACTCCAAGATGGTGACGCCGTCACCTTTATGTATGCTGGCGACAGCGATGCCCTTCCTGGTCAGGTTCTTGGGTCTGTCGATGTTATCGGTCCCGATGTCAACGGCAACAATACTTGCTGGGGCTCGGCAAGCAGTGTTTCTTTGCCCGAAGGCTCTACTGCCCAGAACCTTATTGAGACGGTCCTGAAGGCCAAGGGCGTTACGTACAACGGCTCCCAGAGTGGTGAGTACTGGTCCCTCAATTCCATCAACTCGCCGTTCGATCACAAGCCGTATGCCTGGGATGCTGCGACCAATAAATCTTGGCACCTGTATATCAATGGAGAGCCCTCCTTACTCTGCGCCAACCAGATTACGCTCAAGAGCGGCGATAAGGTCACGCTTGCCTATACCACCGACGATTCGCCCATGCCCGATCCCGACAAGATTGTCGTGGACCCGAGTGCGACGACTCCTGATTGGGATGCCGAGTGGGCCGGCTACGGTAACAGCGGCAACGGTACGTCCGTTACGGACGCCAAGACGCCTGCGCAGGCCGCCGGTCTTAAGTGGGCCTTCGATTGGAAGGCCGAGTCTGGTCAGCAGTATGCCAACTGCAGCGAGCCTGTCATTGCTAACGGTTTTGTGTACATCGCGACCGAGAACGAGCTCATTAAGATCGATTCGTCCACGGGCAAAAAGGTTGCCTCTGCGCCGCTTGCCTCCAAGGTGAGCTATACCTCTCGTCCGATCTATACCAATGGCCTTATCATCGTTCCGCTCAACGGCGGTGCGGTCCAGGCGATTACTGCAGACAAGCTGATCTGCAAGTGGCTGACGCCTGGTTTGACGGACTTGACGCAGAGCTCCTGCACCGTCGTTTCGGACGGCGAGTACGTCTATGTAGGCTCGGTCGATATTTCGTATGACGAGAATTACAACGCGACCTACGGCAACGGCTCCTTTGCGCGCATTAAGATTGCCACGGGCGAAGTTTCTTGGCAGAACATCGACCCTGCCGAGGGCTATTACTGGACTGGTGCGGCTTTGACGGATAAGTATGCCATCGTTCCTACGAGCGCGGGTACGCTTAAGTGCATTGATAAGACGACGGGCGATGTCGTTTCGACCATGAAGCTCGGCGCTCTCGCAAATGCCGATTGCATTGCCGATCCGTCCAATGGTTCGACCTTCTATCAGATGACGCACGACGGAAAGCTCCATGTGATTTCGCTTTCGGCGAAGGGCGTGTTGAGTGAACAGAAGACGGTTGATCTGGGCCTTACGAATAACATGAGCGCTCCGGCGGTGGCTGGTGAAAACTTGATTGTCGGCGGACAGACGGCTACTGGCTCTGCTCTGGTTCTCTATAACCTGAAGACGGGCAAGACCACGATGGTCGCTGCTGCCGACGGCAAGGCGCTGCCGGCTGGTCTCAACGGTATTGCTGCTACTCCGCTGGTGAGTGTTCAGGGCGGCAAGACCTATGTGTACTTCACCGTTAACAGCGCGGATAGCAAGGATTACGTCAACTACTCTGCTGGTGGTGGCGTGTATCGCTATACGCTTGGCGACGCAGAGGCGACGCAGATTTATGATGCGGCTGGCCATTACCAGTACTGTGACTCTCCGGTCATTGCCGATGCATCTGGCAACCTGTACTACATCAATGATTCGGGTACGCTGTTCAAGCTCGGGGCTGTTGAGTCTTGGACGGTTGCCTTTAATTCCAACGGCGGGTCTGCTTGCGACACTAAGTTTGTTGCTACGGCCGACGGCAAGCTGGTCAAGCCGGCCGATCCGACGCGCGATGGCTACACTTTCGGCGGTTGGTTCACCGATGAGGCTTGCACGCAGGCGTATGACTTCAGTACGCCGGTGACGGCCGATCTGACGCTGTATGCCAAGTGGACCAAGAATGCTGTTAACCCTGGCGGCAATGGCGGTTCTGGCACTAATGGTGGCAACGGTGGCGCTGGCAACGGTTCCGGTGCTGGCACGGGCACGGGCTCCGGCTCCGGCACGAAGGGCCAGCAGGCTGGCGGCGCTGTCGCCCCGGGTCAGAAGCCGGTGACCAAGACGACGGTGTCGACCAAGACCGAGACCAAGGACAACAAGTCCGACAAGAAGGACTCCGATAAGTCCGATAAGAAGGACGAGAAGAAGCCTGACAAGAAGGACGGCAAGTCCGACAAGAAGTCCGATTCCAAGTCCGATACGGGTGCTGCTTCCACGACCACTGCTAAGAAGTCCTCTAGTGCTTCCGAGCAGGAGATTGGCACCAACCCGCTCGCCATTGTTGGCGTTGCCGCCGGCGTCATCGGTCTCGCCATCGTCGGCGTGTTCGTGTTCACCAAACGTCGGTAGGTGAGGGCTGTGTCCAATAAATCCAAGGACGCTGAACCCAAGCAACCAAATTCCTCGTTCATTCAGTTCGACGATGCAAAGCAACAGGGCGCCGCTTCGGCGGCGTCCGCCCCTCGACGGAAGGCGCTTCTTGGCGTTCTGATTGCCGCGTGCGTTGCGCTGATTGTCATATCGCTGGGCTTCGTCCATCCTTCCGAGAGCGGCGCCTGGTCCGTTGATTGGATCGTTCAGACCGTGACGGGGGAGAGCGTTGTCACCAAGGACACCAAGGCATCTGGCTCGACTACGACTTCGGGCGAGGCCAGTTCTAAGGATTCCAAGTCATCGAATGACGCAAAAGATGGGTCCAAGTCCAAGGACGATTCCGAGTCTTCAAACAAGGAATCGGATAAAAGCTCGGATAGCAAGAAGTCCGATAGTCAGGACGGCAAGAAGTCTGGAGATAAATCCGCTGCCCAGAATACGGGAGCCGGCGATACTTCCAATGTGTCTGGCGGTGCTTCTTCGGGCGGCGGTCAGTCGTCTGATGGAGTCTCCAGCTCTAATGGCGGAAGCGCTCCCTCGGGCGGCCAGAGCGGCTCACAGGAGTCCAACTGCGTAACGGTAACGGTTTCGGTCACATCGAGCGCTGTGGGCAATCCTGTGTCTTCTGGTGGCACCTTTACCTTTAACGAAGGCGCTACCGTCTACGATGCCCTGTGCGCGCTGGGCCTTTCTGTCAACGCACATGGCTCGTCGTACGGCACGTATGTTTCTGCGATTGGTGGTTTGGCCGAGAAACAGTACGGCGGCACGAGCGGCTGGATGTACTCCGTCAACGGCACAACGCCCATGACGGCCTGCAGCAACTACGTTCTCTCCAACGGCGACAACGTGGTCTGGTATTACGTTACAGGCTAGAGGCTTCGACATAGCGCGCCAGACGGGCGGTTCCGACAGACATCCGGGCCGCCCGTTTTTCATGCGAATGGGATTGGGTCGCCGGGTCTCTCGGCAAACAAAAAACCGGTTGGAATGGGAATTCCAACCGGTTATACATTCAAGCAAATAGCGAATCGACTACGACCGTGCGCCCTCGAGGAAGAAGCGGCGGCTGAAGTAGTTGTACCAGGTGACGAGGAACGTGGCGATGGCCTTCATGGCCTGGTAGCCGATGCTCAAAAACGTGACGCCCACAAACATGTACAGGTCGTTGAGGCCCAGGCCGATCACCGACAGGATGGTGAAGATCGTGAACTCGCGCTTGCGGCTCATGCCCTCGCGATGGTCGAACACGTACTTCATGCTGAGCCAGTAGTTGACCACGACGGACGTGGTAAACGAGACCGTGGTGCTCATCAAAAAGTCGAGGTGAAACAGCTCGACGAGCGCAATGAGCATACCCCAGTCGATGCCAAAGGAGATAAGACCCACGACAGCGAACTTGAGGAACTGCTTGGTATGAGGTTGTGCCAGTGCCTTGCGCACGTAATCACATCCAATGCGTTGATGAATCGAGCAGAGGATACTTTAGAGCTTTTGCAAGGGAAACGTAAGGTCCTTGCCAAGAACTATACGAACTCGCCAAATTTTCAAGAGCTAATCCGCAAACGTTGAAAATTTGCCCGTAAACGAGCAAAGCCCACGAACGACACAGCGCTCGACGTGCGTCATCCGTGGGCATCGTAAAGCTGTAAGGTTGCGAGTTACTTGGTCTCGTCGCCTTCCAGGAAGATCTTTCGGGTCACAAAGTTGTAGACCATGACAAGCGCGGTGGCGCAGATCTTGGCGATATTGGCCTCGAGTCCCAGACCGGCGTTGAGTGTCAACACGATAGCGTCGTTGAGTACCAGGCCGATCACGGACAGCACGACAAAGATAATGAACTCGCGGCGGCGGCTCATGCCCTCCTTGTGCGCAAACACGTACTTCATGCTGGCGAGGTAGTTAAAGATGAGTGAGATGATAAAGCCGCTGGTGTTGGCGATTAGGATGTTGAGGCCCAGACCGTAGTGGAGCAGATTCATAATGCCAAAGTCGATGACCGTGGCAATGACGCCGACGACGCCAAACTTCATGATCTGCGCAAGGAGCTTTTGCATGGTACCTGCCTTATGGTGGCGCCGGGGCGCCGTGGGGATGACAAACTCAGCAAGTTTAGCCAATCCCCGCGGGTGGGGCTAGACGCGCTCCTCGATAGCACCGTTTCTATATGCATCGAGCAGCTGGCGCAGATCCTGGATCTGGCTGCGAATCTTGGCGCCAGTATCGGTGTCGCTCACCATGCGGCGACGGTCTGCTTGGTCAAAACGGTTGGTCTCGCTTTCGATGTCCACGTTGCGCGTGAGTGCCTCGGCAACCGTCGTAAAGGCCCGGTGCGACTTGAGGCGGCAGCCGCGCGAGCTCGAGATGAGCGTATAGCCGGCGATACCCGTCTTGGGATGGTAAGCGCGGCAGAAGCCGCCATCGATGACCAGCAGTTTGCCCTCGGCGCGGATGGGCTGCTCACCCTTGGTGGTTTTAACGGGCGTGTGGCCGTTGATGATGTGGCCGGTCGGTGAACATGCCATGGGCACGACGCCAAACTCGCGCATGATGTCATCGCAGACCGAGGGCGACTTGGTAAGCGTAAAGTACGGGTCCATCGGCTCGACCCAGGTGCTCTTATCGGCGATATAGGCGCGCTCAAAGGTACGCACCAGGCGTCCGCTGGCGGGTGAGTTAAAGCCAATCCACAGGTACCACATCCAGTCGAGGGCGTCGCGGTCGCCCACGCGCCAGGCGCGGCGGGCGATGTGGTCGCAAAAATCGAGATAATCGCGGCCAGCGTGCCAGGTGCCCAGACAGTTCATGCTGCTAAAGGTGCCGTCTTCGTTGAGCGGTACGCAGCCGTGGAAGAGCAGATTGCCGTTGGCGACCTTGTACATCGAGCCATGGGAAAAGAGGAAATCGATATGGCGATGCAGGTGATCGGCGGTGACAAACTCGGACACGAGCTTGTCGATGATGTGCTGCTCCTGGGGCGTGAGCGTATAGGGGTCCGCCGGGTCGACGGTGGGGAAGTCGTTGGTCGTGAGCGGCCACACACTGCCGTCGGCGAGCGTGACCGTGCCGGCGTCGTGATCGATCTTGTCGAGCAGCAGGCGGTCGGTCATGTCGAACTCGGGGTGGCGCTGGATAATCTGACCCTCGAGCTTAAAGAGCAGCACGTTGATGGCCTTGATCAGCGGGGTGATGGACTCACCGGCGGTGTAGGTGGCATCGGCAAAGGCGACAAGCTCACGCAGCGAGATGCCGTAGTCGTTCTCCAGGATCTCGTAGTTGTCGTAGCGTAGGTTGTTGCGCAGCACCGTGGCGATGCAGGCGGGCTCACCGGCCGCAGCGCCCATCCACAGCAGGTCGTGGTTGCCCCACTGGATGTCGAGTGAATGGTAGGTGAGCAGGCGGTCCATAATCTTGGCCGCGCCGCCACCGCGGTCGAAGATGTCGCCCACCAGGTGCAGGTGGTCGACGGCCAGGCGCTTGATGAGCGAGGCAAGCGACTCGATAAAGTCGTCGGCGCTTGCGGTCTCCAGGATGGACTCCACGATGCGCTCGTGATAGCGCACGCGATAGTTGTTCTCGTCCGGGTGCGTGTGCAACAACTCGTCGATGATATAGGCGTAATCGCGCGGGATGGCCTTACGCACCTTGGAGCGCGTATAGCGGCTCGAAAGCGACCGGGCAACCATGATGAGCTGGTCAAGTATCGTCTTGTACCAGGTGGGCGAGTCCTCGCGCTGGCTGCGGACCAGCTCGATCTTCTCGTGCGGGTAGTAGATGAGCGTGCACAGCTCGCCCTTCTCGTCAAAGGTGAGCGTGTCGCCAAAAATCTCGTCGACATGCTCGCGCACGACGCCCGAGCAGTTGTTGAGGATGTGCATAAAGGCTTCGTACTCGCCATGCACGTCGCTCATAAAATGCTCAGTGCCTTTGGGCAGGTTGAGGATGGCCGAGAGATTGATGATCTCGGTAAACGCGGATTGCTCGGTGGGAAATTGTTTCGACAGCAGACGCAGATACTTGAAGTCTTGCGGATTGCGATCGAATGCGACCATGAAACACCTTCCGATGGGGTTGGTAAAACTGATAAACAGCGTCAAACGTTTATCAGTATGCGCCGCTTTTGTTTCGATTGGGGATGGGCGGCCGAATTGTTAGCCGAACGGTTTGGTAAATCGATTTAGTTGAGGTAGATATGGCGGTTGAGTGGAGACGACAGAGGGTGTTTTCTCAGATATTCATGCGTGGGGTCGGTGGAGACGATGGTGGTAAAGATGTTCGCTATTATTGCTTCGATTTGGTAAATAGTGGACATATGTACCGTATGTAGGCTCACTGTGCAATAATTTGCGCAGCAATGAGTAAGGAGCCTCATATGAGTGATTTTGTCCTGACCTGTGAATCTGCCGCCGACCGAACCCGTGAGTTCTTTGTGTCGCGCAATATCCCTGTCGTGTGTTTTCATTACGAGATCGACGATGTTGTCTATACGGACGATCTGTATCAGTCGATTACGCCGGACGAGTTTTTTGCCCAGATATCTGCGGGCGCCATGCCCAAGACGTCTCAGGTGAGCGTGGGTGAGTACGAGGAGTTTTGGGAGCCGTTTGTTGCCGAGGGTAAAGACGTGCTGCACCTGGCGTTGTCGTCGGGTATTTCGGGCACGTATGGATCGGCCTGCGTTGCGGCGCAGATGCTTGCGGATCGCTATCCCCAGGGCGGCAAGGTGCGCGTCATCGATTCGCTGGCGGCGTCTTCGGGCTTTGGCCTGCTGGCGGAATGTGCCGCCGACGTTCGCGATAGCGGCGCTTCGCTCGATGAGACGGCAGCTTGGATTGAGGAGCATAAACTCAACCTTCACCACTGGTTCTTCTCGACCGATCTGTCGAGCTACCTGCGCGGCGGTCGCATTTCGGCCGCGAGCGCAATCATCGGCACGGCGCTCAAGATTTGCCCGCTTATGACGGTCGATTGCGAAGGTGAGCTGGCGCCGCGTGAGAAGATTCGCACCAAGAAGCGCGCGATCTCCGAGATGGCCAAGACCGTGATGGCGCATGTGCAGGACGGCGCGAACTATTCGGGCAAGTGCATCATGTCGCACTCGGCGTGCCGCGAGGACGCCGAGGCCGTTGCGGCACTGATAGAGGAACGGGTTCCGCAGCTCAAAGGAAAGATTGAGATCAATAGCATCGGTGCTCTGATTGGCTCGCATACCGGACCTGGCACGGTGGCCGTCTTCTTTATGGGCGACAAACGCGTGGACTAACGTTCGTGGGCTGGCTGACGGTTTTAACGGCTGCGCCTGTCCCTCCTGACATTCGATAACAGAAAAAGGCCCGTCCCGTTGTTTGAGGGACGGGCCTTGCTGTTGCGGCTAGCGTTTCTTTCCGCGGAAGAAGAAGCCGTGCAGCGAGGGCTTGAGGCCGCGGTTGGCGCGACGCTCCTCGATATGATCGTGGATCGAAGCGACACGTTCGATGACTTCGTCGGGGATCGGCACGTCGGGATTCATGTTCTCGACCTGGCTAACCTCGGCGGCGGCGACCTGGTCGATAATGGGCACATCGTCGTGCGAGATGACGGGCGTGGCGTCTTCTTTCATCTTGCGGTAGCGCTGCATCATGTCGGTCTGAAGCTGCTGGGCAGATGGCGGCGTCCAGATGATGGCATTGGCGCCGGCGGCGATAGTCTCACGGATGCTCTCGGGCGTCTTGCCGCCCGGTGCGATGAGCGGCAGGTTGGGATAGTGCTCGCGCAGCTCGCGCAAGACCTGGGGCGTGTTCTTGCCGGCCGCGATGTTGAGAATCTTGGCTCCGGCGCGCACCTTGGCGTGAGCATCGTCGTCGCAGCGAACGACCGTGGCGATGACGGGGATGTCGGCGATGTTGGTGATGTGCTCGACCATCTCGGCAGTGGCGGGGGAGTTGACCACGCAGCCCGCCGCGCCCTGCATCTCGGAGACGGCCGCCATCTGCACGGAGCGCTTACCGGTGGTGGTGCCGCCGCCAACGCCCACAAAGACCGGGCACTCGGCAACGGTCAGCAGCGCCTGCGTAATGGCGGGCTGCGGTGTGAAGGGGTAGACGGCAAACACGGCGTCGGCATTGGAGTTGCGGATGACCGCCACGTCGGTGGTGTAGATGAGCGATTTAATGCGACGACCGAAGAGCGTAAAGCCGCTGGCTTCCTCGATCTCATCGGGCATGCGGAGAGCCGCCTTGCGCAGACGCCCGTCGATGGGCAGCGGCTCCATGGGCAAAAGGCCGTTGGGGGTTACGGCCACCTGGGGCTCGGTAAATTCGTCTGCAAGCTCTACCTCGGAGAAGTCGACCGAGGCGACGACGTCCTCGTGAACCTCGGCGGGAACATCGATGGGGGCTTGGTCGTTTGCCGTGACCGGCGTGTCGAAGGAGCTGGTGCCGACAAAGGCGTCGACGCGCTCGTTTAGGTCGTTGAGAGAATCCATAGCGGTCCGTTTCTATGTTGTGCGGTCGGCAGTGTACGACCGGCGCTACGATTGCTAAATCGTTTGACGAGTTGATTTTTCCCCGCCGCGCCATCCGTTAGACTGAAGGGCCAGCGAACGTGAAGGAGCTGTGGTGGCGGGAATCGAGGTGCTATCTTGAATGTCCCGTATACAAAAGAGAGGTGACGCGGTATGGAATTCTCGGCAATGTTGGGCTCGATTGGCCTATGCGTGGGCGCAATCGTTGCCGCCGCGGTCATCTACTTTGTGGTCACGGCCATTAAAGGCAAAAAGGCCGAGCGCAAGGAACGCGAGGCACTTAAGCAGCACCGTGACCAGCAGGACAGGCGCGCACGGCGATAGCTTGTTGAGTTTTGAATCCGTGCGCTAGCTGCGTTTTCGAACCAGGGCGATATAGAAGCCCTCAAAGTCGCGACTGGGCGGAATGGTCAGCGTGCCGGACATTCCGTTGGCAATGGCCGAGACGTGGCCCGCGGCAATGGCTTCGGTAAGGGCGTTGCGCTCGATATGCGGCTTGTCGCCGGCATCCTGGGCGCGACGCGCTTCGCTTTCGCTTGGCGTGCCGTCGAGGGGGATGAGCTCGCAGTCCATGTGCTTGTCGAGGGCCTCTTGCAGGGCATCCTCGTTTTCCTGCGGCAAGATCGAACATGTCGAATAGACGAGCGTGCCGCCCGGTTTGAGGGCCCCCATGGCGCGGTCCAGAAGTGCGCGCTGCGAGCGGGCGCACTTGACGAGCAGTTGCTCGGTGAGGCCGCGTAAGCTCTTTTCGTTGCCGCTGATGACGGTGCCCGTACCGGTGCAGGGGGTGTCGAGCAGGATGCGGTCAAACCGGAAGAACTCGTCAAGCTCGCGTGCGTCAATGCGCATGACGGGCACGTTTTTGGCGCCCTGGCGGTCCAAGTTGGCTTCGAGCTTTTCGGCGCGGGGAACGCTCATCTCGCAGGCTGTGAGGTGCGCCTGGCCCTGGGTGAGGGCGGCGATCTGCGTCGTCTTGCCGCCGGGGGCCGCGCACATGTCCAGGATGTCCTCGTCGGCACGTGCACCCAGCACCAAAGGCGGCATCATGGACGACAGGCTCTGCAGGTAGATCTTGCCGTCACGGTAGATGTCAAGGTCCCACAGGTCGGAAACCTGGGCGTCGGGCAGGATGAAGGCATCCTGATACCATGCGACGGAGCGGTGGGCGATCCCGGCGGCGTCGAGTGCCGCGGCGATGTCCTCGGCGGTCGCCTTGAGCGTGTTGGCGCGCAGCGTGACCGGACGCGTGGCTGCGGCGCCAAAGCCCTCGATCATGAGCTCGGCATCGGCAGGCGTATAAGCGCCGGCAACCGTGTCGACCATAAAGCGCGGCAGGTCGACGGCGGAGTGTTGGGCGGCAAGCTGGTCGGAAAGCTCGGTAGCGGCAAATTGCCTGAGCCTGAGCTCGGGCTTAACCTGCTTTTTCTGCTTACGACGACGCGGCTTGGACATCCGTCTTTCCTTCCCGTCCCAAATTGGTTACTTTCCGGGCACGCTGCTGCTGCCGTGCTTTAGTACTGACTCTCGTGCTTGCTAAAGAAGTCGAAGCGCGGGGGCAGCGGCTTCACGCGGTGCTCGCCGGGCTTCTCGCCCAGGCTCACCACAAACTCGTCCGTGGAGGCAAAGATGTTGTCCCAGCTAAAGAAGGCGACCGGGTCGACGTCGAAGTACTCGCAGATGAGCTCGCAGCCGGTCGGGACGATGCCGTGCATCAGGACGGTCGCCACGCGAAGCTCGGTAAAGGCGTCGACCAGGGCCTGCTTCATGGCAGCGTTGGCTGGCTCGCCCTCGAGCTTGTTGGCGGCCTTGGAGGCATCGCTCCAGCGCTTGTTTGCGGCGCGCAGGTAGTCGTCGCACACGGCGAGCGCGCGGTGCGTCTCGAACTTGTACATGGCTTGCTCAAAGGCGAGAGCTGCCTGCTCGGCGGCTTCGACCACAGTGGCGGAGGCGGCGCCGGCGGGGATGCAGCCGTTGCGATAGGGGCTCTTGTCGCCCTCCTTGGCGGCGACGCCGTAGAAGCAGCTGCGGGCCAGGCGGTTGAACACGCCGGTCAAAAGGGCGCTCTCCTTAAGGGCCGGATCGATAACGCGCTTGTCGTCGCAGGCACGCACCTCGTTGCCGTCCTTGTCCTTGCCGGTCACACGCGTGTCGTATGCCTTGGGACTAAAGCTCACCGGCTTCTCGGATAGGCCGAGCGACAGCCAGTGCGCGCGCATCTGCTCGCAGGTGTAGTGGTTGAGCAGGTCGTCTGCCGGCGGGGGAGGCGTCTGCGAGGACGAGCTGGCCTTTTTGCCCATGTAGAGCAGGTGATAGCAGGCGCTGACGGTGCTCTGCGTAAGGTCCCAACCCAGGGCCTCCCACATGGCGGTTTGCGCGATGCAGTAGAAATAGATGTTATCCTGACCGATGAACTGGTAGATCTGCGCGTCGTCAGAGCACCACCAGTCGCGCCAGTCGAGCGAGCTGTGCTGGTAGGTGGGCGCGGGGACCTGCGTGGAATCGGCGGCGGGCTCGCCCATGAGGGCGGCATCCTGGGCGGCGACGCCCTCGGTCACGCCGGCGGCGCGGGCGTCGCGGGCGAGTACGGTGCGGGTGTAGCTGATGGGCGCCCACAGGCTCTCGGGCCAGCACCAGCAGGTGACGTCGTTCACGCCGTCAACCTCGGGCACCGGAACGCCCCAGTCGATGTTGCCGGTGATGCGGAAGGGCACGAGCGCCTTGCCGCTGCGGAAACGCACGCCGCCGTTGGCGAGCACCGCGTGGGCGTCGTCGCGTTCCTTCCAGCTGGGGAAGGTGACGGTAAAGCTGCTCTTGTTGCCCTCGGGCTCCAGCACGGTGTGCTCGGGCAGCTGGTCCTCGACGGCATCGAAGGCCTCGCGGAATTTGTTCTGAATGTAGAGCTGTGCCGGCAGCAGCCACTCCTCCATGGTCTTGGAGACCACGGAGCGAACCTGCGGGTTCTGGGCGAGCTTGGCGGTGTAGGTCTTCATAAAGTCGAGGTAGGCCGGCAGGTCGAAGTAGAGGTTGTCGACCGGGCGCAGCTCGGGCACCTCGCCGGTGAGCTGGCTCTTGGGCGCGATGAGCTCCTCGGGCTCAAACTGGTGACCCAGGTCGCACTCGTCGGCGTACGCCTTCTCGGACTTGCAGCCTTGGATGGGGCAGCGGCCGATGACCTGGCGGCCGTTGAGGAATGTGCCGGCCTTGGCGTCGTAGAACTGCAGCGTGGAGCGCTTGGAGATGGTGCCCTGCTCGTGCAGGCGCTCGATAATCTCGGCGGTAACCTCGTTATGGATCTGGGCCGCCGGCTCAAGGCCCGAGCCGCCGTAGATATCGCAGCTGATGTTGTAGTTGTTGAGGGTCGCGGCCTGGCGGGAGTGATTGGACTCGACATATTCGCCGATGGACTTGTCGTAGCCTTCGTTCTCCTTGAGCTTGCGGTAACTCTCCATGATGGGCGAGCCGTAGCAGTCGGTGCCCGAGGTGAAGATGACGTTCTCGCGGCCCAGACGGTCGCGCAGGAAGCGGGCGAAGAAGTCGGCCGGGACAAAGACGCCACCAACGTGGCCAAAGTGAAGGCCCTTGTTGCCGTAGGGCTCGCCGGCGGTAACGATGGCGCGGCGAGGCCAGCTGGGACGGTCGTTCATGGAGTATTTGGATGCCATGGGACTCCTTCGCATATGGTGAGAGCGCGGCCGGGCGCAAGGCCTGGCGACGCGGTGGTCAATTCGTGCATATCGTTCGACATTATCGCACATGCGGACGGGTACGTGGCAGGGGCGCTATCCTAAGATGCTATGAATGAGATTTCCAACATACATGCGTTTGAGGACGAGGATTTTCTGCACGCCTGCTTTGTGTGGGGGATGGCAGTGCTTGGTGCATTTGCCGTGTGCCTGGTGCCGGTGTTTATGCTGCTGGGCGGGCCTGCAGACTTGGATGCGGCTGACGCGGGCGGCTGGATGGCCGTCTTGGGCTGGATAATCGGCTTGGGTGCGGTTTCGGCGGCGTCATTTGCCGTGCACGAGCTGGTGCACGCGGTGTTCTTTAAGCTGTTTGCGCCTGCTGGTGCTCGGGTGACCTTCGGAGCAAATCTCGAAACCTGCATGATTTACGCCTGCGCCGAGGGCGTTGTGTATTCGCGCCGGCGGTACATGGCGGTTTGCCTGGCGCCGACGGTTATCGTGACGGCGGCGTTTGCCCTGGGGTTTACATGTTCGGGCTATCCGCTGCTGTGCTACCTGGCGGCCGGCTTGCATTTGTTGGGCTGTGTGGGCGACTGGTATTACGTGCGGACCATTTTGCGCGACCGCCGCATTGTCGCCTGCGAGGACACGTCCTTTGGCGTTCGCTTTTTCGCAAGGTAGTCTTTTTGGGATGATTTTTCTGGGAGAGGAGATGTCCATGAAGCCGCTGCTGCTGCATGCGTGCTGTGCGCCGTGCTCGCTTGAGCCGGTCCGCCTGCTGCGCGAGGAGGGGTTTGAGCCCACGATTTGCTGGACCAACCCCAATATTCAGCCGCGCGATGAATGGCAGCGCCGCCTGGACGAGCTGCGCCGGTGGTGTGCCGACGGCGGCATCGAGCTCATTGAGGCAAGCGAGGATCGCGAGCGCTGGGAGGCCGGCGTGGCCCCGCTGGGTGCCGATCGGCCCCGTCGCTGTCGCGCGTGCTATGCCCTGCGTCTGGCCGAGGCGTGCCGCGTGGCCCAGGAGCACGGGTTTGAGTTTGTGGGTACGACGCTCGCCGTCTCGCCGTATCAGCTGTTCGATACCTGTAATGACGTGCTTGAGCGCTTGGCAGCGGCACATGGGCTCACCCCGGTCATTCGCGATTTTCGCCCGTATTACCCCGAGGCCACGCGTCGTTCGCGCGAGCTTGGCATGTATCGGCAGAACTACTGTGGTTGCCGCTTCTCGGCCGTCGAGGCGGCCATGGACCGCGCCCGTATCCGCGATGAGCGTAAAGCCGCCAAAAAGTAGTTCATTTGGGACGTTAGCCTGCTAGGATGTAGAGCGGACTTTAGCTATATAAGGAGAATCCGACGTGTCTATGCGTACCGATGATTTTGACTATAACCTTCCTGAGGAACTGATTGCCCAGGCTCCTGCCGAGCCGCGTGACTCCTGCCGCCTGCTGGTGGTGGATCGCAAAGGCTCCCAGGCAGGAACGCCGCTGGAGCATGGCGGCACCGTCGAGCACCGCATCTTCCGCGACATCATCGACTATATCGAGCCGGGCGATGTGCTCGTCATCAACAAGACACGCGTGATGCCGGCCCGCCTGATCGGTCGCAAGGCAGGCTCGGGCGGCGTGGTCGAGACGCTGCTACTCAAGCGCCGCGAGGACGTTGACCCGCTGGGCCACGTTTGGGAGTGCCTGGTCAAGCCGGGTAAGCGCCTGAAGCCCGGTGCTCAGATTGAGTATCGCGCCGGTGGCGCCCATGCGCCCGAGGGCGCGCCCGTGGTGCTGACGGCCGAGGTCGTCGACTTTGTCACCGATAGCCGCGGCGGCCGTCTGGTGCGCTTTGAGCCGGCCGGTTGCAATGCCGCCGGCGAGCCGCGCACGCTCGACGAGGCCATTCACGCCGCCGGTCACGTGCCGCTGCCGCCCTACATTACCGATTACGAAGGCGATCCCGAGAAGTACCAGACCGTCTATGCCATGAAGGAGGAGCACTCGGCTGCCGCTCCCACGGCGGGTCTGCACTTTACGCCCGAGCTCATGGCGGCTATCGAGGCCAAGGGCGCGAAGTTTGCCGCCGTCGAGCTCGAGGTGGGCATCGATACCTTCCGTTTGGTGGAGGAGGACGATCCCACGCAGCATGTGATGCACACCGAGCGCTACCACGTGTCGCAGGAGGTTGTCGACGCTGTGCATAAGGCTAAGGCCGAGGGGCATCGCGTGATCGCCGTCGGCACCACTGCAGTGCGCTCGCTCGAGAGCGCCTTTGACACGGATGCCCCGGTGTCCGATCCGGCCGTGACAGCGCGTTATTTTGAAGGCCGTGAGGACGGCGCCGACACGCTCGGCCGCGGTGACATCGTGGTGCGCGAGAACGCGACGACGCAGCTCTACCTCATGCCTGGCTCGACCTATCACGTGGTCGACGCGCTGATCACGAACTTCCACGTGCCGCGCTCTACGCTCATGATGCTCGTGAGCGCGCTGGCCTCCCGCGACCAGATCATGGATGCCTACGCCGCCGCTATCGAGGAGCGCTATCGCTTCTTCAGCTTTGGCGACGCAATGCTCATTCAGTAGGTTACGGCGTTTTCCAAACGCCGTAACCGGTCGACGCTGCAAACCCGCCAGGGCGGCAATCTGCCTTTCAACTTCGGCGGCATGATCAGAAGATCAATGCTGCCTCGTTTCAAGGCACCTTGCTCGCTCTGGCGGGTTTTCGCTGACTTTGCCAGAACATCGGCGTTGCCGTGGTTGTCGGGTAGTCGTTGGGGACGTTCCTTTTAATATGAGCAGGACATTGTCAAGAGGCAAAATCGGGC